>JAUIIK010000030.1 GCA_030431755.1 Chloroflexia bacterium
GCCTGACTCGCGACTAACCGTAGCCGAAACCACCACGTACCTATTATTACGTCAGCCGGCGATGTTCGCGCCGCCAGATGACGAACCCCGACATCTTTGGGTTGTACACTACCTGCGAAGCAGCGCTGGCGAGTATCGACAGGCAGATCAGGAGTTACGGACGACCTTGGCCTGGATATCTCCATGGTGAAATCGAGCGAACGCCGGGCCAGCCCAGCGCTAACCCTGGATGACGCTGCCATTGACGAGGCAGCGAGCCCGGCGACCGAGACCGCGTCCACGGCGCAGCCCCAGGCGGCCCGTAGCTTCCGGCTGACGGTCGAAGGCGCGGGCTACCTCACGCTCTTCGTCCTGGCCCTCTTGACTCGCTTCTGGGATCTCGGGTCGCGGGCGATGAACCACGATGAGAGCCTGCATACCTACTACTCATGGCAGTTCTTCGACCACTACGACTACATCCACAACCCATTGATGCACGGCCCGGCACTCTTCCACATGAACGCCTTCGCCTATTTTCTCTTTGGCGACAACGACGTTTCGGCCCGGATCGTCCCGGCGATCTTCGGGACGCTGATCGTGATGATGCCGGCGCTGCTGCGGAAGCCGGGCTTGCTTGGCCGGTGGGGCGCGCTCTCGGCCTCGGCGATCCTGCTCTTCTCGCCCTCGATCCTCTACTACTCGCGCTTCATTCGGCACGACATTTACACGCTCTTCGCGACCTTCGCCATCGTCATCGCGGCGCTGCGGTACATGGACCGCCCTGAGCGCCGCTGGATCGTCATCGCGGCGGTCTCGACCGGCTTCCTCTTTACGACGAAGGAGGTCTCGTTCATCGTCGCCTTCATCGTCGTGACCTTCCTGGCAACGATCGTCGCCTGGCAGATCCACCGGGCGATGTTCGGCGTCATGATCGGTGCGGTTGTCGCACTTGGCGTCGTCCTGCTCGGCCTGCGAGCGTTCGACGTCGAGCCGTTGCCGGGCATCCCCTGGGAGAACCCGACGCAGTCACAGATCAACACCTTCATCGTCGAGCTCTTCCAGCACCCCTACGTGCTGGCGGGGCTGGGCGTCGTCGGGCTGGCGGTCGTCGCGGCGCTGATGGTCGCCGACCGGCTCCGGACCGAGAACGGGCGCTGGCTCGACGACGTGTTTGGTCAAGCGCCGCGCCACACAACAGCCCATACGCTCTATCTGGCGTTGCGCGACTATCGCGGGCTAGCCATCGGCGTCGGTATCGCGCTGACGCTCTACGTCGTGCTCTACACCAGCCTCTTCACGAACTTCGGCGGCATAGCCAGCGGCACCTTCGGCGCGCTTGGCTACTGGCTCGGCCAGCAGGATGTCCAGCGCGGGGCGCAGCCGTGGTTCTACTACCTGCTGCTGCTCCCACAGTACGAGTTCGTCGCCGTGGCCGTCTTCCCGATTGCCGGCATCCTGACCGTGCGCGACGTGCTCCGGCGCATCCGCGGTGGCGACTACCCACTCGGCGGGCAGGTTGGGCGGCGCACTTACATGCGCGCGTTCTTCCTCTATTGGGCAGTGATGATGCTGGTCGTGCTCTCGTGGGCCGGCGAGAAGATGCCCTGGCTCAGCCTCCACGTCGTGCTGCCGATGATCCTGCTGGCGGCCTCCTATGCCGGAGAGGCTATCGAGTACGTCGAGGCACGAGCGCGGGCTGGCACCCTTCCACGCTTCGCGACCGTCGCTGTTGCCGCTGGCATTCCGGTCCTGACCGCAAGCTGGTTTCTGATCTGGGCCTGGGCCAGCGCCGGCCCCTGGGTCTTCGACGAGAACATCAACAATTACGTCCGCACGCTGCGCCCCTTCGCGGCCGACAACCCCTGGATTCTCTACGTCCCGCTGGCGGCGCTGGCCGGGCTGCTGATCTACGGCGTCTACCGGCTCGGGCCGAAGCTGGCCATCGCAACCGCCGGGGTCGCCATGATCGCCGTCATGATCCTCGGGCAGGCGCACGTCAGCTACCGTTTCACCTACACCGAGGGGGACGTCGCCCTCGACATGCTGATGTACAGCCAGGCATCGCCGGACGTTGAGCGCGTCATGGACGACCTCGGCGAGTTCAGCCGGCAGGTCAATGGCGACCGGAGCGTCGCCGTCTGGTACGACTCCGGCGTCTCCTGGCCCTTCCAGTGGTATCTCCGCGACTATCCCAACCGGCGCTTCTACGGGTCGACCATCGACAGCCCGCCGAATGCCGAGATCATTTTGATCTCGCAGGACAGCCTCGGCGAAAACGAGGACATGCTGGCCGGCTACACCTACCAGGACTACACGATGCGCTGGTTCTTCCCGGAGAACCCGATCTACCGCCGCTTCGCGATCGCCCCGGAGCTCAACGACACCGGCCGGCAAAACTACCAGACCGACCAGGAAGCGCCCTACACCGTCGGCGATGTGATCGAGAGCGTCGGCAGCTCGCTCTGGTCATTGCGCGACCCACAACAGCAAGCCAAGATGTTCCGGCTCGTCGCCTATCGCGAGGTCTGGGACCAGATCCGTTCCGACTTTGACTTCCGAGTCTACGTTCGCAATGATCTGGTCGAGATATGGGACGAGGCGCGGTACTAGCGGCCGCACGCCGGGGAAGAGACACTGGAGCGCGATATTCAGCACGCCGAAAACCAACACCAGGGGCAGCTAGCGGCCGGGGAGAGTTTCCCCCCGGCCGATTCCGCGCTTGACCGCGGCCTGTCGATCCCACTCAATGCAGCGGCGATTGTCTCGACGCTGGCCCTCGTTGCGGCGGCGGCACTGCGCCTTCCGGAGCTCGAGCGCTGGGCCTTCAACCCGCAAGAGGGTGGACTGGCGCTGGCCGCCAACGATCTGGTGCGCGGCATGACGATCCCGGACGAGATGTTCGGCCAGCCCTTCGTCATCGAGTGGATAACGCTCTTCATGTTCCTAGGCGACACGACGCTCTCGGTCGCTCGCGTCAGCATGGCTGTGGCCGGCATCATCGCGATTCTCGGCGTCCTCGCGCTACGGCCGCTGGTGGGCACGCTGCCTGCCGCATTGGCCGGGTTGCTGCTGGCATTCTCGCCGACCTTCATCTCCGCCTCGCGCACGCTGGACGGCGGCACGTTGACCCTTACCTTGAGCGTGCTCGTCTTCGCCGCGACGCTGCAGGCGCTACGGAGCGCAGGCGTCATCTACCCGGCGCTTGGCGGCATCGCGCTGGCGTTGCTGCTACTCTCCGGCCCCATCGGCCTGCCGGCGGCGGCGCTCACCTTCATCGGCGTCTACCTGACCTTCGACGACGATGAGCAGCCTACCCGCGATCAGTGGTTGAGCGCCACCGGCGGCTTCGTCGTCGCCTACATCCTCTTCTCGTCGGCGCTCCTGACCCAGCCATCGAGCATCTACAAAACGCGGCTGGAGTCGCTGTCGCTCCTCTGGAACGACCACATCGCCAACATCGGCGACGGCATCCAGCTGACGCTCTGGAATCTGCTGCTTAACGAGCCGCTGATCCTGATTCTGGCGATCGCCGGGTTCCTCTGGGGTCGGCATCTACCAGTCGTCCGGGCGCTGGCGAGCTGGGCGGTCGTCAGCATCGTCAGCATCTCGCTGCTCGGCGATGTAGGCGCTGGCGGGTTCGCGCTGAGCGTGCTGCCGTTGGGTCTGCTAGCCGGTTTCGGCGCAACGGGACTGATCGAGCGGCTGATGGGCGCCCGCGAGCGAATGACCTGGTCCGGCATCTTCATCGGTGGCCTCGTGATACTGACCTTTGCCTTCATCAGCCTGGCCGGGCTCGCGTCGCCGCCAGCCGGGCGGACTGCATCCGAGACCGTTGTCCGACTGCTCCTGATCGCCATCGTCGTGCTGGTCCCGCTGGGCTTCCTGCTGGTCAAGGCGGCGGAGCGCCTGGAGGGTCTCCGCATCGCGCTGGCAGTTGCAACCGCTGTCCTGATCTTCAGCGGCATCGGCGTACGCGCAGCCGTCCTCAGCACGACCCAGTGGCAGGGGTTGCCTGGCAATCTCCTGACCGCGCCGGCGATGGGCGACGACATTCCCGTCGTCGTCGACCGCGTCAACCGCATATCCCGCGATCTGACCCGCACGGAGCGCGACGCCCGGATGCCGGTCGGCGGCATCGGCTTGCGGATCGCGCTGGATGAGGAGATCGAGCAGCCCTTCGCCTGGTACTTCCGCGCCTACCCAAATCTGACGGTCTTCGACCCCGACGCGGAGTCGATCCCGGAAGGCACCCAGCTCGTCCTGCTCAGCGGCGCGCGCGACCCGGCCGAAGCCGCGCCCGGCTTCCCCGGCGCGACCTACATTTACCAGTATGACGAACCGGCCTACATGGCTGAGCCCGGTTGGGGCGACCTGGCCGGCGATCTCTTCCGGCTCGACGGCTGGCGGCATTTCTTCGGTTTCATGCTCAACCGCGAGACCGACGAGGCGGTTCCAGCGAGCGAGTTCCACCTCCAGGCGATCCCGCTCATCGCCGAGCGCTTCGCCGTCTCGACCGGCCCGTACAGCCTTGAAGACCGGGCCGGGATCGGCACGGCCGGCGGGCAGTTCAGCCAGCCACGGGGCATCGCCTTCGACCAGCAGGGCGGCATCTACATCGTCGACGGCGGCAACACCCGGCTGCAGCACTTCGACGCCGTTGGCGGCTTCGACGGCATCCTGGCCGACGGCGCGCTCGCGCCCTTCCCGAGCGGCGCAGGTGGCGCAGGCGGCCTCGCCATCGACGAGAGCGGCAACCTCTACGTCGCCGACACCTGGAACCACCAGATCAAAGTCTTCTCCACCGCCGGCGAGCAGCTGCGCGCCTGGGGCAGCTTCTTCGACGCGTTGGACGATCCCGAGCTGGTCACGACCAACGGCGGTCAGTTCTACGGGCCGCGCGATCTGGCGATCCACGACGGCCTGCTCTACGTCACCGACACCGGCAACGAGCGTGTCCAGGTCTTTACGTTGGAGGGCGAATTTGTCCAGATGTTCGGCGCATTCGGCTCCGGTGACGGCCAGCTGATCGAGCCGGTCGGCATCGCCGTGACCGACGACGGCACGGTGCTCGTCGCTGACTCTCACAACGCCCGGATTGCCCGCTTCGACCTCGACGGCGAAGCGCTGGAAGCATGGCCGGTCGATCTCTGGGAAGACCAGCAGTTCTTCGAGCCCTACCTGGCGCTCGGCCCGGATGGCCGTGTCTACGCCAGCGACTCCGCCAGCGGGCGGATCGCCGTCTTCGACGCGACCGGCGCGCCGCTCGACCCGCTCGCCAACGCGGCGCTGTTGCGACCCTACGACATGGCCATCAGTCCCGACGGCCTCCAGCTGCTCGTCACCGACGGCCTCGCCAACGCCGTCATCCGCCTCAGCCTATCCCCGGCAGGGTAGCGCCAACCCGGATGTCCCGGCAGCTCGCAGTCGGAGCATATTTGTACCCCTGACGCATGAGCGTCGTCGAGACCCGATTCGGTCATCATATCTAAAGGACGGGCTCAATCTGACGCTGCCTGAAGCTGGAGCATGGATGTATGCTGACGGGTTCCGGCGCTACGCCATCGCAGACGACTCCGACTATTGGCCGGATCCAGCGACGCCCGATGGTGGACCGAATCTTCGACACGCCTTCTACATCTGGTTCGGCTTTGCCGTCATCCCCATGCTCCTGAGCTGGATCTTCAACACGAGTGAAAGCCCTGGGTATTAGTGGATCATGTTTTGGGGATGCGTGGGGTTCTCGGTGGCGGCACTGTACTACAATGCCGGACTCATACACGACGGCTGGGCAGTCCGCAGAGCCCAGATCAGGCGAGATCCAGAGCTTCGACGGTCGCTAGAAACTCGCCGCTTCACCGGAGCATTGACGCGGCTCGCGCTCCGCGCCTGGATTCCAGCCTAAAGTTAGGAGACAGCAACGTGGAAAGCGTATTCGTCTTTGTTCCGCGGCACTACTCTGGCACGGACCTGGCACAGATAGTCGAGTCGCTCGACCAGACACGAATGGCGATCCGGGATACGACTATGGATGAGACTCCCAATGAAGTATTCAACGTTGACCTGGGTGACACGTGGCTCGGTTTCGAACTATACAAGGATTTCTCAGAGCTGTATGACCAGGTGGAGGACGAAACGATATTGCAGCTCGTCGACGAGCACATCGGCATCGAACAAACAGCGCTCATATCGATACAGTACCGAAGCGTTCGATATGTCAAGATGGCGCTACAGCTCCTGATTAGGGCGATGCCGACCGTCGTTGACAACGACATGGGAACGGTCTTGCCGGGCAATGCACTCTTGCGACGCATGGATGAGGATCCGGACTGGGACTGGCTCGCCGATGCATTCGAGGATCTGATCCAGCGAGGACTAGTGTCTGGCCCCGAGTAGCGTCGCCTAGCCGCCTACTTCTCGCGCCGATTCATCGCGCTGTCCGTCGAAACCGCAAGTTCGGAATGGATACGATCTGAACCCCAATCGTCGACAACCTACGACGCTGGCTGCCATTGGGGCCTGGCTCCGCCCCTGTAGATCAGGACCTGGTCCGAACCATCGGCGTTCATCAGGACGATCCCACCGCGCGCTACAACCGCCAGCGTATTCCCATCGAGTGACCAGGCAGGCTGTCGGCCATAGTGCGCAACGAGTGTCGACTCCGTCGTCGCGAGGTCATAGCTCGCGAGGCCGGATACGACAAAGTTGCGTCCAGCTCCGGGTGAAAAGAAAATCGAGTCGCCGGACGGCGACCATACGGGGTTGTCCGGATCAATGCCGTCACCACCAGCCACATCCACCGGCTCCGGGTCGTCGATCTGGACATACCAAATGTGCCGGCCGTGGAAGTCCCAGCTACCGCCGCGCTGCCGCTCATATGCAAGACGTTCGCCATCAGGTGACCAGACGAGTTGAGCGTCTCCTTGTGTCTTTGCCAGGGGAATCAGATCTGAGCCGTCGGGACGCACCAGATAGATGGTGCTGTCGAGCGGCGACGGACCCGCGATTCCATTGGCATTGCTGAACGCTATCCACTCGCCAGTCGGCGACCATGCTGGGCTCTCAGAGATGCTGAAGTTGGTCTCTCTCGGGATGTCGGTCAACTGCCACTCCGATGCGGCGTCCAGATCCACGACAAACAACTGCGTCTCTTGAGCGAACAGATCATCCGAATTGCTGCCACGGGCCGCGATAACACGGTCGAAGACGAGCCGGGTTCCATCGGGTGACCAGCTTGGCCCGGAATCACCTGGGCCCGCAGTCACTTGCTCCAGCCCTGATCCGTCCACGTTGACGACGAAGATCGTGCCCGGCTCCGGATATAGACGGTCGCCGGAACCGACGAATGCGATACGCGATCCATCCGGGGACCAGGCGGCCTCTGACGCAAAGAGATCCAGGTCCGCGGTGAGATTGACAGTTGTTGTGCCATCTGCGCGTACGGCGAGGAGGTTTCCTTGGTTCTCGATGAGTACCGTCCCCTCGCGCGATGACCTAGCGTAGCGCCACTGGTGGTAGTGCAGGCCGACATTTCCGGCCTCGACCTGCCAGCCCTCAGGGTTGTCCGGCGTGTAGGTCAGGCAACGGCGCTCGAAGCACTGGATCAGGAGGAGCTTCTCGGTACCGGCGACAGTGACGTCGGACCAGTACGGTTCGGTGATCGGGCGGCCAGTCGCGTAGAAGGGGTTCGGGAAGAGCAGGCCATCGACAAACTCACCGGCGTCCCAGATCGTTCCCGAGCTGTTCATGAACTCCCAGAACGGCGCGGCAATGTTGTGGCCGACGACTTCATCGTAGAAGGCAGTGTGCACACCGCGAGCCTCGAGTTCCGGATCGCTGTTGACGCCACCTTGCCAGTCCAGGCGCTGAGTGATTGGCTCATCTCCACGCTCATCTGCCGGCTCGATACGTCCATGAAATGTTGCGTAGCTGGGGCCATTTTGCGCGATGTTGTCGCCTGCAACTGGGATCTCCGATGGGAATCGCGCAACGAACTCATCATCGCCAACCTGCATCTCACCCCTGATCAGCTCGACCACGAGGAGGCCATTGGTGACGTGCCAGAGGGTGTCTGGATCGCCGTCCGGATGCGTGATCTCCATACGGCTCTTGTCGAAGTACCGGACGTTGCGCCGGCCGTCAGGGCTCTCGGCATAGGGCTCAGAGATGCTCTCGGAACGTGCCGCACCCCATACCCAGGTGCGCGCGACCACACCCTCAGCCACCGGAAGATCGGTACGATTCCAGGTACGCTCGAAGCTTGTGTCTTGAATTGGGATATCGCCAGCGAACGCCGGCCGGATCGCCACTGGCGCAAGCGCCAAGACAGCCACCAGCAGCGCAAAGCAGAGCCGGAAATGAGGCATTGGTCTCTCCGAGTCACGAGGTCCCCACATCTTCATGCAATCAGCAGGGCGATCAACAGTTACTCTGGTAGGCGGCAACCACGCTATCATGTGGCGCGACTCAACCTATCGTATGAGCAGCGACCGCGAGGACAACCATGCCCAGTGAATTCAACCCATTCGCCAGCGCCACCGACATGCTCGCGGCTCTCGATGAGGGACGGATCAGCTCGCGGGAGTTGGTTGAGCTCCATATTGAGCGCATCGAACGGCACAACCCGGCCATCAACGTGATCGTCACGAAGAACTACGACAATGCGCGCGCGATGGCCCGGGAAGCGGATGAGGCGCGGGCGCGCGGACATGCGCTGCCGCTGGCCGGGCTGCCGGTGACGATCAAGGATCAGATCGACGTAGCTGGGTTGCGGACGACCGGTGGCAACCCGGAACGCGCCGAACACATCGCTGAGACGGACGCGCCGAATGTGGCGCGGTTGCGAGCGGCAGGCGCGATCATTCTCGGCAAGACGAACGTCCCGAACACCGGCGACTGGCAGGCGAGCAACCCGCTCTTCGGACGCACGAACAACCCCTGGAACCTGGAGATGACCTCCGGCGGCAGCACCGGCGGAGCGGCGGCAGTCGCAACGGGCATGAGCCCGCTGGAGCTCGGCAGTGACATCGGCGGGTCGGTCCGCATCCCGGCCGCCTACTGCGGCATCTACGGCCACAAGCCGAGCGAGACGGCGATGCCGAAAGGCAGCCTCCCGAATCCAGCGGTCCCGTTAACCGTCCAGGGTCCGCTGGCACGCAGCGCCCACGATCTCGAATTGGCGCTGAACGTCATGGCCGGCCCGGTGGAGGGCGAGGACATCGGCTGGCGGCTGACAATCCCGCAGACACGCGGCACAGAGCTCTCGGAGTTCAACGTCGCGCTCCTACCCCGCCTCGACTGGCTGCCCTGCGACGATGAAACGCTTGCGGCGCAGGAGCGGCTCGCCGGGCGCTTGAGCGAGTGCGGCACGACGGTCAAGGAGCTGACTCCCGAGGACATCGGCGACTTCAAGGAATACTACGAGACCTACCTGGCGCTCCTCAATGCGATGGTCGCGCGCAACCTGCCGGACCATGTCCGCGAACGCGCCGTGACCCGGTTGAAGGAGAATGGCGACCCCATCAGCCTGGCGAAAGCGCGGGGCATGGATGCCACCGTCGGCGACTACATCGGCTGGATCGAGCAGCGCGAGCTTTACCGGCGCATGTACCGCGACTTCTTTCGGGACTGGGACATCCTCGTGACGCCGGTGACGCTCTGCCCGGCCTACCCGCACACCGACGAACGCTGGCTCGACCGGATGCTGGACGTCAATGGCACGCCCGTCGCCTATGACCTGCTGTCGGCCTACCCATCATTTGCGACGCTCACCGGCCAACCCGCGACGAGTTTCCCGGCAGGCCTGAATCGCGATGATCTCCCGCTCGGTCTCCAGGCGATTGGTCCCTATCTCGAAGACCGGACGACAATCCGCTTTGCCGACCTCCTGTCGCGCAGCTTCAGCGGTCAGGTCGCGCCGTGGGCTTATGTCGACTAAACATTGGTTTCAGTGTGGATGCGCGGACTAATCCCCAAAGCAGTGCGTGATATGCTACCCATATACGTACTGAAAGGAGTACTGGTATGAATACTATTCCTGCCCGCGAGATCAAGCGGCGCGGGATAAGCGCCGTTGATGACCTGCTCGAACGAGGACCGGTCCACATCATCCAGTACGACGAACCGCGCTACGTTGTGCTGACCGAGGCGCGCTATCTGGCGCTCGTCGAAGCCGAGCAAGACGCGGCGATGGCCCGCCTCCGTGAGTCGGTCGCCGACTACGAAGCGGGACGATACACCACCTATGACAGCGCCGAAGATCTCATACGTGACCTCGACCTCGACGAGGACGAATGACCTGGACGATCATCGCGACAGCGCGCTTCAAACGGCGCGCCAGACGTCTCCGGAGCGGCGATCCGATCCTACGGCGGCGCATCGATCAAACGCTCCAGGACCTCGCTGTTGACCCGCAGCAACCAAGCCTCAGATTGCATAAGCTCCACGGGCCGTTAGAGGGCTTCAGCGCCGTCGCGGTCGACTATGACAACCGCATCCTGTTGACGGTGGAGTTCACTGAACGCGAGATCATCCTCCACGACATCGGCAGCCACGACGAGGTCTACCGCTAGTGGTCTGTTACCTGTGAAGCGAGTGCAACGTCTCACCTCGCCGGACAACTCCATAGCAAAGAGTTTGTCATTCCAACCGAAGCGATAGCGGAGTGGAGAGATCTCAGGCGCGCACTGGGGCCACACTCCGCTGAGATATCTCATACTGTTTCATTTTGTAGATGGCATGAACTGACAGACGTCGGTAGGGGCGTGATTCGTCACTCCTGGCCATTGCTTACCTCGAACGTACGCATGGATCGCAGCGCTGGCGTGAGAGGCACCCCCCTGGGTCCACGCCCCTACAACAATCGCGACAATCGCACCTTGAAACAGTATTAGAGCATCAGGAGCGCGGAGCGCACCGAACTTGTGAAGAGCTCGGGTTCGTCGATGACCGGCGCGAACTGGGCCAGGCGCTCGAACTGGTTGGTCAGCAGCAGCACCCCGACGACAATCAAGAAGACGCCAGACACAGCCGAGACCGCGCCCAGGTGCTGGTTCATCTTGCGTAGGAGCGGCGTGATCCAGCCAAAGGCCAACGCCGTGATGATGAACGGGATACCCAGGCCGACGGCGTAGAAGAAGAAGAGCACCCCGGCTCGCGCACCCTGCGTCGCGGCAATCGCGAAGATGCCGGAGAGAATCGCGCCGACGCAGGGACTCCAACCAGCCGCGAAGAAGACGCCGAGCAGAAACGACGACGTAAGCCGGCCGCGCGGCAGCTTGTCCTCGGCGGAGACCTTGGCCTGGCGTTCGAGGAACGGGATCTTGATCAGGCCGATGGTGTGAACGCCTAGGACGATGACGGCGATGCCGCCGAACCAGCGGATGTAGTCGAGCCCCTGTTGCCAGCGTTCGAGAAACTGGCCGACGGCGATGCCGAAGACGGTGAAGAGCACGGCAAACCCGAGCACGAAGGCCAGCGAGTGCATCAGCAGCTGCCGGCGGGGTGGTGTGTTGCTGCCGCTGACGATCGTGCCGGTCAGGTAGCCGAGATAGCCCGGTACCAGCGGCATCACGCAGGGTGAGATGAAGGAAAGCAGTCCACCGATTACCGCGATGAACGCGGCGAAGACCAGCGGCGCTTCGGTAACGGTCATGGCCTGTCCCTCACGATGCAGAACCGCGCCATAACGCTACGCTCCCAGTGCCTGTTCGATAAGCTCGGGAGCTTGGCCATCCGTCACTTTGCCGACGCCGCGCCCACCGAGTGAACCGTCGGCGTTGATGAAGGCCCAGGATGGGTAGGCGCGCATCCCGTAGGCGTCCCAGGTATCGCGGTCGCTATCCTCGGCGATCAGGTAGTTGATACCAAGCTCATCGACGGTGTTGCCAAGCGGACCGAGGATCGTCTGACGGCTGACGCCGATAACGGTCAACCCGTCGGGGCCGTACTGCTCGTGCCACGCGTTCAAGGCCGGAACCTCCGACCGGCATGTCGTTCAGTAATCCGCCCAGAAGACGAGCAGCACCGGTGAGCCGCGCAGCTCGGAAAGGCTCGTCGCGCTGCCGTTGTACCAGTTATCAATCGTCCCAATCTCCGGCGCGAGGTCGGCGGCTACCTGCTCTGCGCCACTATTCGACGACGCCGCTGGCTTGGACTGCTCAACGTCACCGCCGTCATCGCCACAGGCCGCTAACAGCGGAACAATTAGCGCCAGCGCAATGCCTACGGCGAACCAGCGTCGCAAGCCTGTACCCATCTTCCTCTGCCTTTCACGTCGTGCAATGCTCATGAGAGCTTGGCCAGTTCCTGTTCGATGAGTTCGATTGCTGCGTCAACGATCACGATGCCAACCTGCCGGTGGATAAGCTCGCCTTCGGCGCTGATCATCGCCCAGGAAGGGTAGAAACGCATGCCATAAGCATCCCAGGTATCGCGGTCCTCATCGACGGCGACGGGGTAGGTAATGCCAAGCTCAGCGATGGTGTCGTCCATCGGTCCGCGCGTCAGATGCTGGCTGACGGCAATGATCTGCAAGCCCTCGGCCCCATACGAAGCCTGCCACGCATTCAGGGTCGGAACCTCCGACCGGCAGACCGGTCAGTAGTCCGCCCAGAAGACGAGCAGGACTGGCGTGCCACGCAGCGCATCGAGCGACAGCGGCGCGCTGTTGTGCCATGAGTCAATTGAACCGATCTCCGGTGCGGGATTCTCCGGTTCGGGCGGTGGCTCGGGCGTCGGTGTCGGCTCCGGCAACGGTGTTGGCTCAGGTGTCGCCGTGGGCGCGGCAGTCGGAGGCGGCTCAGGTGTCGCGGTTGACTCTGGCGTAGCCACTGGCACAGTCGGGGTGGGCGGCACGGTTGGCGCGTCAGCGACGGTCGCCGTTGGCGAGAGTGGTTCCGGCGACGGCATGAGCGTCTCGGCAGTAGTCGGCGCTGGCACTGATGGTTCAGCGGACACAGTAGCGTCGTCGATAGCTGTCGGCGTCGGCGTCACAGGTTCGGGTGGCTGACTGGTCGCAGTTGACGCAGGCACAGGAGTGGATGTCGCAGTGCCAATTGCTGCTGTTGCGGTGGCCTGTGGCTGCTGGGCGCTTTCGTCAGCTGCTGGCGCGTCGTCACCACTGCCGCAGGCTGACAGGAGCGGGAGCAATAGCCCGCACACCGCCGCGGCGCACAACCACCGGGCAGCACGCCCGCGCAGCTTTGAGATCGGTTCTCGGCTTCTCTCCGGCATCAGGAAATCTTCGCCAGTTCCTGCTCGATGAGCATGACGGCATCGTCGGTGGCGACATTGCCGACCTGACGGTGGACCAGCTCACCTTCCGGGCTGATGACCGCCCAGGAAGGATAGAAGCGCATCCCGTAGGCGTCCCAGGTGTCTTTGTCCTCGTCAACCGCGACCGGATAGGTGATGCCGAGTTCGGCGATGGTGTCGTCCATCGGGCCGCGGGTGAGGAATTGACTGACGGCGACGATCTTGAGTCCCTGCTGGCCGTAGCCGGCCTGCCATTCAATCAGGGTCGGAACCTCCGACCGGCAGATCGGTCAGAAGTCGGCCCAGAAGACGAGCAACACCGGCGAGCCGCGCAGCCCCGCCAGCGTCAATGGTTCGCTGTTGTGCCAGGAATCGATTGAGCCGAACTCGGGCGCGGGGTCGGCCGGTTCAGCCTCTTCGTCCGACATCGCTTCGGTCGGTCCGGCTGGCTCAGGAATTGTCGCATCCCCCGGCATGTCGCCGGGATCATCATCAGACATCGCCGCATCGGGCTCCGTCGCTGGCACGTCCTCCATGTCGCTCGTCGCGACTGGTTGCGCTCCGGGGTTTGTGTCATCACTGGAGGCGTCGTCGGCGCTGTCGCCGCAGGCAGCTAGTGCCAGCGAGAGCACCAACAGGACCACGGTCGCGGTGGTGAATCGGTTGAAGAAGCCAGCCACGTTCATAGACTCCCGCAAATTCAGGCTACCGGCTCCCAATCTACGGGGCGATCTCAGCGCATACCGTGATCGGGATTACCTTCCTCTGCCCGAAATAGTACGGGGCAGAGATTACGGAATTCCAACGGCAGCCAATGGCCGACGCCGGAGCGCACGTTCGGGCTATCCTTTGCTTGGTGAGTCTTCCGCTCGAATCTCCAGGCGAGGTGCGACACGATGTCCGAGATGGTCCTCTATGAACGCCGGGCCGACGCCGCCTGGCTGACGATGAACCGGCCCGAGGTTCGCAATGCGCTCTCACGCGAGCACCTCCAGGCTATCCACGCGGCGATGGAACGTGCCGTGGGCGACGCCGGAGTCCGCGCAATCGTCCTGGCCGGGGCCGATCCGGTCTTCTGCGCGGGCGCGGATATCAACCAGTACCGGGAAGTATCCGATCCCGCTCAGGTCAAGCACGACGGGGCACTCCTGCACGACCTGCTCGACTATATGCTGCGTTGCCCGCTGCCGATCGTCGCCCGCGTCCAGCGTGCAGCATTCGGGGGCGCAATGGGCCTGATCTGCGCCAGCGACATCGCCATCGCAGCCGAGGGCACGCGCTTCTCGCTCTCCGAAGCCCGGCTCGGGATTGTCCCGGCGGTCATCTCGGAAGCTGTGCTGACCTCGCTCGGTCCCCGCAATGCGCGGCAGCTCATGTTGCGCGCCGAGCCCTTCGGAACCGACGACGCGCTGCGGATTGGTCTTGTCCAGGAGGTCGTGCCCGCGGAGGAGCTTGATAGCGCGATTGACGAAGTGCTCGGCCAGCTACGCGCCGGCGCTCCCGGCGCGCTCGCCGGTATCAAGCACCTGTTGCACACTCTGACCCACACAAACCCGACACGCGATGCTCGCCGAGCGATGATTCTCGAGCTCGCCGCCGCACGCCGCCAGAGCGACGAGGGCCAGGAGGGGCTGCGCTCATTCCTCGAAAAGCGCAAACCGGCCTGGGCCGTCGAGGATGCGGAACGCTAATGTCCGCGCCGATCCTCGCCATCGCCAACCGTGCCGAGATCGCCGCGCGCATTGCCCGCACAGCGCGTGCTTGCGGCTGGGGGCCGGTCGCCCTGCTCGGCGAACCAGACTGGGACGGCTACACCGCCCGCGCCATCGGAAATGTCGTCCAGTTGGAGCGCGGCGCGGAGTTCGACATTGAAGCTGTCATCGACGCGGCCAACCAGGTTGGAGCAACAGCCCTCCATCCCGGCTACGGCTTTCTGAGCGAACGCGCCGGGTTGTCGCAGGCCTGCCGCGATGCAGGAATCACCTTCATCGGTCCAAGCCCAGAGACACTCGCGCTGGCCGGTGACAAGATCGCAACCCGCGCCACCGCCATCGATCTCGGAGTTCCGGTCGTGCCGGGCAGCGAGGCGCTCGACCTGGACGACGCGGCAAGCTGGCTGGAAGTCGCCGAACAGATCGGCTACCCGGTCATCGCCAAGGTCGCAGGGGCCGGCGGCGGACGCGGCTTGCGGGTTGCGGCGCATGCGGACGAACTAGAGAGCGCGATCCGCTCGGCGCTCAACGAGGCCGGCGGCTCCGGGGCAGCAGCCGAGCTCTTTCTGGAGCATTATCTGGAGGGCGCGCGGCACGTCGAAGTACAGGTGGCCGGTGACGGCAGCCGCGCCATCGTGCTCGGAGACCGCGACTGCTCGCTCCAGCGCCGGCACCAGAAGGTCGTCGAGGAAGCGCCAGCGCCGGGACTCCCCGATTCGCTCCGGACCGAGATCCACGCGGCCGCCCGGACGATGGCCGAGGGCATCAGCCTGCTCAACCTGGCGACAATTGAGTTCCTCGTCGGCGGCGATGGCCGCTTCTTCTTCATGGAGATCAACCCGCGCTTGCAGGTCGAGCACACCGTCACAGAAGAGGTGACCGGCCTCGACCTCGTCGCCCTCCAGCTCGAACTGGCGCAGGGCGGCGCACTCCCTGAACCGCCACCAACGAACGGCCATGCTATCCAGGCCCGGCTCTACGCGGAAGATCCCTTCCAGCAGTTTCTGCCGTCGCCCGGCCTCATCACCGCTCTCGAATTCCCTGCCTCAACCGGCCAGCCTGGCGCTGCGCTGCGGGTCGACACCGGCTATGCGACGGGCGACCGTGTTCCGGATGCCTACGACCCGATGATCGCGAAAATCATCGTCCATGCGCCAAACCGGGAGCGGGCCATCACAGCTCTCGATTCCTCTTTGGGGCACCTGGCTGTTGCCGGAGTCGCTACCAATCGGCCCTGGCTGGTGGCGGCGCTCGCACCGGGCGGCGACTTTCGCGCCAACAGCCACGACCTGACGACGGCTGGCGCAATCGCGCTCGAATTCGCCCCACCGCCGGAGTCACTTCTGCGTGATCTGATCGAGCGCACCCACGCCAGTCAAACGACAGCCTGGGGATCAGTCGGTCCTTTCCGCATCGTCTCGCCAGCGACGGCAACCTTTCACGGGCTCGAATCAGGTGGTTGGCAGGCGACCGCAACGCTCCCGATCAGTGGCGACGCCGATTTTCGGATTGCACCATGCATCGTGCCCGTTGGTGCCGGCTGGGAGGTCGTCACCGCCAACGGGCGCTGGCTCGTCGAACCGGGGCCGCTGCCATCCTCCGGCGCGGCGGCGGCTGGCGACGGCGACATCCGCGCGCCGATGCCGGGCAAGGTCCTGCAAGTGCTGGTTGAAGCCGGGCAGCAGGTCGCTGATGGCGATGTAGTCGCGGTGTTGGAAGCCATGAAGATCGAGATGAGCCTGGCCGCGCCCTTCGCCGGCGTGGTCACGGCGGTCTCCGCTGCCGAGGGCGATCTCGTTGGCCTGCGCCAGATCGTCGTCAGCATCGAGCCAGTTGCTAATGAAGGAGATGCCGAGTGAGCCAGTTCCTGCAAGCGCTCCCGCAACAGGTCACGGTCTTCGAGGTCGGCCCCCGCGACGGTTTGCAGAACGAAGCCGCCCTGATCCCATCGACGGCGAAGATCGCATTTGTCAACGAGCTGGCCGACGCCGGGCTCAAGTGGATCGAGGCGACATCGTTCGTCCACCCCAAGGCTGTCCCGCAGCTCGCCGACGCCGGCGATGTCATGGCTGGCATCGACCGCCGGCCCGGCGTGCGCTACCCGGTGCTTGTGCCCAACGAACGCGGGATGGAACGGGCGCTGGAGACCGGCGTCGACGCCGTCTGCGTCTTCACCGCAGCCTCGGAGGAATTCAGCCAGGCGAACGTTCGGGCGACCATCGACGAGACCTTCGAGCGCTTCGCGCCGGTCGTTGCGCTGGCTCACGCCCACGATATCTGGGTACGCGGTTACGTCTCGATGGCCTTCCACTGCCCCTACGAGGGCCGCATCGCGCCGGAGAAAGCCGTCGAGGTCTCGGCTCGCTTGCTCGATCTGGGCGTCAACGAGGTCGCGATCTCGGACACCGTCGGCCTGGCAACGCCACTCGACATGGACGCAGTGCTGGCACTCGCCGCCGATCAGCTGCCGGTCGAGAAGCTAGCGCTGCATCTCCATGACACCTTCGATCTGGCACTGCCCAACGTCATGCTCGGGCTGGAAGCCGGCATCACCGTCTTCGATGGCGCGGCTGGCGGCCTGGGCGGCTGCCCCTTCGCCCCCGGCGCGCCGGGTAACCTGGCGACCGAGAAGCTGGTCCGCCTCCTCGACGGCCTCGGCATCGAGACCGGGATCGACGGCGACAAGGTTGCAGCAGCGGCGGAGCGCATTCGGGCTGCTATGCAGTAGTCGAACCGGTTCCGGCCCGTGCCCCAAATGACACTCACATGCTGCCGGGAAGCGCGATAGCAACAACCATGGCATCCCGAGCGGAGGCTCCGCGAAGCGCGGGATCTAGCTGAGGTTGCGCGGACCGACGGGAAGGCCAACGCCGTACGACATCGGTGTTCACGTCCAGGCACTCCCCCGTCCGTAGATCCCTCGCTTCGCAAAGCCTCCGCTCGGGATGCCAATCCTCAGAGGGCGCGCGTCACGGGTCAGCGTCGACGATGAATCACACCCGACGATCGGGGAGACTATCTAGTCAGCGCCGGATGAAGCGGCACGGGTACCTTCAGTTCCGCAAGTACGCCAGAACGGCGAGGACGCGGCGGTGCTGGTTGCTGGTGTCGTCGAGGTTGAGCTTGCTGAAGATGTTGCTGATGTGCTTCTCGACCGTGCCTGCGCCGATGAAGAGCTGGTCGGCAATCGCGCCATTGGACTGGCCCTCGGCCATCAGCCCGAGCACCTCGCACTCGCGCGGGGTCAGGTCGCTCAAGCGGTCATCACGCCGGCGGCGGCTGAAGAGCTGGGAGACGACCTCGGGGTCGAGGACGGTCCCACCCCCGGCGACCTGGCGGAGGGCCGAGAGGAAATCGGAGACGTCGGCCACGCGGTCCTTCAACAGGTAACCGACACCCTCTGCGCCGGACTCGAGCAGCTCGCCGGCGTACTGCTCTTCAACATACTGGGAGAGAATCAGGATCGGGCTGTCGGGAACTCTAGCGCGCGCTTCGATGGCGGCGCGGATGCCCTCATCGCTAAAGGACGGCGGCATCCGGACATCGACAATCGAGACATCGGGCCGGTGTTCGACGATGGCGTCGATCAGATCCGGCCCGGTCTCGACAATCGCGACGATCTCGTCACCTGCGTGGTCGAGCAGGCGGGCGATACCTTCACGGAGCAGTACGGCGTCTTCGGCGATTACAACCCGCAAGGCAATTCGACGTGCACCAGTGTTCCCTTTCCGGGCGGGCTCTCGATGACGACACGGCCTTCGAGCGCCGCTGCCCGGTCCCGAATCCCGGCCAAACCGCTGCCGCGGTTCGCTTGCGCACCACCGTCGCCGTCGTCCTCAATGTCTATGAATAATAGATCACCGAAGCGCCGGATGGTGACGGTCGCCGCCGTTGCCTTGCTGTGCCGGGCGACATTTGTCAACGCCTCGGCAATGATGAAGTAGGCCGCCGACTCCACCCGCTCCGGAATGCGGTCGTCGAGCGTGATGTTGAGCTCGACCGGCACCGGAGAACGCGCCGCCAGAGCAGAGACGGCCGGGCGCAACCCGCGGTCGGTCAAAACCGCCGGGTGGATACCGCGCGCGAGATCGCGGATCTCCTGCATCGCCCGTTTGGATTCCTCGTGGGCCTCGTCGATTAGCGCCTTCGCCTCGTCGGGGTTGGACTCCATCATCTCCCGGGCCAGCCCGAGATCCATCGAGAGTTTCACCAGCCGCTGCTGGGCACCGTCGTGGAGATCGCGTTCGATCCGCCGCAGGTCGACAACCGCCGAATCGAGCGCTCGCGAGCGGCTGACAGTCAGCTCGTCAACCCGCGCCTCCAGCTCGGCCTCGCGGTCGCTGCCGAGCAGCTTGCGGGCCAGCCAGGCATGCGTGCGCCCGACTCCGACGAAGACATAGGGCATCGCGCCCGTGACCAGGATGCCGATAGCGCTCAGCAGGGCGACCAGCAGCCAGGTGTCGACATCCGAACCATCGAAATCCACATCACCGCCGAGGGCGTACCAGAGCGGGGCTGCCGCGAAGGCCGGCCCAACCGTCAGCAGCACGACCGCGATGATGAACTCGGCCAGACCAATCGGGAAGAGCAGGAACAGGTAGAGCAGATCCTGCCAGGTGTAGCGGTCGAGCATGCGCGCTTTGACCGCATCGGTCCGCGATGAGCCCTTCGGAATCCGCACATAGGGATCGGCGATCGAGACGTCGAGCAGGCTACGGACACGCGCCCGCTCGAACTTTGCGCCGTACATCCAGCCGAAGGGCGCGAGCACCAGGATGATCACGCCGAGAATCGTCGGCGCGGTGCCCAGCCCGGTCGCGAGCACCGTGACCAGCAAGGTGAACCAGAAAACGCCGAGAATGAAACTGGTAACCATGAAAATCACGGCCAGCCAGGGCTCGGCGGATATGAACGCCCGGAAGGGGTTCTTGTAGGGGAACTGGCGACCGACGCCGTTGTCGGTTGCGGATACCTCAGCCATTGAGTCTGGTCCTTTTCGTCTGTCTCAGTGCCGCTAACTCCATTGTTCGCGGCAATCCAACGCCATCACGCTCCTATCTTGCGGCAAACGCCGACTCGCGACCAGATGGATGGCAGGAAATCGGGTGGTAGGGATAACCCTACCGTCGAGTGGTTGCCGGAAGCAGCCGACCACGACCGACCCATCTCTCATGGTTGGCATCCCAAGCGGAGGCTCTGTGAAGCGCGGGATCTACGGACAAAAGCAACGGGCTACGGGACCAAAGAAACCCGCCCAAGCACAGTACGCCCCTTCTGACCCCATGCCGGTTCAGCTAGATCCCTCGCTTCGCGGAGCCTCCGCTCGGGATGCCAAGCCTGGGAGAATCGCGGTTTCGCTGCCAATTGGCGCGGATGTGGAACCGCACAGCGGCCAATCTCAGCCGATGGGCAACGTGCGCTGCTCGGGCACGCCTTCGAGGGTCAGGAGGCGGCGTTTGAGCGGCAGCCCGCCGCCGAAGCCGGTTAGCGAGCCATCCGCGCCGATGACGCGGTGGCAGGGCACGATGATCGGGTGTGGGTTTGCGCCATTGGCGGCCCCGACGGCGCGGACGGCCTCGGGCTTGCCGATGCTCCGGGCGATCTCACCGTAACTCACCGTCTCACCCCAGGGGACCGCATAGACGGCCCGCCAGACGCTCTTCTGGAAATCGGTCCCGCGCTGGTCGAGCGGGATGTCGAAGCTCCGACGCTCGCCGGCCAGATACTCCTCGACCTGCCGGATGGCGGCGTGATTCTGCCCGGTTCCCGGCGCGACGCGGCTGCCGGGCGCGAGGCGGGCAATGACCTCGTCGCGCTCATCAATGGCGTTGGGGAAGAGCAGGGTCAGCAAGCCCTGGTTCGAACTGGCGAATCCGAGGTCGCCGAAGGGCGTCGCGAGGGCGTTCCACCAGATCGTCTCAGTCATCGTTCGCTCCATTCTCAGACGCCCTTGAATGATACCGCTGGAGCGCTGCCGAACGGTCTCCAACGCGCACCGCGTGGTAGCATCGGCGGTTGGTCCGGGCGCGTGTGCGCCGGGAGAGAAACACCGCGAACCGCACGAGTGCAAAGGTGCTGTGCCCGCTTTGGCGCATCTGAAGCAACTGGATATCAACGGGTTCAAGAGCTTCGCCAACCCGACGACCTTCGTCTTCGACCGGGGCGTCACCGCGATCATCGGGCCGAACGGCTCCGGCAAGTCGAACGTCGCCGAAGCGTTGCGCTGGGTACTGGGCGAGCAGCAGTACTCGAACCTCCGCAGCCGCCGGACGGAGGACATTATCTTTGGCGGCTCCGACCGCCGGGGTCGCATGGGGCTGGCCGAAGTCTCGCTGACCATCGACAACAGCTCCGGGCTGCTCCCGATCGAGTTCAACGAGGTCAACGTCACCCGCCGGGCGCACCGCTCTGGCGAAAATCAGTACCTGATCAACGGCAACCGCGTCCGGCTGCGCGATATCCAGCAGCTCACGGCGCCGCTCGGCCAGGCCCATACGATCGTCGGCCAGGGGCTCGTCGACGCCGTCCTCAGCCAGCGGCCGGACGACCGCCGGAGCCTCTTCGAGCACGCAGCCGGGATCACCGGGTTGCGGATGCAGACCGTGCGCGCCGAGCGCGGGCTGGCCGAAGCCGAGGAGAACGCCCAACGGCTACAGGACATCACCGGCGAGCTGGAACCGCGCGTGCGCTCATTGGCGCGCCGGGCGCGGCAGGCACAGCAATACGAGAGCGTCCGCGCCGAACTGAGCGAGCTGCAACGCGGCTACTATGGCGCGCTCTGGATCACGGCGCGGGAGCGCCACGAGGCCGCGAATATCCGCCACGCAGCGGCCGCTGCAACGGTCGAGCAACTGGAGCGCGACCATACATCCATCCGCACGACACTTACCGAGGCGCGGGCCGCGGAACGCAAGCTTGCGAGCGAGCGAGCGGCCCAGGCCGAACGCCTGTCGACGCTCGAGACCGATCTTGCCGCCGCCCGGCACCGCCTGGAACTACTCCAGGCCGAGTCTCGGGCAGCAGAGGAGCGCGCCCGCGAGCGCGCTCGTGCGCGCGAGCAGTTCGAGGCTGCGCAGGCCGAGCGCAAAGAAGCCCTCGCGGCAACCGAACAACGCATCGCGGCGCTGGGTGACGAGGTAGCCACCAACCGCGCCAGCTACGACGCGCACATCACGGAGCGCGACCAGGTGCTCGAGCAGCGTTCAACGCTCGAAACAGAGCTAGCCCAGCAGGAGAGCGCCAACGGGCAGCGCGTGCGGCGGCTGAATCAGATAGACATCGACCTGGCGGGAGCGCGCGAACGGGCAACGATCCTCGAACGCACCGCGACGGAGCTTGAGACGCGGCTGGCGTCACTCAAAGAGCAGCTCGGCGAACTCGGCCGCGAGACGGATCGCGCCGATGAGGAGATCGCGGAAGCAGCCGCCGAAGTCGAATCGGTACGGCAGCAGCGTGACGAACTGGAGCGGACACTCGACCAGCTCGAGGGCGAGCTACGTCGCGCCCAGGCACTGCGCCAGGAGAGCGAACGCGATCTCGACCGCCTGCGCGGCCGTCACGAGCTGCTCGAACGTATCTGGGCGGAAGGCGAAGGGCTGCATGCCGGGGTCCGTGCCGTGCTACGCGCCGCCCGCGGCAACGAACTCAATCTCCCGGGATTAGTCGGCACGGTCGCGGAGGTGGTGAGCGTCCCGGCGGAGTACGAGACCGCCATCGAGACGGCGCTCGGTGGCCACCTTCAGGACATTATCGTGAGGCATTGGGACGATGCCGCCACCGGCGTCGACTACCTCAAATCCACTGGTTCGGGCCGCGCCCGCTTCCAGCCGCTCGACACACTGCGCCGCTACCGGCCGCGACAGCTAACCGCGACGCCGGCAGGCTTGATAGACCGCGCTGCCGCCTTGGTCGAGTACGATCCGGAGATCAGCGTCGTCATCGACCAGCTCCTCGGCCGGACCCTCGTCGCCCGCGACCTCGATGCAGCCCACGCGCTCAGTCGCGAGCTCGATGGCTGGACCATCGTGACCCTCCAGGGCGAGCTCGTCGCGCCCTCCGGCAGCGTTACCGGCGGCTCCCGCATGCGCGGCGCCGGCCTATTGGCCCGCGAACGGGAGCGGCGCGGCCTGCCGGCCCGCATCGAAGCGGCTGAGCGACAGCTGGAAGATGCCCGCGAGTCGATTCGCACATTGCAGCGACGGCAAGAGCGGGAGGTCGATAGCCTGCAATCGCTAGACAGCGAGCTAGCCGATGCGCGCACGCGTGAACGCGCGGCAACCGAACGCCGGCGTCAGCACCGGCGGGAACTGGAAGCCGAGACCGCGACAGTCACTCGTCAGCAGCAGGAGCTGGGCCGGCTGCGGGACGACCTGGCAACGCTCGCCTCGACCTCCGAGCCACTTAGCCAGGAGCGCGCCGCCATCGAAGCGGAGACCAGGGAGTTCGAAGCGCAGCGGGAACAGCTCAAGCAACAGCTCAATGACATGCCTATCCCAGACGAGCGCGGCCTCGGCCAACTCTCGACCGAGTTGGCGACCCTGGAGGAACGCCTGCGCTCGGCCAAGCGCGAACGGGACAGCCTCGCAGCCCAGATCGACCGCGCCGTAGACGAGAGCGCCCGGCACGAGGCGGAAATCGCGAACATCGCCGCCCGACGATCCGAGCTCGGGCGCGACGCGGCGGAGCTCCAAGAAACCGTCGCGTCGCTAACCGCGACCTTGGCCGAAGAACGTGGCGGCATGGGCCCGATCACCGCCCGTCTGGCAGAGCTCAGGGACGAGATCACCGCCCAGGAGTCACAGATCGAAGAGCGCGGCCGCGAGCTGCGGGAAGCCGAACGCCGGCTCGATCAAGCGGCGCTGGACGTAGCCCGCGCCGGAGACGCTGTCGATCTGCTACGCAACCGCATCCTCGACGACCTCGACATCGACGACCCGGCCGGCCTCGTAGCGTGCGCTTCAGACGCCTCGGAAGAGACCGAACAGGCGATCCGGCGGCTGCGGGAACGACTCCGCCGGATGGGATCGGCCGGCGAAGACGTCATCGAAGAGCATCGCGAGGAGTCCGAACGGCTGGAATACCTGACCAGCCAGTTGAGTGACGTCGAAGGCGCCACTGAATCATTGCGCCAGGTGCTACGCGACCTGCACCAGCAGATGGGCAATCGCTTTGGCGATACGTTCGACGAGGTTGCAAAGGAGTTCGAAGCGACCTTCAAGCGGCTCTTTGGCGGTGGCTCGGCGCGGCTGAGTCATGAACCCGATGGCGACGAGCCGGGCGGCATCGATATCGTCGTGCGGCCGCCGGGCAAGCGGCTCCAGGGACTCAACCAGCTCTCAGGCGGCGAGCGGGCGCTGACCGCCGTCGCGCTGCTGATCGCGATCCAGCGCGTGAACCCGAGCCCCTTCTGCATGCTCGATGAGGTCGACGCGGCCCTCGACGAGTCGAACGTGATCCGCTTCCGTCAGGAGCTCCGCGATCTGGCGCAGGACACCCAATACATCGTCATCACCCACAACCGCGGGACGATTGAAGGCGCAGACACGCTCTACGGCATCACAATGGGCGACGACAGCGTCTCACGCGTCCTCTCGCTCCGCCTCGACGAGGCCATCCGGGCCATCGAGGACGACCAACTCCTCGAAATGGAGTCGGTCATCTGAGCGAGATCGAACTGTCCAAGTAGTCAGTCAATTGGCTCCACAGCCTGGGCTCTGAAGTGAACGATGCCCTTTGCATAGACCGGATTCCAGACACTGCCGACGACGATTACCCGGTCGCCGTCGTCCAGCCCGCGAACCTCGCTATAGGCCGATCCGGAGCTGTCGTCCTCCAGCACGAGGTCGTACCAGACCACCATGCTGTCGCCGCCGCTTTGCAAACGAAAGCAGGGGCACAGGGGGCGCTCGCCAGGGGCAATCTCTCCATACACGGCTACCGGTGAAAGCTCATCTGGCTGGCGGAGAAGCTCTCGGACAGTGACGACTCCCGCGGGCGTCTGGTCGCCACCGCGAGTCGGCCCGGCAACGATCGCGATAGCACCAATCACCGACAGGGCGGTAGCCAATGCCAGCGTGACACGCGACTGCGTGCGACGAAACTGAACCGCATGCGCCATGAGTCACCACCTGGATCGACCGCGAAAAGTCAGAGTAACGCAAAGCCTACCCTAGTCCGGCTCGCTGATCGACGCGGCCCAGAACTCCTGAATCGTTGTTGCTTCGTCAGGGGTGCGAAGCTCGCCACGAATAGTGACGTAATCACCATCATCGAGATCACCAAGTTGTACTACCGGCCGGGCGGTGCCGTCTTCCGCCACCATGAGGTCGTGCCAGACGACGAAGACGCCCTCGCCATATTCGAGCGTAAAGCAGGGGCAGAGTAACTCGCCGAGGTGGTCGACACGCCCGTAGACGGCGACCTCCTCCTGGTAGACCGGGCTATCGAGCAACTCCTCCACCGTCAGCGAGCCCGCCGGCGTAATCGGTTCGTCATGGCCGACCAATTCGGCGACGATCCAGAAGAGCACAAATCCGCCGAGAAGTACGCTCGCGAAGCTGAAGATCGACTGCTCACCGCGCAGGAAGATCGCCACACACGCCACGACACCAGCTGCAACTGCCGAGAGCCCAGCCAGAAGAATCGGAGTCGCCAGCCAGAGGTTGCTGAAGAAGGTCTCGCCACCGCGCTGGTCCGACGCGACAAGGGCGAAGAAGACCACCATGAAGGCAAAGAAGGCAAGATCAAGCGCCAGCGCCCAGCCACCTTGACGTGTGGCCGGCAGTGCGAAGAAGCGCCTGGTGGGCGAGGTTGTCGCCGTGTTCGCGGTCATGCATGCCTCCGAACGTAGACGCCGGTACGGCGGTCGATCGGTTCACACTTCACGGTAGCGGGGATTCAGTTAAGAAGGCACAACGGCTCAGCGCGGGGCGTTACAAAGAAGCTTCAGTTTCCGCGTCGAGGCAGGCATCGTCGCGGAGGCGAACAGTCAGTGGCTCTTGCCTTCCTGGAACCGGGTCTCCGGAGCTAACCCATTGCGATCCAGGTGAGCAATCCGACGCCCATCCACAGTCCCAGGGCGATGATGATCCCGACGACTGCCGCACCCTCGGTGGTCTGGAGCTGTGCGGCGAGCGCGAGCAATGACGCGCGTGAGAAGCCCTCCGGCTCGACGGCTATCTCTTCAGTCTCCGGCTCCGGTTCTGGCTGCTGCGCGAGCAGTTCCTGTAGCTCGATACGCTCGACAGCTAGCCCGTCGCGCTCGTTCCGGAGTTGCCGCACCTGCATCTCGAGCCGGCCGACCTCCTCGGATTGGTGCCGGAGCTGCATCAGCAGCGGCCGGAGCCACTCGTCGCGGATTTCGGCGAGCTGCTGGCTGGTCAGGCTCGGTTCAGGGACGTCAATGCCTTCGGGCAGGTTCGCGGTTTCTTGCAGATGGTCGCTCTCGAGCATCGCCAATTCTCGCTATCCCGTTGCGCTCGCCAGAGCGAGACTCCAGCCAACGCCGACGTTCGGGGTCTGGCTACCCCTGGCACGGACTGTCCGTACACCTTGACAACCAAGCATATCGACTCAGAGTCACGACGGCAATGTATGAGGAGGCACAGCTGTGGATAGGGTGGGGATGTGAGCAGTTCTATTCCGAAGGTTGGCCGGCAGCGGAGGGCGTGTCGTCGGGATCAGCCAGCACAGCAAAGATGACCCGACGGTGGAGATAACTGGCGGTGTTGCGGTCGAACCAGCCGCCACAGGTAATCAAGACAAGCTCCTGCTCGGACGATGGCCCAAAGATATCCTCGACCGGCGCGGCATCAGCCCGGTATACCGCAGCGCCACGGACGACGAAGCGCAGCTCCTCCAGGCCGTTGCCGACGATGATCTCATCGCCCGGCTCCAGCTTGTCGAGGTTGATGAAGACCGCCGCGCCCCACGGGGAATCTACGTGCCCGGCCATGACGGCCCGCCCGGAGTCGCCGGGACGCGCGCCGGGCGACCACCAACCAATCTCGGAGTAGCGGCGTGGCGCTTCCATCGCGCCGTAGCTCGTCGTGCCAACGGGCACGACCCGCGCCGCGAGGTCGATCGCCGGAATGCGGATGTCGGTTGGCTCAAAGCCCTGAGCCTGGTTCGAGCGCACGCCACTCTGTGAGGTGCCCGCAGTCGGCGCTGGCAACGGCGTAGCAAGCGGCTCATTTAGCTGAACATCGCCGCCTTTGTTGAAACTGCCGTCAGGGCTGGCGTCGATATCATTTGCTGCTGTTGGCTGCGAGGCTGCATCCGGAACTTGTGGAAGTTCGTCGCCAGGCTGCGCGGACGCTCCGTTCTCAGACGGCGTGCCTACTGGCTTGGGGACGTCGCCAACGGAGAAGAGGAGCGGATCGTCGCTTGCGGCCTCGGTCGCCGGTCCACTCAACAAGCTGAACGCGACAAAGACGAGGCCGGCAGCGCCCACAAGGGTGAGCGCTGCCGCCAGAGCATGCACGCGTCTGAAGCGCGCGAGCACGGCTCGGATCTTCAGCGGGTTATGCCGAGCGCCGCGAATAGGCGAAGATGCCACCACCGGCCGCCAGCAACAACAGACTGGCCGCGCCGATGACGTACATCAGCGTCGAATTCGCATCGCCCGCCGTGCCGCCCGCGCCGGTGCTCGGCATCGTCGGCACGTCGCCGCCGCCAGTTCCGGCTTCGGTGGCCGTCGCGTCGGCTGCGGCCTCGGTCGGGGTCATGTCGCCGGCAGCCTCAGTCGGCGTTGCGTCACCGCCGGCAGCTTCGGTCGGCGTGGCATCGCCCTCGCCGCCCTCCTGCTCGAAGGTCGCATCGACGAAAGGCACAACGGTGAACGAGCCATCTTCGACGAGGCCCATCGCGTAGGCGGAGTAGACGACGCCGGCATCAAGTGCCAGCCCCGGAACCTCGAGCGCGACATCCTCGGTGCCGGTCGCGCGGACTTCGAGGTCGTAGGTGCCCGCATCGACGGGTAGGTAATCAGTTGCGCTCTTGTAGGGCGCGTCCTCGAACAGCACCGGGCCATCAACCACTGCGACATCGGCGTCAGGCGCGTCCGGCGAGGTGTGGACGAGCTTGATGTGCGCCTGTCCCGCCGCCGGTTCGGTGATGTCGTCAGTGACGATCAGCGGTTCGATGCTGTCGAGCGTCCCGACAGCGACGACCGAGTACCAGACACCGGCTTCGAGCGTGGCCGGCGCATCGATCACCGCATCGGCAGCTTCGCCACCAGCCGGCACAACCTGGAACTGATGATCGCCAGCGGCCAACTCCAGATAGTCGGTGCCACTTTGGAACTCCAGCCCTTCGACGGCCCGCTCGCCGTCAACGAGCACATCGACGGCTGGGGCATCGGGCGATGCGTGGATCACCCGGACCATCGCCGTCGAGTCTTCTTGTGCGCCTGCGCTGACGACCAACCCGACGACAAGCGCCGAACCTAACGCCAGTGCTGTCAGGACCCGGAGCGCAATGCCGGATCGCTTGAGATTGTCAAACAACGATCTTTCCTCTCCCTGTAGTGCGACCGCTACTACACAATGACGGCATGACATGCCGCCTGTCAACTGCGCTCGCGTCTCTCTTATGAATCTACAGTACATGTTTAGCTTCGTCAATGTGAACCGGCAGCTACAAGCGGTCTATTTCCGGTGTGCCTCACATGTTCATGCAATCTGCGCCACACACACCCGCATCACTTGACACTCACATTCGTGTAAAATAACGTATCGACGTACGTTGATCTATTGAACGGGATGGAGCACGGAGTGATCGCGGATCTCGCTCAAGCGGAGCAAGTAGCCGGCGATTTTTCAGCCCTCGCAGACGCTACCCGGCTCAGGATCGTCGAGCTCCTGGCGCAGCAGGACCGCTGTGTATGCCACCTGATCGATGACCTCGAACTCGGCCAGAGCATCATCTCCCACCACATCGGTGTCCTCCGGCGTTCGGGATTGATCTCGAGCTACCCGCACCCGCGCGACCGGCGCTGGATGTACTACCGCCTCGACCGCGACCGGATCGAAGACATCCGGGCATTGCTGGCGGGCTGGACCGCGCTGGAGGCTTACAACCCCGAACGCCTGCCCTGCCCAATCGACCTGAACGACAGCGCCGAATGATCGACGGGATGCTCTTGCGCCGCGCGCTGGCGGAGCTGATCGGGACATTCGGACTCGTCTTCGCCGGCACCGGTGCAATCATCATCAATGCGGAATCGGGCGGCGTGATCGGCCACGTTGGAATCGGCGTGACCTTCGGCCTGATCATCATGGTCATGATCTACGCGACCGGTCACATATCCGGCGCGCACTTCAACCCCGCCGTCACGATCGCCTTCGCGGCCGCCCGCCACTTTCCGCTCGCGCATGTCCCGGTCTACATCGCCGCCCAGCTGGCAGGCGCTATCCTGGCCTCGGCATTATTGCGCGGGATGTTCGGGAACGTCGCCAACCTCGGCACGACGCTCCCGGCAGGCAGCGCTGGTCAGTCATTCCTGTTGGAGACGGTGCTGACCTTTTTCCTCATGTTCGTAATCATCTCCGTCGCCACCGATGTGCGCGCCGTCGGCCAGGCGGCGGCCATTGCAATTGGCGGGACAGTCGGGCTCGAAGCGATCTTCGCCGGGCCGATTTCGGGCGCATCGATGAATCCGGCCCGCTCGCTGGCGCCGGCGCTCGTATCCGGAACCTGGGATAGCCAGTGGCTCTACATCGCCGGGCCGGTCGCCGGCGCAGTGCTCGGCGCATTTGCGTATGTCATTATTCGCGCGATACCAATGGAGGAGAAGCCAGCATGACGAGCAAGCAGCTCCGTGTGCTCTTTCTCTGCACCCACAACTCGGCCCGTTCCCAGATGGCGGAAGCGTTGCTGCGGCATCACGGCGGCGCTGCCGTCGAGGTCTATTCAGCTGGCTCAGAGCCAAGCCAGGTCCACCCGCTGGCGGTGCAGGTCATGCAGGAGAGCGGCATCGACGTCTCCGACGCCGACTCGAAGCACCTTGCCCAGTTCATCGGCCAGGACTTCAACTACGTCATCACCGTCTGCGACAGCGCCAACGAATCGTGCCCGGTCTTCCCCGGCGACCCCGAGCGCATCCACTGGTCCTTCGACGATCCCTCGGCCGCGACGGGTTCTGAGGAGGAACGTCTGAAGGCGTTCCGAGACGTGCGGAACTTGCTCAACATGCGCCTGCAGAATTGGTTGCTAGCGGTGAATCGGTGAAGCGGTTTGTAGTGGTGAGTTTGTAGGTTGTAGGAAGAGAAGTCGCCCTCACCCCCGAACCCTCTCCCAAAATTGGGAGAGGGGTGAAAGACATCAGAGCAACGCTACTGACAGCGAGTTCGGTCCCCCTTCTCCCAGGATTGGGAGAAGGGGTTAGGGGATGAGGGCCGTCTCAAGAACAGCTATGATGCTCTCCCAAACACCGCGCACTGCGGATCGACGACAACACGATGACCAGGGGGAGAGGAAACCGAACATGAGCACGATCGTTCCCGGCAGCCACCTGAAGGTGGCGATTCCGTTTGATGCCGAGAGTTTCAACGAGATCTGGCGCAACTACACCGGTGCCGGTGGCTACTTCGTCGCCAACAACATCTATAGCCGGCTGGTGGTCCAGGACGTCTTCGGCAATCGTGGCGTTGGGCCGGACCTGGCCGAGAGCTGGGAGGCCAGCGACGACGGCATCACCTACACCATCAAGCTCAACCCCGCCGCCAAGTGGGAAGACGGCGTGCCGCTGACGGCGGAAGACGTCGCCTACACCTACCGCACCGTCCTCGACAATGGCTACCACGGTCTGACCTGGATTCAGGATGTCGATGAGATCCGGGCTATCGACGACCACACGCTGGAAGTGAAGCTCAAGCAGCCAAACGCCGGCTTCCTCGGGCTGCTTGGGTCGTTCGTCTTCTCTCACATCATCGCAAAGCACCTGTATGAGGGCACGGACTGGGAGACGAATCCGCACAACTGGGAACCGGTCGGCAGCGGCCCCTTCAAGTTCGACAAGTGGGTTAAGGGCGACCGCATCGAGCTGGTCGGCAATCCCGATTACTGGGGCGAGGGCCCTTACCTCGAACGGCTGACCTACTACGTGATGTCGAAGGAAGACGCCGAGAAAGCCATCGAGAACGGCGACATCCACTTCTCGATCTACGGCATCCCGGCGGCCGACATCGACGAGTGGCGCGCCAAGCCCGGCGTCGACGTGCTGGCGGAATCCGGCAACTCCATCGGCTTCATGGCCTTCAACTGGACTCAAGAGCGCTTTCAAGACCGCCGCGTCCGCGAGGCCTTCGCCCGTGCCGTCAACCGCCCGGCCATCGCCGAGGCGATCTACCCGCCACTGAAGACGCCGCAGCACTACTACCTCGAGAAGATCGACTGGGCCTTCAATCCCGATGCCAAAGCGCCCGACTACGACCTCGACAAGGCCGCCGAGCTCCTCGATGACGCCGGCTATACCGCCGACGAAGATGGCAAGCGCATGAGCCTGCGTATCGCAGCCCGCCAACTCTACCCGCACTACACCATCACAGCCGAGACGATTGCCGCAGAGCTCGCCAAGCTCGGCATCGAAGCCACGGTCGAGACGCTGACGCCCGTCGAGTGGGTCGAGCAGGTGCAGCAGGCGGGCGACTTCGACCTCGCCATGGAAGCCGGCGACATCGGCCCCGATCCCGATCAGCTCTCCAGCTTCCTGGCCTCCGACGGGCCGCGCAACATCATGCGCTACAAGAGCGACATCGTCGACGAGTGTCTCAAGGCCGGCAAATCCGTCTTCGACACCGCCGAGCGCGGCGAGCACTACAAGCGCCTGCAGGCCGCCCTCGCCGCCGACATCGCCCGCGTCCCATTGATCCAGTACGGTGAGTACCTGCCCTACCGCACCGAGTTCACCGGCTGGTCCTGGTCCGACGGCGTCCGCGGCACGGTGCCCTTCTGGTACGCCGGGAAGATCCGACCTTCGGGGGAGTAGGTTGTAGGTTGTAGTGGGTAATACGTAGGTTGTAGTTGAACAGCCAGGGCGCTCCCTTCCCTGTCCCCTCCCTCGAATCCAAGGGAGGGGAATTTTGTCGAAGCATTGTCAACATCCATGACACTCGTAACAGACAACGCGATACCCCTCCCTCGATGTTGAGGGAGGGGACAGGGGAGGGAGCAATCCCGTCTTCCTACAAACTACGCACTACAACCTACAAACTCCCCTACGGCAAATCCATCATCCCCCGCAACGCCGTCCAGCCGTCGCGGCCCTCGTCCGCCTCTGCGTCCAGCGCGGCCAACAGCTCATCACCGTTCATAGTCGCGAACTGCTCGCGGCGACGTTCGAGGTCCTCGGTCAGGGTGTCGTCGCGGGACCAGGAGCGGTCGAGCCAGCCGCCGTCGATCACGTGGTAGGCGCCGGTGACGTAGCCGGCCTCGTCGCTGGCGAGCCAGACGGCGAGATTGCCAATATCCTCGGGCGTGCCGGTGCGGCCAGCCGGGACGGACTTGCCGTAGGTCTCCCAGGCGTCGCCGGGGCCGATCGCGCCGACGCCCATGCGGGACTCGACGTAGCCGGGGCCGATGCTGTTGACGGTGATGCCGAAGGGCGCGAGCTCCTGCGCCCAGCAACGGCTCATCATCACGACCGCCGCTTTCGTCGTCGAGTAGCCGAAGGAGCCGCGCGTCGGGTGGGCCGCCATGATTGACGAGATCGTGATGATTCGGCCGCCGTGTTTCGCTCTGACCATCTCGCGGGCGCAGGCCTGGACCGTGTGGAAGACGCCGGACTGGTTGACGGCCACGATCTCGTTCCAGTCCTCCTCCGCCATCGTCAGGAGCGAGCCAGTCCGAACGATCCCGGCGTTGGCGACGCAGATGTCCAGACGGCCAAACTCCGCTGCAGCAGATGTTGCCAACGCCACGACCGACTCCGGTTCACGCACATCGGCGCGGCGCGCACTGGCACGCGGTCCGAGATCGCTGACCATCTCGGCGGTCTCCTCGGCCCGCGCCAGGAAAAGATCCGACGCGACGATGTCCGCGCCCGCCCCGGCCAACGCGAGCGCGATGCCGCGCCCGATGCCGCTGCCCGCGCCGGTGATGACGGCAACCTTGCCGGTGAGATCCAACATCTCGGCCTCGCTTTCCGTGATACGGGGATCGTAACCTGACTCCACACATCCCGGCACAGCCGGACGCGCCTACTCGCATCAGGAATGTCAGAATTGAGGGTGGCCGCCGGGCGCAGACCTGGCGGCCGCTTGTACAGGCAGGAATAGAAATCAACTGGAGCGTTGCATGCCGACCCACCCCACGAAGGAACTGGATTCCTTCCCGAACCCGAACCCGGAGCGTGACTATACAATCGAGATCGTCTCGCCCGAGTTCACCTGCGTCTGCCCGATGACCGGGCAGCCCGACTTCGCCGAGATCACCTTGCGCTACGTCCCCGACCAGACCTGCGTCGAGCTGAAGTCGCTGAAGCTCTACTACTGGTCTTATCGCGACGAGGGCGCGTTCCACGAAGCCGTCACCAACCAAATTCTCGACGACATCGTCAGGGCCACGGCTCCGCGCGAGGCGGAGGTCATCGGCAAGTTCAATGTCCGCGGTGGCCTCTACACAACCGTCACCGCAACCTACCGAGCCCCGGACCGTGACGGCGCGTAGCCGCGAGCTGCTGACCGGGCCGACCGCGCTGATGCTCGCGGTCGCCTTCTTCTGGGGCGCGGGTTTCACGTCGAGCAAGGCGGCCGTCTCCGATGTGCCGCCGCTCGTCACCGGAACGATGCGCTATATCCTGGCATCGCTCGTCCTCGTGCCGCTCTACATCCACGGACGCGCCAGGCGCGGCGAGGGCGTCCTGCCGCCGCCTGCTATCTGGAAGCCGATGCTTGCGCTGGCGCTGACAGCCGTCGTCGGCTACAACGTGCTCTACTTCATCGGTCTGACGCTGGCCCCATCGTCCGACGCGATCTTGCTGATTCCGACGACGAACCCGATCTGGACGATGATCTTCGCTTCGCTGCTCATCGCCGAGCGGCCGCCGAGGCGGATTCTGGTTGGCGCTGGCATCGCCGTGCTCGGTATGTCGCTGGTGCTGGCCGGTGGATTCCAGGGAGCATTGACCGGCGACCGGTTGCTCGGCAGCGGCCTCTTCATCGTCGCGTCGATCATCTTCGGGTTCAGCCATGTGATGACCCGTATCGTCACCCGCTACATCACGCCGCTGGATGCCCTGACACTCTCGGGCGTCCTCGGCGGGCTTGTCCTGGCCTTGATGGCGCTGGCCGAAGGCGGCTACGCGGAATTGGCGGACGCGCCGGGGTTGTACTGGTTCAACATCGCCGTCATCGCTTTTGGGACCACGGCGTTCGGCTACGTGCTCTTCTATCGCGGGATCAGCCAGGTTGGTCCAGGGCTTGCCAGCTTCTTCATCAACCTCGTTCCGATCTTCGGATTGATCCTCTCGGCGATCTTCCTCAGCGAGGTCCCGGACCCGCTCCAGATCGCCGGCGCGTCGCTCGTCGTCGCGGCGGTCATCTGGGCCACGCGGCGCGGAGAGTCGTCGCGTGCTGCCCCGGCTGCGGCCAGACCATGAACGCCGGAGCGGACGCCGCCCGAGTGGCCGCCAGACTCATTGCCGAGGAGCTATCCGAAGCTGGCTTGCAATCCCTTGATAGCATCGAGCGTGGCGCAGTCCTTGACGCGCTGTTTGCCAGTAGCGCAGGTCGGCGCTGGTTGCGCCAGTCGTCGTTGCTAGACCAAGCGCTCGCCGACCGCTTGCTTGGATACGCGGACGACTACAATCAGGAACGCAACGACTCGACCCTTGCGGCGGTTGTTGAATGCGCGTCACTCGCTCGCATTGTCGAACAAGCGCCCACAATCGCGGCCGGAGCAGGCGCTCCAGCGCTCTGGACGCGCCTGATGCAACGACCGGGCCACTTCCAAGCCGCCATCGAGCGCGTCATGCAAGAAGGCAAGGAACGGGCACTGACCGCAACGGCCACCCACCTGCTTCTCGATCCTGCCGAGCAGATTGACCTATCCGCCGGCCAGCGCCAGGCTGTCGCCATGGCCATTATCGATTCGCGCGCAGCAGCAGCTCGAGCAGTCGCGGCAGAGCATCTTGCGATCACATCACCAGCGACGCTCGCGGGACAGATCGGCACGCTTGGCCGCGACCCCGTGGCGAGTGTCCGAGGCTTCGCCTGGTATGCCGCCTTCCGGTGCGACCGCGAGGAGGCAATGGCCGCGGCCACGGCGCTGCTTGGTGATGAATCCATCGGCCCGGCCATCCGCCTGACGGCGCTGGACGCAACCGGCGAGCATCTGCCGACCACTCAGGTCGTCGGGTTGCTCACCTACTTCGTCGTCCATCCGAACCCTGATCTGGCGCTGGCCGCCGCCAACCTGCTCCACCGGCAGCACCGTCACCCGGAAATCGCGATGACCGCCATCGAGAGCCCGCATGACGAGGTCCGGCAGATCGCAGCGCGGCTGATGGACCCCTACCGCGGCTCTCCAGCTGCAGGCGGATCCCGGCCCGGGGATCCGTTGCGGGCGGATCCACTGCTCCAGCTCATGCGGCAATTGGAAGAAGAGGAAACCGGGGAATAGCAGGCGAGCGTATTCCTACAGGAGGAGCCGGGGAGCAGGCCAGTGCCCTGAGCTTGCATTCAACACGTCATAGCACGAATACTTTCCGGTTGCAGAGAGGAGCACGACAATGTCAGATACGAACGTCCAGCCAGCACCATTGGAGATGATGCACGAGATCGGCTCACGCGCCGACCTCGCCGAGGAGTTCCCGGAGCATCTACGCACGAAGTTCAGCGAAGTCGAGCTAATGTGCCCGAAGTGTCGCTCGGAGTGGGGAGCGGGGGTCGCGATGCTGATTAACGCCAAGACCGACCCGGCCGCGACCGAAGGCATCCTGCGCGGCTCGATGCACCGCTCGCGCTGCCCGGCTTGCAAGAACTACGTCCACGACATCATGCACATTTGGGATTACTACGATCCCGACAACGAGCAGATTGTCCAGGTCCGGATGGACTGGGAGTACAAGGCCGGTGGCGGCGAAGAAGTCTATTTCAAGCGTCTCGAAGATCTGGTGATGAAGTACCAGGAGGACGAAGTCAAGGTCGACGTCGTCTTCGGGATGCAGGAGCTGCGCGACAAGTACCTCGGCGGCCAGGAGGCGGTCGACGCCGCGATGCGCCGTCGCGACAAAGAGATCGAGCTCAAGCTCTACCCCGGCAACATCCGCGCCGACAACGAGTCCGAGTTCTTTGACGACGAGGACGCCACGACCGGCACGGCGTAGCGCACACCTGCGCAGTGTTTGCATAGACGTGGAATTGAAGTGCCAGCGGTCTTGTAGGGGTGGGGCTCGTCCCCACCCGGCTGCGGGCCTGCATACGTACGCGGGTGGGGACGAGCCCCACCCCTACGATCTTAATCACTCGAGCAATTCTGTCGCACGAGATCCCATTGCAGCTGTATTCATTAGATTCGCCCAACACGCCGACGTCGGCCCGCTCTGCGGATATCTCTGCGAGCGGTCGCATCACGGGTCGAAAACTGGTCACGGACATTTTCGTCGATAATGGACCAGTTCGGCTTCCACTCGTTGGACCAGGGTCGTCGCACGCCCCACACGCGACTCACATATAACTCTTGACTGATGAACACGATGGCGGCACTCGCCAGCAGCATCACCCCGAATCCGCTTATGGTCACGGGAGCACCGAGATACCAGCCCGTACTATCCCAAACAAGTACAGCCAATACTGCGGCACCTGTGGTTGCAACCACTAGACACAGAAGGCGGATTAGCGACTCAGCATGCATGCGCTTGCAGAGCGCCCACGAGCCGTACGCAACGACGAGGGCCAACGACGTCAAAATCAGTGGGGTGACTGTGTGATCGAGCATCATGTGCTCCCTCAAGGGCCGAAGAGATTGTGCGTTAGCGGCATCTGATCGAAAGCATACAGTCCGGATTCCGCATGTGACAGGAGCCAAGGGACCTCTCCATCCCCGCGCTCAAATCGGCACACATTCCACGCGTCGTGCGCAACGGATCTTGTCACGAGATTGACACTTCTTAGGGCGTACGTACGCGCACTCGTTGATGCGGACGTGATGACTTCGATGGTATACTAGGGGAGTGAGAATAATTCTCACTTAGGATGTATTCCTAGTGATTTCGTCGGAATTCTCGTGTCAGGATCGAGTGATGTCTCAAGCAATCGTCACCCCTCCAGCCCCCACACGCCGCGCGCCACAATCCGAGAAAGAGAGCCTGTTCGAGCGCTACAGCCTGATGGCGGCAGCGGTGATCACCGCAGTCGCGCTGGTACTGGGCTGGACGCTAGGCCGGTTGGATCTGATCGGGAACAACGTCGAGATCGGGTTCTATGTCATCGCCTATCTCGCCGGCGGAACCTTCGCAACAATTGAAGCGGTCAAGGCGCTGATCGACCGCTCGGTCGAGATCGATCTGCTGATGGTCACGGCCGCGATCGGCGCGGCGATCATCGGCCACTGGACCGAGGGCGCGATCCTGCTCTTCCTCTTTTCGCTCGGCAATGCCCTTGAACACTACGCCATGGGCCGGACAAAGCGGGCTGTGCAGGCATTGATGGATCTCTCACCCGAGGACGCCGTCGTCGTGCGCGGCGGCCAGGAGATGCGCGTGCATATCGACGAGCTCCTGATCGGGGACCACGTCATCGTCCGGCCCGGCGAGCGTATCCCGGCCGACGGCACGGTCGAGAGCGGCGAGTCAGGTGTCGATCAGGCGGCTATCACCGGCGAGTCGATGCCGGTCGTCAAACACCGCGGCGACGAGGTCTTCACCGGGACGATCAACGGCCACGGCGCATTGCAGGTAACCGTCACCCGGCTGGCGCACGAAAGCACCCTGGCGAAAATCATCAAGATCGTCCAGGAAGCCCAGGATGACAAGTCCCGCACCCAGCGCTTCACCGACCGCTTCGAGGGCGCTTACGCCGTCGGTGTCATCGCAGCGTCGTTGCTCTATCTCGGCGCGCTCGTCACCATCGGCGGCTTCGACTTTAACGACGCCTTCTATCGCTCGATGATCCTGCTTGTCGTCGCCTCGCCCTGCGCGCTGGTTATCTCGACGCCGGCCTCAACACTCTCGGCGCTGGCCAACGCCGCCCGCAGCGGCATCCTAGTGAAGGGCGCGGCACAGCTCGAAGATATCGGCGCTGTCGATGTTGTGGCCTTCGACAAGACCGGCACGTTGACGGTCGGTAAGCCACGCGTCACTGACCTGCTGCCTGCCGCGGGCGTCGCGGAAGACGAGCTCCTGCGGATTGCCGCATCAGCAGAACGCATGTCGGAGCATCCACTGGCCGAAGCGATAGTCAACGACGCCCAGCGGCGAGAACTCGAACTCGACGCCGCCGGGGACCTGCAAGCTGTGACGGGCAAGGGTATCCGCACCTCTATCGCTGGTCAGCCAGTCATCATCGGCAACACCGCGCTTCTGGATGACTACGCCGTTGCCGGAGACCCAGCCCTGTTTGACCGCGCCACGGCGCTGCGCGAGCAGGCTAAGACGGTGATGTTTGTGGCGCAGGAGCGTGGTGGCGAGTTCAGGCTGCTCGGGGCCATCGCAGTCGCCGACACCGTCCGCCCGCAAGCCAGGGCTGTCATCGACAGGTTGCACGAGATCGGCATCAGCAAGACATTGATCCTGACCGGCGACAACGAACGCTCAGCACGCGCTGTCGCCAACCAGCTCGGTATTGACGACGTGACCGCCGAACTGCTGCCCGCTCAGAAGCTCGACGCGATCGAGGCGCTCAAGCGCGAGCACGGCACGGTCGTTATGGTCGGCGATGGCGTCAACGATGCGCCGGCGCTGGCGAGAGCATCTATCGGTGTTGCCATGGGCGCGGCCGGCAGTGATGTCGCGCTGGAGACCGCCGACATCGTCCTGATGGCCGACGACCTCGGCAAACTGCCATACATCGTCGAGCTAAGCCGCAAGACACGCGGCATCATCCGCCAGAATCTCGGCTTCGCGCTTTCAGTCATCGCGGTGCTCGTAACCGGCACAGTCCTGGGCATCACCACCCTGCCGCTCGGCGTCGTCGGACACGAAGGCAGCACGATCATCGTCGTCCTAAACGGCCTCCGGCTGCTCCGAGGCGTGCCATTGCCCACGCTTGCGCCAACCGTCGCTCGCCCGGCGCTGGAGCCTGTCGCCGCGGGGGACTAACTCGCCTGCACAATGCCAGCATCCATCACGAGGCGCTCCGGCGCCTCGTTTTCTATGCCTGAGCCCCGGGAGACAGCGCCTCGGCTACACTGTCCTGACACGAGGACAGGCTTAGAAACGAAAGCAGGAGGAGACACGTGAACGAGGCTGCTGCCTACCGCGAGATGATTCAGACGGCATCGGACGCTATCACGGCACGCGTTGAGGAGGTGCCGGCAGACAAGCTGCACGCGCGGCCCGGGGACGGCTTGAACCCCGTCGGCTGGAACTACTGGCACGCATTGCGTGTCTGGGATCTCGACATCAACTGGTTGATCAATGGCCAGGACCCGGCCGAAGACGCCTGGCACCGTGGCGGCTTCTCCGAGAAATCCGGCTACAACCCCGACGGCATCGGCATGCGCGGCCTGGGCATCGGGCTCGGCTATAGCGACGCCGAAGTCGACGCGTTGGGTGTCATCAGCTACGAGTCCATGAAGGAGTACCACGAACAGCTCCTGGCTGAGACGCTGACCTACCTGGACAACGCCAGTGATGACGAGCTCCGGCGCACGTTCGAGGCGCTCGGTGGCCGCGGCGAAACCAGCCCGGCCGCCCGGCTCCAGCACCTCGTCAACCACACCTGGGGCCACATCGGCGAGCTCAGCTACGCCAAGGGCATGCTCGGCATGACGGACGGCACCTATCCGGGGAGTTGAGGAATTGGGAGAAGAGAGTTTGTAGTGAGTAGGTTGTAGTTTGTAGGGGGAGTGGGGAGCGGGATATTCCCTCACCCCCGGCCGCGACCCGCTACGCGGGTGCCCCGCCCACTGCTGCGCGGGGAGAGGGGGGTGGAGCCAGGGAATAGGTTTTAGGTTGTAGGTTTTAGCAGAACAGACACCGCAGCCACATTTCTACGCGTCCCCTGCCTTGCTCCCCTCTCCCCGCGCAGCAGGTCGCGGCCGGGGGTGATGGAATTCGAAAGGACCAAGCCATGAACGAGATCGAAATCTATCGCACGATGGTCGACCAGGCGGGCAGCTTGCTGACTCGGACCGTTGACGACATCGACGGGGAGAACTTCGGCAAACGGCCCGGGGAGCACATGAACCCGGCGAGCTTTATCTACTTCCATGTTCTGCGCCATTGGGACCGGGATATCAACGTCCTCAGCCGGGGCCAGGCGCCGGATGCCGATCTCTGGCACCGCGAGGGCATCGGCGATGCGCTCGGCTATCATCCGCTCGGCACCGGCCTGCGTGGACTTGGCACCGGCATCGGCTACAGCGATGCCGAGGTCGACGCCGTTCCGGCCGACCGCGAGACGCTGGCGCGCTATCAGCAACTGCTTCACGCCGAGACGATGGCCTACCTCGATGAGCTGGACGAAGCCGACATCCACACCGAGATGACCAGCGAGTACCTGCCGGACGTCACCTACGATCTCGCGGCGCGCTTGCAGCATCTGGTCATGCACACGGCCTATCACACCGGCGACATCTCCTACGTCAAAGGCGCGCTCGGCCAGCCGGATGCGACCTATGGCGGCCAGGGTGATTAGGAGGGGTTAGGGGATAGCAGATCAAATGCCAGTTCTATCTCCTCCAGGTACACAGCGAAGTAGTAGGAGAGGGGTTCATGGACGAGTTTGGCGTCTACCGACAGATGATCGAGCAGGTCAGCGGGCTGCTACGGCGGACCGTTGACGAGTTCGACGAGGCGCACTTTAGCAAGCGCCCTGGTCCATCGTTGAACCCGGCCAGCTTCATCTACTTCCACGTCCTCCGCCACTGGGAGCGCGACATCAACTGGGTCTGCAAGGGGCAAGGGCCAAGCACAGACCTCTGGGCGCGCGCCAGGATCGGCGAGCAGATGGGCTACGACCCGCGCGGCATCGGCTGGCGTGGCGTTGGCACGGGCTATGGCTACAGCGACGCTGAGGTCGACGCCGTCCCGGCCGACCGTACCGCCCTCAACCACTATCACGATCTGCTGCGCGACGAGACCTGGGCATTCATGAAACAACTCGACGGCTTGGACCTCGATGCCCGCATCGTCAACGAGGATTTCCCGGACCAGGGGTATGGCTATAGCATCCGTGAGCGGCATCAGCACCTGATTTTCCACACCAGCCGCCACGCCGGCGACATCTCGTATGTCAAGGGCGCGCTCGGCCAGCCGGATGCGACGTACGAGGGCAGGGGATAGGTGGCAGGTTACAGGGTACAGCAGAAGGAGCAGCAAGTGGATCAAAAGGAGACGCTCAGGGCGTTGGTTCGTGAGGCATCACAGGATCTGCGGGATACCGTCAAAGAGATCCCGCAGGAACAGTTCGAGCAGCGGCCGGGACCGGGGTTGAACCCGGCCGGGTTCATCTACTTTCATGTGCTGCGCTGCTGGGATCTCGACGTCAACGTTCTCTGTCGTGGACAGGAGCGGAACGGCGATGCCTGGCACCGGGGCGGCTTCAGCAACGAACTCGACTACGAACCGCTCGGTTGCGGCATGGGTGGCTCCGGCGTCGGCTTCGGCTACAGCGACGAGGAAGTCGATGCCGTACCGCAAGCGCAGGCGGCGCTGATGCGCTACCACCAACAGCTCGAAGACGAAACCTACGCCTACTTCGACAGCGTTAGCATCGACGAGCTCAATCGTGACCGGACGAGCGAGAACTCCCGCGAAAACCCCTTCAAGCCCGAGCGCTGGCTGCGCCACATGATCTCCCACACCAACATGCACATCGGCGATATCCAGTATGTCGCAGGGATGGTGGAGCGAGGGACTAGCTAGTGGTCTGTGACACATGATTTGATCGACAACCGGGCGCTTCCTGGATAACACAACAAGCATTATGCTTGTCATTTCGAGCGGGGACCCACGGCGTGGGTGCGAGAAATCTCAGTCGAACACCAGTGACGGGCTGCACTGAGATTTCTCTCGCTGGTCGAAATGACAATTTCATTGCTGATGAGTGCCCGGCGAAGCGAGACGATTCCTTCACTTCACATGTCACACAGCACAAAGGTGACAGGGGATAACAGAAGTGGATCAGCGGGAGACATTGGGGCTGCTCGTGGAGCAATCGTCCGGACATCTGCGGTGGGCGGTTGAGACGGTTCCCGACGAACTCTTCGGGAGGCGGCCAGGGCCGCACCTGAACTCGATTGGCTTCATCTACTTTCACGTTTCGCGCCACTGGGATTGGGACATGAACATCCTCTGCCGGGGGCAATCACTCGAATCGGACCTCTGGCATCGTAGCGGTCTCAGCGAAGGGATGGGCTCCGAGCCGCTTGGCATCGGGATCGCTGGACGCGGCATGGGCGTTGGCTACAACGATGCCGAGGTCGACGCCGTGCCGTCAGCGCCAGATGTCCTCGCCGGCTACCACCGCGCACTGGAAGCCGAAAGTGCCGCCTATCTCCGCACGACGACCGAGTCCGACCTGAACGCGGAGATCGAGCACGAGCAGGCGCGCATCAACCCTTACACCCGTGAGAGCCGCATCCGCAACGTCATCCTCCACAACGCCGAGCACTTCGGCGACATCCTCTACGTCAAAGGCATGCTCGGGATGCACGATGCGACCTACCCAGGTCCTGGAGCAGAACCCGAGAGCGCATAGCCCGGCGGACACGTTCACCAACATCGACGCTACACTCTGAGGAAACCTGTGCGCGGCCTCGTAGGGGTGGAGTTCATCTCCACCCGCTGACGCAAACAAACCGCAAGACGGGTGGAGACGAGCTCCACCCCTACGAAACCGTGCCGTCTTCAGTCACAGTGGACACTACTCGTAAGGGACAACGATGACCGAATTGAGCGCCTACGGGCACATGATCGACGGAGCGTCCGGCAATTTGCGGGATGCGGTAGCGGTCGTCAGCGCCGATGATTTCGGCAAGCGGCCCGCGCCGGGAGCGAATCCGGTCCATTTCATCTACTTCCACGTCCTGCGCCACTGGGATCGGGATATCAACGTCTACTGCAAGCAGGAACCGCCGGCCCAGGACGCCTGGCACCGTCACGGACTCAGCGAGGCGCTCGACTACGAACCGCTTGACATCGGCACTGACGGCATCGGGACCGGCTACGGCTACAGCGCTGAAGAGGTCGATGGCCTGCCACTCGACGCTGAAGGGCTCGGACGCTACCACGACATCCTGCTGGAGGAGACCCATGCCTATCTCGCGAGCCTCGACACCGCGACCTTCGACGACCCAAAGGAGTTTGAGGGCCGTAGCTACACCATCGGCCAGCGGCTGCGCCATCTGGTAGCCCACACCTACCTCCACCTCGGCGACATCGAGTACGCCAAGGGCTTGCTCGGCGCGCCGGCCGGCGATTTTCCGACATTGAGCTAGGGACGGCAGACGATGACCGCAGCTACCCGACCGGCGGGCTTCCGGCAGGACTGGTACGAAGAGAACACCGCCGTCGTTCAGGATCTCCGCACGCGCCTGGACCGTGTCGCCGAGGGCGGCGGTCCGCGGCGGCGCGAACGCGATCGGGAACGCGGCAAGCTGCCGGTCCGCGAGCGGATCGATCGCGTTATCGACCAGGGCACGCCATTCCTCGAACTCTCACCCCTGGCCGCCGAGGGCATGTACGACAACGAGGTGCCGTCGGCCGGGATCGTGACCGGCGTCGGGCGCGTCGACGGTCAGCCAGTCATGATCGTCGCCAACGATCCGACGGTCAAGGCCGGCACCTACTACCCGCAGACGGTCAAGAAGCACCTGCGTGCCCAGACGGTCGCCCTGGAAAACCGGCTGCCCTGCCTCTACCTCGTTGACTCAGGCGGCGCGTTTCTGCCGCTGCAGAGCGAGGTCTTTCCAGACCGCGAGCACTTTGGCCGCATCTTCAACAACCAGGCCGTGCTGTCGGCTGCGGGCATCCGACAGATCGCCGCCGTCCTCGGCTCCTGCACGGCCGGTGGAGCCTACGTCCCGGCGATGTCGGACGAGGCGATCATCGTCCGCGGCAACGGCACGATCTTCCTCGGCGGGCCGCCGCTGGTGCGCGCGGCCACCGGCGAAGAGGTCACCGCCGAGGAGCTGGGCGGCGCAGACGTTCATGGCCGGATCAGCGGCGTCGTCGACTACATCGCCAACGACGAAGAAGAGGCGTTGCAGCTTGCGCGGCGACTGCTCGCAGTCCGCAACGCCCAGCCTCCGACGCTGCCCTGGGAGCGTCGTACTCCGCAAGCGCCGGAGGGCGATCCGGACGACATTCTCGGCCTCATCCCGCCCGACCCGCGCACGCCATCGGACCCACGTCCTGTGCTGCGGCACATCCTCGACGGCGGCGTACTCGACGAGTTCAAGGCCGAGTACGCCGAGACAATCATCTGCGGCTACGGGCATCTCTACGGCATCCCGGTCGGCGTGATTGCCAACAATGGCGTGCTCTTCAGCGAGTCGGCCCGCAAGGCGACCCACTTCATCATGCTCTGCACCCAGCAGAAGATCCCGCTGCTCTTTGTCCAGAACATCACCGGCTTCCTGGTTGGCCGCGAAGCCGAGCACGGTGGCATCGCCCGTGACGGCGCGAAGATGGTCGCGGCGGTCGCGACGGCGCAGGTTCCAAAGATCACGCTGATTACCGGCGCAAGCTACGGGGCCGGCAACTACGCTATGGCCGGCCGCGGCTACGATCCGCGCTTCCTCTTCGCCTGGCCAACCTCCCGCACCGCCGTCATGGGCGGCGAGCAAGCAGCCCGCGTCCTGACGACGATCCGCAGTCGCGGCCAGGACCTCGACCCTGACGAATTAGCAGCCATGGAGCAGGAAACCCTCGCCCGTTACGAGCAGGAAACCCAGCCCTACTTCGCCTCGGCGCGCCTTTGGGACGACGGCATCATCGACCCCCGCGACACCCGCACGG
>JAUIIK010000189.1 GCA_030431755.1 Chloroflexia bacterium
GAACGAACTGGATCCGCAGCTGGCGAGAACCGACCGGCGGAGTGGTACGCCGAACGCGATCGGCTCGCGGCGCAGGCGCTGGAGGCGTTACAGGGTTCGATGGACGCGCTGTCGGACCCGAGCCCACAGAGTCATGCGCGCCGCTCGGTCGCTGCGCTGGATGCCTATATCCTCCATCACCAGCCGCGCCGGGGAGCTGCGAGCTAGTGCCGGGCCTACTCTTGATCTACGCTGTCGTCGTCGCGTTGGAGCTTGTGCTGAGCCTTGTCATGTTGCTCGTGCTACTGCTGACGCTGTCGCCATCCGGTGTGAACGATGACGTCGCCGCGCAGCCCGAAACCGCAGCGCCGCCAATCGAACGATTTCCAGATGACCTTGTGCGCTCGCTGCGGCTAGCATTCAGGGAGTTGAGCCGTGGTTCGGGCGATACCGCGCTGTTGACCCACACGCGGATGATGTTGGAGCGCGAGGCGCGAGGGGAGCCGAGCGGTGGATAACGAGAGAAATGTTGTCGTCGTCTGTGCGATGGATTCCGAAGCGGTGCACCTGCGAGCCTTGCTCGAAGAGACAGACGAAGCACCGGTTGGGCGTTGGCGCAGGACGCGCGGACGGCTTGGCGCGGTTTCGGTCGACTTGCTGATCTGCGGCATCGGTTTGGCCTACTCGGCGGCAGCGACAGCGGCGGCGCTGATGGAGCGGCGGCCCGACGCGGTGCTGAACTACGGTTGCGCCGGGGCTCACCGCGCAGACATCCATGCCGGCGACGTCATCGTCGCCAGCGCCGTGGCTCATCTGGCCTCCTACATTCATCAACCGGATGGCGCAAAGCACCTCTTCGGCTTTCGGACGGGCGAGGACCCGGAAGGACATCGCCACCTGGACCAGCTGCCGACCGACCGGGCGCTCGTCGAGTGCGCGCGCCAGGCCGGAGAGGGACTAACACTACCGGTGTGGCCGAGGTCCGATGTCGGACCCCGGATCCACTTCGGGCCGGTTGGTTCTGCCGACATCTGGACCCAGCACATCGAAACGATCCAGCATCACCACCTCACCCACGGCACGCTGTGCGAGGACATGGAGGCGGCGGCGATAGCCCAGATCGCGGCACTCTTCGGCGTGCCGTTTCTGACGGTCAAAGACATATCGAACAACGAGCTGCAAGCTGCGACAGCTTTCGACGCGGCAGCCTCCGGCGCGCAGTTGCTTGACGGCGTTGTCGATCAGGTTGGCCTGCGCGCAGCTCTGGTCCTGGCCGGCGCAATTGAGCGCCTTGGCGCCGTGCCCGAGGCGCTATGACCGGGATCGCTGCGCGAATAGGGAGCCCTGAGCGCCGGGCGCGCCGGCGGCTGCTCGCCGACCGGTACGGCGGCAACTACCTCCCGGTCGTCTGTTGTCTCTTGCTGCTCTACCTGTTGCTGGCGATCGCTGATTTCGACAGCAGTGCGGCCGTTGCCGTGCTCGCGATCCTGTTGGCCGTTCTGATGCCGCTTGGGGCGCTGGGCGCGGACGTCGCCTACCGTCAGGTCTGGGCCGGGACAGTGTTGTCAATCATCGCCGCGGGCCTGCTGGCGGCCGGCAGTCTCAACGATTCGGACGCGCTGGCGAGCAGCGGGAGCGCCTTGATCGTGCTCCTCTTCCTCGTGCTGCAGTTCTATACGCTGCGGGACGTTGTGCGGCAGCCGGAGGTGCGGACGGACACGATCCTCGGTAGCGTCGCGGCCTACCTGATGCTGGGGCTCCTCTGGGCCTATGTCTACTTCATCCTGATTCAGCTGGATGGTGACGCGCTGGCGGGCCACGCTGGCGATCCGGATCCGCGACTAGGCGAGATGCTCTATTTCAGCGTCGTGACCCAGACGACGCTCGGCTACGGCGATATCTTGCCGATCTCCGGCGTTGCGCGGGCCATCGTCCAGTTCGAGGCGCTCTTCGGCCAGCTCTACATCGCTGTGCTGGTGGCCTGGATCGTCGGCCGGCTGGTCTCGCGCCGCGAGGTCCTCGCCGAGAGCAATGGCGATGCATACGCAGATGATTCAGTGTAGAAGGGCAAGCGCGTGAGCATGGAGCTTGACCACGTACTGATTTGTGCGCCCGTGGGCGCTATAGCAGCTGACCGACTGGTCGCCGCCGGGTTTGTTGAGGGCGCGCCAAACCGCCATCCCGGTCAGGGCACCGCCAACCGCCGCTTCTTCTTCGACAACGCCTTTCTCGAATTCATCTGGGTTGAAGATGAGCGCGAGACGCAGAGCGACCTCGTCGCTCCAACCCGCCTCTGGCAGCGCTGGAACTGGCGCGAGACCGGCGTCTCTCCCTTCGGGATTTGCCTGCGTCTGGATGATGGCGAGTCCGTGCCATTCGACACATTCGACTACAGCCCGCCCTATGTCCCCGAAGGCGCTTCCATCCCGATTGCGGCAGAGACGACAGACGCCGAACCAATGGTCTTCGTCAACCAGCTCAGCGTCCGCCCCGCCGAACTGCCCGACGCTGCCAGCCAGCCGCTCGACCACCCGAATGGCGTCCGCGAGATGCGTCCGAACCCCTCCTGCTACTTACCCGCGCCGGCTTCGTCTCGCTCGGCCGGAGTCGGGACCACCTGCTCGAGATTTCCTTCGACGAGAAGCGCCAGGGCCAGCGCCTCGACCTCCAGCCGGACTTGCCGGTAATTTTGCACTGGTAAGTTGGAACACTACTCGTTCTCTCGACGTCACTTGAGTAGCTGATAGCATTCCGGATCATGGACGAGTCCGCCGATCTGGTGGGCTCAATTCGTTTGCCCGCCAACCGCCGGAGTCGCGCTCATCGACCGGACAAACGAGAGTGCGAGTCGATGATCATTCGAAGTAGTCACGGGTATGTAGCCGCCACCGTGGGGGCACTCATCGGTCCAGTAATTCTGGGTCCGATCGCCGGTATAGCAACTGCTTGGTTGACCTTGCCGCTTTTCGAATCCGATGAACCGTGCCCGGACATGTTCTGTCTTGATGGACTCGAGGCGCTCGTGTTGGGCGTCTTCGCTTTCATAGCTGGTGTATTGCTGGGACTCGGTCTGGGTTGCTGGATCGCTCTCCGGGTACGTGGCCATGTGCGAGCACTCAGAACCGTTGGAGCGCTTTACGGACTGCTGTGTCTGCTAAGCGTCTGTCTCGCTCTGCTGTCTGTTGTCCAGGCCATCGTGTTTGTCCATCTGATGACTGAAGCTGCGTCTCAATCAGTTGCACTCGTGCTCACGCTCGCGCTGATCGTGTGCTGGTGCTTGTCCGTGCCTTCGCTCGCGCGGTATCTGGCACTTCGTGACATGCTGCCGCGTCAGCCCGAATCGACCGAGGATTCTCCACGCGAGATATCGTTCTGATTTCGTGAGATGTAGCGGCTCTGCGGCTACCAACGCTCGTCAGCTATCATTCAATCCGTCATTCGAACAGATGAGCGATGCGTACGGACGGGAGGCGCGGTGGTGACGGGACTGGATGGCTTTCTCGACCGGTTGCGGACCGAGCCGCGCTGGCGGGGCTGTATCGAGGAATGGCGGACGATCCCGGCTCGTGGAGCCGTCACCGCGCCGATTCCGGAGGGATTGAACCCGAGGCTGGTCGATGCGTTGGCCCAGCGCGGGATCGACGAACTGTACAGCCATCAGGCGGCGGCCTGGGAGTCGATCAGCCGGGGCGACCACACCATCATCGTGACGCCGACGGCGTCGGGGAAGACGCTCTGCTACAACCTGCCGGTGCTCGACTACCTGCTCCGAGAGCCCGAGGGCCGGGCGATGTACCTCTTCCCGACCAAGGCGCTGGCGCAGGACCAGTACGCCGGGTTGCAAGATCTGATCGAGCTGGCCGGCGCTGATATCAAGACCTATCCCTACGACGGCGACACGCCGGCGGCCGAGCGGCGGCTGATCCGCCGGGCCGGGAACATTGTCATCACCAACCCCGACATGCTCCATTCCGGTATCCTGCCGCACCACACCAAGTGGCACGAGCTCTTCGACCGCCTGCAGTACATTGTCATCGACGAGATGCACGGCTATCGGGGCGTCTTCGGCTCGCACGTCGCCAACGTCATCCGGCGCTTGAAGCGGGTCTGCGCTCACTATGGTTCGAACCCGCAGTTCATTCTGGCTTCGGCGACGATCGCGAACCCGGCCCAGCTGGCCGAGGGCCTGATCGAGGAGCCGGTGACGCTGATCGATGAGAACGGCGCGCCCTCCGGCCAGAAGGATTTCATCTTCTACAACCCGCCGGTCGTCAACCGGCAGCTCGGCATCCGGCGCTCGTCGGTGCTCGAAGCGGCCGGGTTGGGCAGCCAGCTTCTCAAGGATGACGTCCACACGATCGTCTTCACCCGCGCCCGCACGACGGCCGAGGTGCTGTTGACCTACCTGCGCGAGGCACTACCCTCGAAGCTCGGCAAGAACGGCGCCGTGCGCGGCTACCGGGGCGGCTATTTGCCCCAACAGCGCCGCGAGATCGAACGCGGCCTGCGGAGCGGCGAGATCAAAGGGGTCGTCTCGACCAACGCGTTGGAGCTGGGTGTCGACATCGGCTCGCTCGACGCGGCAGTAATGACCGGTTACCCGGGCACCATCGCCAGCACCTGGCAGCAGGCCGGGCGCTCGGGGCGGCGCGACACTGGCTCGGCGGCGATCCTGGTCGCGTCGGCGTCGCCATTGGACCAGTTCATCATCAGCCATCCCGACTACTTTTTCGAGCGGACGCCCGAGAGTGGTCGCATCAACCCTGACAACCTGCTGATCGTCGTCGAGCACATTAAGTGCGCCGCTTTCGAGCTGCCCTTCAAGCGTGGCGAGAGCTTCGGCAGCTACGGGCCACAGGACGCGCTGGAGTATCTGGAAGAGGTCGGGCTGCTCCACGAGCACCAGGGCATCTGGCATTGGATGGCCGAGTCGTACCCGGCCGAGAATGTCAGCCTGCGGACGGCGGCGCGGGACAACGTCGTCATCATCGATCACAGCACCCGCGACCGGCCGGTCGTCATCGGCGAGGTCGACACCTTCGCCGCGCCGATGCTCGTTCACACCGACGCCGTCTACATCCATGACGGCCAGCAGTTCCACGTCGACCGCCTCGACTGGGACGACCGCAAAGCCTACGTTCACCCGGTGTCCGTCGAGCACTACACCGACGCCAGCCTCGCCGTCCGGGTCGACGTCATCGAGCAGTTCACGGAGGGCGGGCCGGCGCTGCCGAAAGCGCACGGTGAGGTGTTGGTCTCGTCGCTGGTGACGCAATACAAGAAGATCCGGCTACACACCCACGAGAACCTTGGCTGGGGCGAGGTCCACATCCCCGAGCAGCAGATGCACACCTCGGCTTACTGGATGACGGTTCCCGACGCGCTGGCGGGGCAGGTCGACAGCAAACAGCTACCGGGCGCAGTGACTGGCCTCGCGAACGTCCTCGGCAACATCGCGCCGCTTTACCTGATGTGCGATCCGCGCGACCTCGGCGTCTACGCCCAGGCCAAGTCGCCGTTCACCAGCCGGGCGACAGTCTTCATCTACGACAAAGTCCCTGGTGGCATCGGCTTCAGCGAACGCCTCTACGAGGTCCACGACCGGCTCCTCGAATCCGCCCGCGACCACGTCGCCGCCTGCCCCTGCGACGACGGCTGCCCCTCCTGCGTCGGCGTCGGCCCCGATGACGAGGGTGCCGCAGCAGTTACGAAGGCATCGACGCGAGTGCTGCTGGAGGCACTTACGACGGGTGTCATGGCGTAGGCAGCCCTCACCCCCGGCCCCTCTCCCAATCCTGAGAGAGGGGAGCAAGATTGGCAGCTAGTTCTCCCATCTGCGGTCTCTCCTGCAACTGAGTCGATTACGCTATACACAGTCGGAACGTGTCAAAAGGACCCCCCTCTCTCAGGATTGGGAGAGGGCCGGGGGTGAGGGCCGTCAAAATGACAAAGACGTATCGCATCGCGGGTATCAGCTTCGATCACGTGCATATGCCGGATCTGCTGCGGACGGTGGCCGCGACGCCGAACGCGGAGCTGGTCGGGATCTTTGACAAGAGCCGTGAGCGAATGGAGGCGACGGCCGCCGAGCTGTCGATCTCCAATGAACGCATCTTCACCGACTATCGCGAGTGCATGGAGCGGGCCAAGCCTGATCTGGTGATCCTCTGTGCCGCGACCGGGCAGCATGCTGACTGGGCCGAAGTGCTCGCTTCGTACGGGGCACATCTGTTCGTCGAGAAGCCGTTTGCGGCGTCGCTCGCTGAAGCTGACCGCATCATTGAATCAATGGAAGCGGCTGGCCGACAACTGATGGTCAACTGGCCGCAGCGCTGGAACGCTGTCTACGTCACGGCGAAACGTCTGATCGACGAGGGACTGATCGGCGACGTCATCGAGGTCCACTACTACGGCGGCAACCGCGGGCCTGTCACGATGGTGACCGATACGACCGGGATGTCCGACGAGCAACTGCTGGAGACCAAACGCGCCAGCTGGTTCTACCAGCGCGAGTCCGGCGGAGGCTCGTTGCTCGACTATCTGGGCTACGGTGTGACGATGGGTACCTGGTTCATGCACGGCCGCAAGCCGCTTGAGGTCAGCTGCATGGTTGACGAACCTGTGGGGCTGGATGTCGATGAGCAGAGCGTCACGGTCTGCCGCTACGCGACCGGGTTGAGCACCTTCGGCACGCGCTGGGGCACCTTGACCAACCCCTGGGAGACGCAGCCCCAGCCGAAGGCCGGCTACACCCTCGTCGGCGCTGACGGCACGCTCTCGGCCTACAGTGGCGATACCGTCGTCCGCGTCCAGACACGCGCGCGACCGGAGATCCACGAACTCCCGGTCGAGCCGCTGGGCTTCCCGGAGCGCAACCCAATCGAGTACGTGCTGCACTGCCTGGAAACAGGCGCCGACATCGACGGTCCCCTGTCCCCGGTGATCTCCCGCGTCGGCCAGCAGATCACCGATTCCGCCATTCAGAGTGCGCGTGAGAAGCGGACGGTGGCGTTGGTTGAATAAGGCCTCCATGAGGCCTCATGACTGCTACTCCTGCGGGAGCGGCACACGGATCCACCGAGTCATCCTGAGCAAGTCTTCGCCGCGAAGGATCCAGCTCTCGGGCTGGACTGGGGGTATTCTGTTGCGATGCTCTAGCGCGGGACGGTTTCGAGACGGGGGAATCGCGTGTTGGCGTGAAGTTGTCGGGGTGCCGGATGGTGGCGTTGGCGGGGCAATGAACTCTGTGGCAATAACGACTTCCACATCAAGAGTCTCCACCCGGATTGTCATTCCGAGCGGAGGTTTTGCGGAGTCGAGGAATCCCAATCTCAAACCGGCACAGGAATGTATCTCCGAACAGAGCCTTCCCCAATGTTTCACGAGGTCGTCGCATTGGCTAGAGCTTCGTTGCCGTACTCGATCCTCCAGAACCCTCGTTGGGATTCCTCGACTCCGCAAAGCCTCCGCTCGGAATGACAATCCGGGTGGAGACTCTTGATGCAGAATTGCCTGTTGCCACGGCGTTCGTGGCCCCGCCAACGCCACCACCTGGCGCTCCGACA
>JAUIIK010000190.1 GCA_030431755.1 Chloroflexia bacterium
TCGCCATAGTCGACGGTGCAGGTGTGTGTGTCGCCGGTTCCCGGATCACTGAAGGTAGCCTCGGCAACGACACTCTCGCCTTCGTCCGACGGCGCCGGCGTGACGCTGGGCGTATTGACAGTCGGCGGAACGTTGTTGACGGTGTGACCGACGCTGTTGCTATGTGTGCCGCTGTCGCCGTCAGTCACCGCGACCGTGACCGTATAGCTGCCGTTGTCGGCGTACGCGTGACCTGGACCGGTACAGGTCGTCCCGCTCACCGTGCCCGCCTGAGCGCCCGAGCCATCACCGTAGTCGACGGTGCAGGTATGCGTGTCATCAGTGCCGGGATCGCTGAAAGTAGCTTCGGCGACAACACTCTCGCCTTCGTCCGATGGCGTGGGGTTGACGGTGGGCGCGTTGACCGTCGGCGCGACGTTATTGACCGTATGGCTGGCCGTCTTGTTGCCGGTGCCACTGTCGTTATCGGTTACAGCAACCGTAACAGTGTAGCTGCCGTTGTCAGTGTAAATGTGGCTCGGTCCAGTGCAGGTGGTCCCGGCAACGGTACCTGCCTGCGATCCAGATCCATCGCCGTAGTTGACGGTGCAGGTGTGGGTATCGCTGGCGCCTGGATCGCTGAAGGTCGCACTGGCCGTGACGCTCTGGCCTTCGTTCGAGGGCGAGGGCGTGGCGACTGGCGTGTTGACCGTTGGCGCAACGTTGTTGACTGGATGACTCACCGTGTTGTTGCCGCTAGCGGAGCTATTGTCGGTTACCGTCACCGTCACTGTGTAGCTGCCGCTGTCGGTGTAGGTGTGAGACGGGCCAGTGCAGGTTGTTCCGGAGACGCTCCCCGCCTGGGTGCTGGAGCCGTCACCATAGTTGACCGTACAGGTATGGCTGTCAGCGGCGTTGGCATCGCTGAAGGTCGCCTTGGCCGTGACGCTCTGCCCCTCATTCGATGGCGATGGTGTGACGGTTGGGGTGTTGACCTTTGGGGCGACATTCACGTTCGCGCCGGTGAGCGAACCGTACACGAAACTCGCCCGTTCGTTGCTATCTGGCACAACGTTGCGATGGAAGAGCGCCATGAAGTAACCGGAGCTGTTCATAGCGCCACGCAGAGCGCCATTGAAGTCCGCCATCGAGCCGGAGCCTTTTGGAACGGTTTCCGTCACCCAGGCGGCGCTGCCCAACTGGTAGGAGACGCGCAGGTTATTGCCGTTCTTGTGGACGATCGACTTGTTAGATCCTCTGATGCTGAGCGAGTTCAGGCTGCCTGCCTCACCTGACGTGTCAATCGTCGTCGGAGATCCGAACGAGCCTCCGCTGTTGTTTGTGTAGTACAGGGTAGCGTTGTCGTACGTCCCTTGCTGGTAAGCAATGTGAACTTTGCCGCTGCTATCCAGCGCTATTGAGTTGGAGTAGATAGCAGGGTCGCTCGGGTTGTTTCCGGAAAGATTCGTTATCTGTGTGTGGACGAAGGAGCCGGAGCTATTGGTGGCATAGAACAGGTTGCCGTTGTAGCCGTCCCCGAACTCTTTGATATATGTGACGTGAGCCTTACCGGAGGAATCGAGGATGAAGTCGCCGTTGAAGATCTCCTGATTGGTACTGAGGATGGTGTCGACGTCGATCGGTGTGGACCAGGTGTTGGCAGCGGTTCTGGTCGTGTACTTGATGTAGTGCTCTCTTGGGTCGGGCCGGACGTAATCGAACTCGAAGGTGATGCTCGGGACGCCCGCGCTCGTCACATCGATACGCGGGTCGTTCGAATTCTTCCAGCCGCTCGGATCCTTAGCGGTGAAGACCTTGTCGAAGTCCCAGGTCGACCCGTTGTACTCGCCGTAAAAGACTCCACGTTCGCTGTTCGTGCCCGATCCGATTTCGCTGCGAAAGACGACGTGGATATGGCCATTGCCGTCGACCGCGATCCCGACATCATCCGAGAAATTACTCAGCGTGCCGGTGACTTGAGCGGAGACGTCAGACGGGGTAAAGGAGACCTGCGTCCAGGTGCCAGTCCCCGCATCGAAGGAGCCGACGAAGATCGGATCTTCAGACCGGGGGCGCCAGATACCATGGAATGTGCCGGAACCGTCCGTGGTCACATCAACGAAGCGATTGCCGTTGGCATTGCTGGGCTGCTGCAAGTCCCCGGTTAGCGAGGTGATCGCTGCCAGGGCCGGCGCTAAAGTAGCGATGAACAAGGCCCCGGCAATCAGGATCGGGACTGCAATTCGAAGGATGGATCTGATCATGGCGCTCATCAAACGTCCCCTGTTTCCGCGCAAAGCGCACGCATCTCCTGCGTAGCGCACTGGATGTTCACTGGATTGCGCATTACGTAGTTGACGAAGCTCGCTAGCTTCTACTCACTGGGCGCGCTGATTGGACTCAGGCGGCCTAAAAGATTCAGCCAGTAGGCTCGAAGGTTTTGCCGTCTTTGAAGCCGGCGCCCGCATCGTTGCTCGGAGATCTCAACCGAGTCAGCTTCAGATCCTCGCGGGCTGAGGGAATGAACGTCGGCTCAAGACTGAACGCAGCTTCTGCATCTCCCATGACCTCTCCAGCACATGCGCGCTGCCACTCATCCGCCTTCTGGCGGGCGCGAACCAGTGCCTGCTCGTCCATACAGATACAGAGACCGCTCATTGTTCCGTCTTCCGCTTCAAGCGCGACAAAGGCGACGAGACCAGGCAACGCCGCGAGTACCGCTGCCAGCGCCCGACCCTGGCGCGCACGCTCGCTTGTAGTCGCCCAAACGCCCAGGTCGAGATGAAACAGCGCTCCGTGCATGAGTGCCTCCGCGTGAATGGCGCGTTGCCGCGCGGGGCACTACGACCCGAATGCGTGACGGACGTACGACGGTCCCTAACAGCAGTATGCGCTGGACGTCCTGGCGGCGCGTCCATAGATTATGGAGATCGGCTGTGGAATTTCTCAGGGTGGGTTATGTACATGGGTCTGACAGCCAAATCAACATCGACGTGCGCCTACGCCGGATTGGCGGGATACCCATCAAAGGACTGCAACCAGCCCGAGACTTGCGCCCTTGATCGCAAGTTCAGCTTCGGAAGAATGCGGTGGATATGCATGGAAACCGTGCTGGGCGCGATAGAGAGCGCAGCGGCGATCTTCGGATTCCTGTACCCCTCGGCGAGCAGGCGCGCTACATCGAGTTCCCGTGACGTGCGGGACTCTCCAGTGGACGTAGCAGGCGCCGCTGACTGGCCGGTGGGATCAGGCGTCTCCGGAAACAGCGCCTGCGGTGTGTGGCGTGGGTGGCCCGGTGCACTGGTTATTAGAACTCACCATAACTTCCTGACATCATAGAGGCCAACGCGTCATCTGTGGTCAGATCTTGCGATGATCCCACCACGCTCGGTGCGCACGCGGCCCTCGGCCATCGCCTCGTAGGGCCGCCACGGCTGCCAGGTAAAGCGGCTGCGGTAGCGGTCGAGCAGGCGCACGATGGGGCGGCCGAGGATGAGCACCAGCGCGACGTTGGCGGCGGCGCGGAAGCTGTCGTAGACGAGCGAGGTCGTCAGATAGTAACGCCCATAGGTGGCGAGGGTCTCGGCGAAGCTCATGCCCGGCGTCCAGTAGAGCCCGGCCTCCTCTTGCAAGCCCGGCGCGGCGTAGGGCCACTCCATCAGGTTCAGGATCGCGCCGAAGAGGAAGCCCCAGAGCGCCCCGAACGCCGCCAGCATGGCCAGCTCGCGCCAGCCGCCCGACACGCGCCCACGCGGCAGCCAGCCGGCGGTCATCCCGATCCAGCCCGCGCCGAGCATCTGGTAGGGCAACCAGGGACCGAGCCCGCCGGTGATCAGGGCCGAGATCAGCAGCGTCAGCGCGCCCATCAGGAAGCCGACGCGCGCGCCATAGCAGTAACCGACGAGGATGATGAGCAGGAAGATTGGCGACGCGCCCAGCAACGTCGGCATCAGCCGCAGGCTGGCGTCAACCGCGACGAGCGCGCCAAGCAGCGCCAGCTGTCGGCTCATGCCGCCGGTGGCCCGGCCCATGCTCTCCTGGAGCTGTATCAGGATCAACGCCAGCGCCAGAACCCCGATGACTGTAAAGAGCAACGGCACCTCGATGCCGCCGCGTGCCGTGCGCACACCAACCCCGGCCAGCGCCGGGAGCAAGAATGGGTAGAGGAAGCTCGCGATGCCGATTAGCGTCGCGAGGGCCAGCACGACGATTCCATCGGTCTTCGATGCGTGCGAAATGTTCATGGAACCTATCCTATTGGGGTGCGTTGACCTAGCGTTGCGTAGCGTACCATTCCAGGAACAATTGACTGAGAATCCGGGGGAAACGAAGCCATGGAACACCGTACAGATAAACAGATCCGAGCCGATATTATCGAGCACCTGCGGAGCGCCGGGCTGACGCTCACCGTCACCGTTGAAGACGCCCGGCTCCGGCTGGAAGGCATCGTCACCTCCGAGGAAGAGCGCCAGGCCGCGCTCGACCTCGCCGCCTGGGTACCCGGCATCGAGGAGACGGTCGACGACATGGAACTGCGCGAGCTCGATATCGACTCGCCGGACGTCCTCTTTCAGTCGATCTCGACGATCGAGGAACCTGAGGGCGTCACTGACGATCCGATGATTGCCGCTTCCGAGGGCCTGGCCTACTTCCCCCCGACCGACCCGCCGGTGCGTATGAGTGATGACTCAGACGATCTGGAGGTCGCCTCCGGCTTCATGGCGACGGCGCTTGATGATGACGAAGCGGAAGATGATGAAGCCGTTGCGGGACCGGTCGGGAGCGAGGAATTGATCGAGCGGGTGCGCCGCAACCTGCGGGAAGATGCCGGCACCAGCCAGCTCGATCTCTACGTCTCGGCACTCTACGGGACGGTCGTCTTGACCGGCTTTGTGAGCGACAACCTCGATAGCGAACTAGCCGTCGCCGTTGCCGCCGAGACGCCTGGTGTCGAGGAGGTAATCGACCGGACAGTGCTCGGCTCAGCGCCGGAGACGCCGGTTCACGAGCGTTCCGCGTCACGGCAAGCGCAGATGGCGCACATCTTTACGGCCAACGCGTCCTGGCGGGCGACGGTCATCGCCAACCGCTTCCAGCTGCGCCAGAAGCGGTCCGAACTGGAGAACCGGATCAACCACCTGGAGCGGGACCTGCGCTCCTATGGCGAGGATCAGGGGCAGGAGGGCGGCGGTTCGAGCCACGAGGCCGATGTCGCCAGTGATCTGACCGCCGCCGGGGAACTAAGCGCCGAGATCAACTTCGCCCGCGACGAACTGGCCCAGATCAACGAGGCCTTCGAGCGCATGGAGGCTGGCACCTACGGCATCTGCGTCGATACCGGCCAGCTCATCGAAGCAGCCCGGCTCCGTGCCAACCCGCTGGCCATCCGCACCATCGAGGCGCAGCGCCATTTCGAGCAGCTGAACCCGCGTTAGGCCAAACTGCACGGAGGGTGGTTGCGTCCAATGGATCGCACGCGCGCTCTTCGCGAGTGCAGCCCTATCGTTGTGCGATTGCGCTGGGTAACCCCATCCTACTGTCAGGTGACCATGATTCTCGGGTCTTCAGCGCTTGGCAGGGTAGGCCATCTGTCGGTGTGCAGGGCGCACGCATGGTGGCGGAGGTGGGCGGAGTGAACGCGCGCGTTGTCAACCGTCCAGACAGGCAACGGCCTGGAAGCCGGCACTGCCGGCAGCTTCCAGGCCCAGGGCAACGCTAGCCCTCAACCGCTTCGTCGTCGTGCGGGCCGACCATCATGACCGGCATGTGGGCTTCCTTGAGGACGCTCTCGGCGACGGAGCCGAGCAGGAAGCGGCGGAAGCCGGTGCGGCCGTGGGTCGACATCACGATCATATCTGCGTCGAAGTCTTTCGCCGCTTCGAGGATCGCGACGCTGGTCTGACCATCGCGCACCTCCCAGCTGACGCTACCCGGCCGCTCTTCAAGCTCCGCTGCCATGTTCTTGAGATAGTCTTGGGCTCCCGACTGCATTGCGCCCATGTACGCGTCGATGGCCTCGTAGCTGGCCGCGCCATACATTGACGATGGGTAGGCCGCGATCTCCGGCACGCGCACCAACCGCACCTGCGCGTCGTCCCGCTGGATGAGGTCGTAGGCGGCATGCAGGGCGTGCTCGGCGAAATCCGAGCCGTCGAGCGGCACGAGCACCTTCTGGATCGAATCGGGCACTTCAATATCGTGATCCTCGTCTGTCGCGCGAACGACGATCACCGGCACGGCGCTGGCCTGGACAAGGCGGGCCGTCGTGCTGCCGACGACCATACGGCGGAAGCCGCTGTGGCCGTGGCTGCTCATCACGATGACCGAGTCCGGCAGCTCATCGACGTACCCGACAAGCGCCGCCGCCGGGCTGCCGCGGAGCACGATTGTCGATACGTCGACGCCTTCGACCGTTTCGGCGATGCGCCGGAGATGGCTCTGGCTGGTCTGCTCGATCTCCAGCAGGGCATCGACCTCGGATTCGCCACGGACATAGGCCGTAAACTCTGGGGACATCTCGATGACGTGCACGAGAACAAGCGGGATGCCGCGCCGTTCAGCGAGATGGGCCGCCAACGGCACAGCGGCTTCCGACACGTCGGAGTGATCGATTGGGACAATGACCCGGGAAAACATCGATGTGTTCTTTCAGCTAAACAGCGGCGAATCTATCACGCCAGTATAGATTCTCACCATGCCTGTGCGATAGCCCAAGCAGCGGAATGGCAGAAGCTTTATGGACGACTCCGGACGCCGGGAACCCGATCATTTGCGACAGCCCGACCGGGGCCGGATCATTGATGTCTCCGGCGACGATCCGGTGATCGTCACGGACGAAGGCAGTGACTCGCCGTCGATCTTCAGCAACGCTGAGCGCATCCGCGTTTTTACTACCACCGGTGGCGCGCGCACCTGCGCGATCCCGCTCATCGTCATTCTCATACTGCTCTGCTGTAGCTGTATCGCCGTCTGGAGCTTGACCGACAACATCTTCTAGTGTGAACAGCCAGGGACCGCCTGACATTGAGTAGCGACAACCGCCCGCCGTGGCAAGCGCGCCGCAAGCAGTACGTCCACATTGGCAGTGTGCGCATTCCCTGTGGGGTCTTTATCGCGGCGTTCCTGATACTGATTCTCTGTAGCTGTTGCTGGGCGCTCCTGGATATCCCGGTTGCGGTCATGATGTTGATGTCCAGCCTATAGACGCGAGATGCGTGGAGCCACTAGAGCAAGATAATTGCCCTATGGTATATACACTCCTGAAATGACTTCAGCATCTGCCGGAGCGCCCAGCAGATGTGATTTCGATCGGGGGCGGGGTTGCATGAGTGAACAGCAGCAGGCGGAAGCTGCGGAGGCGTCGGGGCCAGTCTCAGCTGAGTTCTTCGAGCTTTGGGCGACGGTGTTGATTGCGCTGGCGGCGATCGCCACCGCCTGGGCCGGCTTTGAATCGGCCAAATGGGGCGGGGTCCAGGCGACGAATTTCAGCCAGGCCGGCGCGGCGCGAACCGAGTCGGTGCGCTTCTCGACCGCGGCAGGGCAACAGCAAAACATCGACA
>JAUIIK010000191.1 GCA_030431755.1 Chloroflexia bacterium
GAGACGCTCTTGCTGTCGCTGAAGCCGCTCGGTCCCGTTACACTGACCGGGATGTTTGCCGAGGCGCTGCCGTTGTTGCCGACTGTTGCAGTAACGGTGACGTTGCCGCTGTTCTGGGTGATTGAGCTCGGGCTGGCCGTGACGCTGTTCACACTGGCGTCGACGACCGGCTGGGAGCCGCCACCGACATCGACCGTGCCGGGGTTGCCGACATTCTGGCTGGAGACATACTGCTTGCCGGCCTTGCTGACGTAGTAGATCTGAAACTTGTGGAGGCCGGTGACGTTGGTGGTGGACTGGAGCGTGAGCTGGCCGGAGCTATTGGCGTAGCCGTAGGCGAAGCGGTACTGGTTCTGGGGGCTGATCCAGTAGCCGTACATGTAGGCGCCGGAGCCAGCGTTGGCGTCGGGACCGATGTTGACGACGGCCTGGAGGTTGTAGTTGCCACCGCCGCTCGGCGTCGCGGTCATGTTGATGCCGTCGACGTAGATCGTGCCGCCCGGCGCATCGTTGACGCTGACGCTATTCGTGGTCTTCGAGTTGTTCCCCGCCGTCTGATCGCCGCTAAGCGAGGTCGACACCGTGAAGCTGTGGTTGCCGACGATGGACGCCGGCCAATTGAAGGTGACGGTTGAAGACGCGCCACTCGCGAGCGTGCGGTTGGTCGAGTTCGACCAGCCGTTCGGGCCGGTGACGCTGACTGGGATGCTGGCGGACGATGTGCCGTTGTTGCGAATGTTCGCGGTAACGGTCACGTTGCCGGAGTTTTGGGTGATCGAGGTCGGGCTGGCCGACGCGCTGACCACCTCAGCGTCGACGGTGGGCTGCGGCGCGGTCACGTTGACGTTGTTGGTTGTCTTGCTGTTGTTGCCGGCGCTGCTGTCGCCACTCAGGTTGGTCGACACCGTGAAGGTGTGATTGCCGACAACTGACGCGGCCCAGTTGAAGCTCACCGTGGTCGATGCGCCGCTGGCGAGGGTGCGACTGGTCGAGTTGGACCAGTTGTTCGGTCCACTGATGTTGACTGGAATCGTCGCCGTCGACGTGCCGTTGTTGCGGATCGTTGCGGAGATGTTGACGTTGCCGGAGTTCTGGGTGATTGAACTCGGGCTGGCAGAGGCGTTGACCACTTCGGCGTCAACCGTCTGCTGCGGTGCGTTGACCGTTACATTGTTGGTCGTTTTGCTGTTGTTGCCGGCCGTCTCGTCGCCGCTCAGCGAGGTCGAGACGGTGAAGTTGTGAGTGCCTACGACCGAGGCCGGCCAGTTGAAGGTCACGTTCGTGGATGAGCCGCTGCCAAGCGTCCGGCTCGTCGAGGTCGACCAACCGGAGGGACCGCTGACGCTGACCGGAATGGTTGCCGTCGACGTGCCGTTGTTGCGGATGTTCGCAGTAACGGTGACGTTGCCGCTGTTCTGGGTGATCGTACTTGGGCTAGCTGAGGCGCTGACGACTTCGGCGTCAACCGTCTGTCCGCCGCCGCCGTTGGAGCCATAGAGCGCCTGAATGCCGGAGACATCGTCGGAGTGCAGCGTGCGGTTCGCGCCGCCGTAGTAGGCGTACATGATCGCGCTGGTGTTGTTCGAGTGGGCGAGCCCGAGCGCGTGCCCGAACTCGTGGATAGCAACGGTGACAAGGTCGATGCCGCCGCCTGGAACCGGAATGTTGACGGTCCAGACCTCGGAGTCGTCGAAGTGGGCGTCGCCGTGGATCGTCATGCCCGCTGGATCAGTGGTGGGCGGATAGAAGGCGTGGGCGAGCACTCCGCTCGCGCCATCAAATGGGTAGCCGTCGCCGTGGTTGCCGGACTCGAAGCTGATGACAATCTCTGGATTCTGGTTCATCTGGACTTCGGTGAAGGTGAGCGGCGTGACCTGCGCCCAGGCGTCGAGCGCCTGCTGCATCGCATCCTTCTGAGCGCTCTGGCTCAGGTCGCCGGTGAAGCGGTCGAAGGCGTAGGTCAGATTGGGGTCGTCCCAGGATGTTCCGTAGAGCACGAACTCGCCAACTTGAGGCGAGCCGTCGGCCGCCATGTCGGGCCGCTCGTCGTAGCGCGGCGTCGTGATCAGATCGTGGGTTGCGTGGTCGACGCGGCCGGTCTGAGCGAGCTTGAAGTTGCGCTGAAACTCCTTGAGCGCCGCTTCGGTGTCGGCGTCGAACTGGCCGTGCGCCCACTTGCGCGAGCGCTTGTAACCGTAGTTGTCCAGGTAGTCCTGGAGCGCTTCGACTGCCTCGCCGGAGTCGCCGAGGCCGATGCCTTCGTCGATGGTGTTGACGTCGACATGCGCGCCATGGTGATGTTCATGCTCGTGGTCATCAGTAGCCGTGCTGACGTTTGTCGCGAGGAGCTGCGGCGCGGCCATTGCCACGAGCAGCAGCAGAGCTACAAACGCGCCTTTCTTCGACTGCATTGCTGGATCCCCATCCACTCTACAACGACGTTATGAAGAACTGTCCTTACTGTGGGAGCTCGCCCGTGCAGTGACCCTGGGCGGAACAAATCCCACTCATAATCTTTGTCGCCAGGGGGCCGCGCTGTTAGGGGCGAAAGGTCCAGGCGGGTCCTAGTACTTTCTGGGCAGCGATTTTCGACAGCACTTACGAAAGGGTGACGCGTTATCATTCATGGTGCGGGGCACGCCCAAAGAATGGCGTCTTTCCGCGGATTTCCGTCTCAGATAACGTAGCGAAAGCCACTAATCCTATGTTTGAAACACTAACTGATCGTTTGAATCAGACCTTCGCGAATCTGACCAGCCGGGGGCAGCTCAGCGAGTCGGATGTCGACCAGGCGATGCGCGAGGTGCGCCGGGCGCTGCTCGAAGCCGACGTCAACTTCCGGGTTGTCCGCGAGTTCGTGGCCAGCGTCCGGGAGCGGGCTGTTGGCGAGGAAGTGCTGACCTCCCTGACGCCGGCCCAGACGGTCATCTCAATCGTGAACGAAGAGCTCATCAAGATCCTCGGCGAGGAGCCGGTCCCGCTGACCTCCGCCTCGGCCGGCCCGACGATCATCATGCTTGTGGGCTTGCAGGGCTCCGGTAAGACGACGCACATCGGCAAGCTGGCGCGCCACCTGCGTTCGCAGGGCCGCAACCCGCTGCTGGTCGCGGCGGACGTCTACCGTCCGGCGGCGGTCAACCAGCTCCAGACGCTCGGCGGACAGCTCGATATCCCGGTCTACCAGGAGGGCGTTGACGAGAAGCCGCTGAAGATCGTCCGCAACGCGCTCAGACACGCTGCCGACCGCGGCCAGGATCCGGTGCTCGTCGATACTGCCGGACGTTTGCAGATCGACGAGAACATGATGGCCGAGCTGGAGGAGCTCGAACGCGAGATCAAGCCGACCGAGATCCTGCTCGTCGCCGACGCCATGACCGGTCAGGAGGCCGTCAACGTCGCCGAGGAGTTCAACCGCCGGCTGAATGTCAGCGGACTCATCCTGACGAAGATGGACGGCGACGCGCGCGGTGGCGCGGCGCTCTCGATCCGGTCGGTCACCGGCATCCCGATTAAGTTCATCGGCACCGGCGAGCGCCTCGATGCATTGGAGCAGTTCTACCCCGATCGGTTGGCCTCGCGAATTCTCGGTATGGGCGACGTCCTGTCGCTGATTGAACGCGCCCAGGAGCAGGTCTCCGAGGAGGAGCAGGCGGCGCTGGAGGAGCGGCTGGTCGAGGGCCAGTTCGACCTCGAAGACTTCCTCGAACAGCTTCAGCGGATCAAGAACATGGGACCGCTGTCGCAGCTGCTCGACATGATCCCCGGCGTCGGCTCGATGATGCGGAATCAGGAGGTCGAGATCGGCGACGATGACTTCAAACACATCGAGGCGATCATTCAGTCGATGACCCCGACCGAGCGGCGCTTCCCGGACATCATCAAAAAGAGCCGCCGAGACCGTATCGCCGCCGGCGCGGGCGTCCCGTCCCAGGAGGTCCGCGGCCTCATCAAGCAGTTCAACGACATGAAGCAGATGATGGCCCAGTTTGGGATGATCGGCGGCGGGGCCGGAGGCGGCGGCAAAGGCCGCAAGCGCGGCATGATGAGCCGCATGCCCGGCGCGCTCGGCCAGGTCGGTAATGCCCGCGACATGATGAAGGCGATGCAGGACCAGGGCATCGACCCGGCCCAGCTCGGCAACATGGGCGCTGGGATGCCCGGCATGTCGCCGAACGACCTGGAAGCTCTGATGGGTGGCAGCGCGGGATCATTGACCAAGATGGATCGCGGCAACCGGAAGAAGAAGCCGAAGCAGTCGAAGAAGCAGCGCAAGGCACGCGGCAAGCGGCGCTAGACGGCCATATTCAGACAGAGAAGGAGAGCGCGGGTGCAGGAGTTCCTCGTATCGACGGAGTGGCTGGCGGAACATCTCGACGACGACGGCATCGTCATTCTCGATTGTCGCTATGCGTTCGACCACGACGCCAAATTGGACTACGACGCGGCCCACATCCCCGGCGCGCGATACCTGAACTGGTCGACCGATCTGACCGACCTTGACCACGATGTCGATGGCATGATCGCGCCGCCGGAGAAGGTCGCGGCGACAATGGAGCGGCTCGGCATCGGCGACGACACCCTCATCGTGGGCTACGACCACGAGGGCGGGCATTTCGCGTCGCGGCTCTGGCTGGTCCTCGCCCGCTACGGCCACGGCGCGCAGGTGCGGATCCTCGACGGCGGCTGGACCGCCTGGCAGCAGGAGGGCCGGCCGGAAACCGCCGATGTGCCGGCTGTCGCCTCCGGGGCAACTTTCAGCCTTGATCCAGACGCATTCCGGCCAGAGCTTGTGGCCGATGCCGACGCGACATTGGCAGCCTCCGAGGCGGACGACGCGGTGGTGCTCGATGTCCGGCGCTGGACCGAATACACCGGCGAGGAAGCGCGCGCGGCGCGTGGCGGCCGGATTCCCAACGTGGCCTATGGCCTCTGGAACGACAATCTCGACTGGGACGGCGACCGGCGTTTCCTTGCGCCGGACGCCCTCAAGGCGCGCGCCAACAAGCTTGGCATTCCCGACGGCGCGCCGGTTGTCACCTACTGCCAGGGCGGCGTCCGGGCGGCCCACGCCGCCATCGCGCTCATCATGGCCGGCTGGGAGGACGTCAAGGTCTACGACGGTTCCTGGGCCGAGTGGGGCAACCGCGAAGATCTGCCGATCGAGACCGGCGAGCCTGGCTAGTGGCGGCGGACGCCGACGGCGCGACGCTCTACATCTGGTTCGGCAGCGAGCCGGACATCGCCGCGGCCGACGCCACCATCCCCGATGTGCCCGGCGAGCGTGATCTCGACCTGCTGGCCAATGCCGTGCGCGACGGCGCGTTCGGCGCGATCCTGCCGGTGCGTATCTCGTACGCCGAGCGGCCGGACCCGCGCCGGGGTCAGTGGAAGTCCATCGACACGGCCCGGTTTCTGCGCGACTACGGCATCCGGCATCGACGGCGCTACGAGGTGCTCTTCGCCGACGATCAGCAGGCGGGAGATACGCCGTGACCAGCATGTACCCCGGAACGGTCCGCGCACCGGAGTTCCCGGCGGGACTGACCTGGTTCAACACGCGCAGGCCATTGACGATGGCGGACTTGCGCGGCAAGCTCGTCATCCTCGATTTCTGGACGTACGGCTGAATCAACTGCCTGCATGTCCTCCCGCAGTTGCGGGAGCTCGAAGCGCAGTTCCCGGACGATCTCGTGATCATTGGCGTCCACAGCGCGAAGTACACGGCCGAGGGGTATGACGCGCACCTGCAAGATGCGGTGCGCCGGCTGCACATCGACCATCCCGTAGTCAATGACCATGCGATGCGCGTTTGGAGCGAGTATGCCGTCCGCGCCTGGCCGACCCTGATGATCATCGGGCCGGACGGTCGGGTGATCGGCAAGCACGAGGGCGAGTTCGACCCGGACGCCATGAGCGTGGCGGTGCAGCAGATGGTTGACGAAGCCGCCGCGGACCTGGATAGGTCATCCTTCGACTTGGGCGTGCCGCTTCCGAGCGTCGGCGGCGAGCTTGCGTATCCCGCCGCAGTCGGGGTCGTAGGCAACCGCTTGTACATTGCCGACACCGGCCACCACCGTGTCCTGGTTTGCACGCTTGACGGTGAGATCGAATTAGTCATTGGCTCGGGCGATGCTGGATTTCGAGACGGGGAGGCCGGGCAGGCCCAGTTTCGCGCGCCACATGGGCTCACCCACCACAACGGCACGCTCTACGTCGCCGACACCGAGAACCACAGCATCCGGCGCATCGACCTCGCGACTGGCGCGGTAGCAACGCTTGCCGGCACGGGGCATATCGCCCGCTCATACGGCTCCGGCGGGGCAGCGCTCGCGACGGATCTTCGCTCGCCCTGGGATGTCGTGGTGGTGGACGAGGTGCTCTACATCGCGATGGCCGGGAACCACCAGCTCTGGTCCCACAGACTCGGTAGCGATCAGATCCGCCGCTATGCTGGTACCGGCCATGAGGGCAAGCGTGATGATCGCGTGCCGCGCGCCTGGCTCGCGCAACCGAGCGGCATTGCCACCTATCGTGGCGACCTCCTCTTCGCCGATGCCGAGACGAGCTCGATCCGGCGCTCGGCTACAGACGCCGACGGCGAGATCACGACGCTTGTCGGCAAGGACCTCTTCGACTGGGGCGACATTGATGGCCCCCTTGACAGCGCGCTGCTGCAACACGCGACCGGCGTGGCGGCGGACCCGGAGACCGGCATGATCTACGTAGCCGACACCTACAACAACAAGCTCAAGCGCATCGATCCAGAGGAGCGCACGATCACGACCTTCGCCGGAACGGGCGACCCGGCCCACGCCGACGGACCGCCCGACATAGCCGCCTTCTTCGAGCCGCACGGCTTGTCAATCGCCCACGGTAGGCTCTATGTAGCCGACACAAACAACCAGGTCGTGCGGACCGTCGACTTGGAAAGTGGTAGCGTGTCGACGCTGCGGATCGGGAAGTGAGGTGATCTTCGCGTGAGCTATTCAACAAAGCCGAATGCCGACCCAGCGACGGTGGCTGAGTACTTGGAACGCGAAGCGGTAGCAGAGCGCAAACATGAGTACGTTGCCGGCTGGGTCTATGCGTTTGCGGGCGCGAGTCGCAGGCACAATATCGTCGTCTCCAGGCTCTTGCGGCGCTTGCTCAACGCGGCCGAGGGCACTAGCTGCGAAGTCTTTACCAGCGACATGCTGGTGCGCGCCGCGCCGGACGTCTTCTACTACCCCGACATCACCGTGGTCTGCGATCCCGGCGACAATCGCGCCCGCTACGTCGAACAGCCGTGTCTCGTCGGCGAAGTGCTG
>JAUIIK010000031.1 GCA_030431755.1 Chloroflexia bacterium
ACCGACAACTGCAATGGCGCAGCAGTCCAGTCGCTCGGCTCGAATCTGAGCGACGACGACTCCTGCGACTTCTTCCAGCCAACGGACATACAGAACAGCGGCAACGTCGCGCTCGGCCCGCTTCAGAACAATGGCGGCCCGACGGCGACGATGCTACCGGCAACGGATTCCGACGCGGTCGACACCAGCGCCTGCCTGACGAGCACGGACCAGCGCGGGTATACGCGCCCGAGTGGTGCTGGCTGCGATATTGGCGCGGTCGAGCTTCAGCAAGCGGCGACCTCCACGCTCTGTGCCAGCTACTACACCGGACAGGTGCTTAGCCCGCGGAGCGGCCAGTGTGGGCCAGGAACCTACGAGCTTGCCGTGCCTGACGCTGGACCGCTCGCCTTCTGCATCGATCCATACACCGGACGCGTGAGCTACAGCTTTGGACGGTTGTGCGCGCCACCGCGTCAGATGCACGTCGTGCCGAATGACGGGGATCTGCTGACCTGTGTCAACATCTACACCGGCGCGCATCGGCACGTGTACAACCATAGCCAGTGCCTCCCGGCGGAGTATCCAAATCTGATTCCGGCGGAAGCATACGGCCAAAGCCGCTAGGGCTCTGCATTCGTTCGGTACTCATGGGCCGCCGGACACCCGGCCTGCAGGGGCCGGGTTGCGCAGGCGCACGTCGTGTCGAACTCGCTGCGCTCCTTCAATACCTTGTACCTAACATTCCGTTACTTGCTGACTTTTGCGCAACGATTGTGAGTGGCACACGGGCAGGGTAGACTCGCCCGAGATATTCGATGCGGGAAACCAGGGGAGTTCAATTGATGCGACGCAGCATGCGGGTGCTGATGGTTGCCGGGTTGTTGGCAGGGCTTGTGCCGCTGCTGCCGGTTGGGGTGGCGATGGCCGCCGATGCGGTCGTCGGTGATGGCACGCCGGAGAGCTGTACGGCGGCGGCGTACAACGATGCTTTCAACACCGTCAATAGTGGTGGTGGGACGCTGACCTTCGACTGCGGCGGGCCGGTGACGATCGCGCGCACGAGTTTCAGTCGGGTGCTCTCTTCGCCGGTCATCATCGACGGCGGGAACGAGGTGACGCTGGATGGCGGTGGAGTGACACGGCTCTTCATCGTCAACTCCGGCGGAGAGCTCGAACTGCGGAATATCGTCCTCGCCAATGCCTCCGAGAGCGGGAGTGGCGGGGCGATCTCCAGCTTCGGCGACCTGCGTATCGTGAACAGCACGATCCGTGATAGCGCGGCAACCGCTCAGGGCGGCGCGATAAGCAGCTCCTCGAATGCGACACTGGCGATTGAGGGAAGCACCTTCACGGGCAACACAGCGCTTGGTGGCGCGGGCGCGATCCAGAGCGCTGGGCCGCTCGATATTGTCGACTCGGTGTTCAACGATAACAACGCTCCTGATGAGGGCGGCGCGATTCGCAACACTGGAGCGCTCGCGATCGAGCGCAGCAGCTTCATCGGTAACGAAGCTGTTGACGATGGCGGCGCGATCTACACCATTGGCGGTAGTCTCGAGATCGAAGCCAGTGTCTTCGACGGCAATCATTCGGACGAGAGTGGCGGAGCGATCTTCCGGAGCAGCGGGCCACTGGAGATCCTGGATACGACGTTTTCAAACAACTCCGCCGGCAACGACGGCGGCGCGGTTGCAACGACGGGAATCGGTAACAGCACGGTCTACATCGCGCGCAGCACGTTCTCGGGGAACACAGCCGGCGACGCCGGGGGCGGACTCTCGCATGGCGGAGCGACCGGGCAGTCGGTCGCGACGGTCATCGCCAGCACCTTCAGCGGCAACACGGCGAGCGGTGTTGGTGGCGGCCTGCGCATCACCGCCGATCTCGATCTGCAATCCAGCACGGTCTACAACAACAGCGGGCTGACCTCGGGCGTGTATGCATCTGGACCAGTGACGGCAAGCGGATCGATTGTGGCGGCGAACACCCCGGCGAACTGCAGCGCCGCGCTGGTGTCGAACGGCTCGAATCTGAGCGATGATGCAAGCTGCGGGTTCATCCAGGGTGACGACATCGAGAACAGCGCGGCGATCGATCTTGGACCGCTGGCGAACAACGGCGGCCAGACCCGGACGCACATGCCGGAGACCGGCAGTGACGCAATTGACAACGGCTCGACCTGTGGCGGTGTCGATCAACGCGGCTTCCCGCGGCCGGTAGGCGCGGGTTGTGAGATCGGTAGCGTCGAGCTGCAGACCGACTCGCTCCTGACGCTATGCGCCAGCTATTACACCGGTCGAGTGACGAGCCCGTTGAGTGGCCAGTGCGGGCCGGGAACCTTCGAACTGGATGTGCCGGAGATGTATCCGTTGACCTTCTGTATCGACATCTACTCCGGGATTCTCTCGTTCAGCCGCACCGGAGCCTGCGCCGCGCCACGGCAGCCACACCTGATGCCCGACGCCGGGAACCTATTGACCTGCGTCAGTCTCTACACGGGCGCGAACCGGCGCGTCTACGACCACAGCCAGTGCAGCGTGTACGAGCTGCCGAACTTCATCCCGGCGGCCAGCTAACCGCCGTCATTCGCATCATCAGGGCGTGATCCGGCCGCGCAACCCACGCGCGGCCGGATTACCCCGTATTTCCTATGGCACAGAGCAGGCTAACGACATCTAATGAGAGCGTCGTCAACGGACCTGCGGGCGTTGGCGCGCCTGCTACACATCCGGTTTGCCGGCTGGCGGAAGCCTCTTACCGGAGAATGACAATGCCTGTGAGAGGAACGCATAGTGATGCGACAGAGATTCCATATCCTCGCGCTTGTGGCGGTGCTGGCGGGGGTGTTCCCGTTGTTGCCGTCGACGAGCGCGTTGGCTGACGATGCGGTGGTGACGACCTGTACCGAGGCCGGCTTCGACGCTGCCCTGGCGACGGCGCAGACCAACGGCGGCGGGACGATCAGCTTCAACTGCGGCGGCCCGGCGACGATCACCTTCACCGGCGAAAAGACGATTGCCGGGGGCAACACCGTCGTCATCGACGGCGGAGACACGGTCATCCTCGACGGTGACGACGCGACCCGGCTGTTCACGGTGGCAGCCGGCGGCACGCTCGATCTGCGCAACATCACGTTGCAGAATGGTTCGTCAGATGGAAACGGCGGCGCGATCTACACCAGCGGTGGCACGCTGAAGATCACTGCGAGCACGGTCAAGGACAATGTTCTGCCGGCCTTTGACGACGGAGACGGCGCTGCGATCTACAGCGCTAGCGGCGTGATCGAGATCATGAACAGCACCTTCAGCGGCAACCTGGCGCTGGATGGACATGGTGGCGGGATCTACGCAGTTAATAGCACGATCGACATCACCGGCAGCTCGTTCAGTCACAACGACGCGGATGACTCTGGTGGCGCGATCTATATCTCCAACAGTCCGCTGAACATCGTGTCGAGCACCTTTGACAACAACTCCGCTTACGATACCGGTGGCGGGGTGATCTATATGGCCGCCTCCACCGTAGACATTGCCGGAAGCACCTTCCACGACAACTTCAATTCGAACAGAGGCGGCTCGATCTTCGTTGACAGCTTCGGCACGCTTACGGTGACCGGCACTGACTTCTTCAACGACAACGCTAGCCAGGGTGGCTCCATCGCGAATGAGGGCGGCGCCGTCGAGGTCAAGTCGAGCACGTTTGACAGCGGCATTAGCAGTGATGCGGGAGCGATCTGGCACGATTCCGGCGTCTTCACTATCCTGTCGAGCACTTTCACCGCGCACAACGCCTCTGCCTGTGGCGCGGTCCGTTCGTATGGCACGATGACGATCACGTCGAGCACCTTCGAAGACAACGGCGTGTCAGGGCGTGGCGGGGCGATCTGCCACAGCGACGGCCAGCTGAAGATCAGCGCTAGCACCTTCACCGATAACCAGGCGAGCGATACTGGCGGCGCGATCTACTCGGGCGACGGAGGGCTGGAGATCATCGATTCAGTCTTCAGTGGCAACACGAGCTTTGAAGACGGCGGCGCGCTCGATCTGCGCTCAGATGCGACCGTAACGGGCAGCACCTTCAGTGGTAACCAGACGGACTCTGACGGCAGCGCGATCTACAATCGCGGCGACCTGACGGTGACAGCCAGCACCTTCAGCGGCAACATCTCAGACCATGCTGGCAGCGCGATTTACAACGACAGTGTGATGGAGCTGAAGTCCATCACGGTCACGAACAATACCGGTGGTGGGCTGGAAGGGAACGACCCGGTTACGCTGGCCAACACGCTCATCGCTGATCAGGCCAGTGGCGACGACTGCTCCGGAGATATCGATTCCGATGGCTACAACCTCGACAGCGATGGCAGCTGCGCTCTCAACCAGCCGACCGACATGCCGAACGGGAATGCCGATCTGGCGGCGCTCGCCGACAACGGCGGGCCGACCGAGACGCACATGCCAAGCGTGTCGAGCGATGCGGTCGACAACGGCGGCAGCTGCTCCGGCAAGGATCAGCGCGGCGAGATGCGGCCGGCGCGCCAGGGCTGCGACATCGGCGCGGTCGAGCTGCAAGCGGGCGCAACCTTCACGCTCTGCGCGAACTACTACACCGGCCAGGTGTCAAGCGCGTTGAGCGGGCAGTGCGCCAGCGGGTCTTACGAGCTGAATGTCCCAGAGATGTACCCGCTGGTCTTCTGCATCGATACCTGGACCGGGCGCGTCTACTTCAGCCCAAGCAAGGTCTGCAACCCGCCCCGGCGGGCGCATGTGATGCCTGACCACGGCGATCTGTTGACCTGCGTCAGCCTCTACACCGGCGCGAACCGGTGGGTCCATAACGCCAACCAGTGCAACGCCTACGAGCGGCTGAACGTCGTCCCGGCGTCGCTCTAGCATTCGCCCCTCAACCCCGTCGCTTGCCAGGAGCAAGCGGCGGGGTTTTCCTGTTGCTCTTTTGACGGACGAAACAGTTCGCTGTGCCGGTTGGAACGGTCGTGACCTTTGGGCCTTTGCCGCGTCGGCCCGCCAGGAAACAATGTGTCATGTGCATAGTGTGGAAAGGAACGCGCGGCGATGGCGAGGATGTTCTTCGTATTGATGTTTGCAGCCCTGGTTGCTACTGGCGGGGCTGTCGCGCCAGTGTCGGCACGGCCGGCGGTAGATGGGATACACCAGACAGGTGACGCTGACGAGCGTCCGCGGCCGGATACGCCAGGCAACGGCGCGGCCATCGCCGAGTTCCAGCGCTCGATCACCCATTCGGCGAGTATGGCGGTCGTCTGGCCGACATCGGTCGCCTGCCTCAATAGCGGGTATGCCGTAGAGAACAAGTATCTCCGAGTCTTTGACCTGCCTGCGTTCGGGATCGGCGATTACTACACAGTCTCCAGCATCGACCTTGGTATCCAGGATTCTTACCCGGCCGGGGCAACGCAGCCGATCTACGTCAACCTCTACACGCTGGACGGCCCGTTGCTCTACGAGAATATGACGAAGATCGGCGCAGCACGGGCTGATGTTGGCTACATGATGGACTCGGTCATCAACATCCCGGTAACCGGCGTCGCTCCGCGCGGGGCAAAGCTGGTCGTCGAGATCGACTCGCCCAATCGAGAGGATCAAGGCAATAGCTTCTGGATCGGCGCCAATGAATTCGGCCAGACCGGCAAGAGCTACGTCGCCGCGCCGGCTTGCAGTTTGCCGGAGCCGACCGATCTTGCGGCGGTAGGCTTTCCGAACGTTTCGTTCGTTCTGCGGGTGAATGGCGATGAGCGCGATCCGTTGGCAATTGAGCGATTGTGCGCCAGTTACTACACCGGCGCGGTGAGCGTGCAGCACCCGGTCAACGGCTGCCCGGCGACGGCGCTGCCAATGACGATGCCACAGGCAGTGAAGTTCTGTGTGAATACCTACACCGGCGCGCTCACCTGGTCCGCGCGCGGGACGTGTGCGGGTTACGGGATGCGGCAGCATATTCTGCCGGACCACGGGCAACTCGGTGTCTGCTGGAATAGCTGGTCCGGCGGGCTACGGGCCGCGCGTTCGGCTCTGACCTGCAGCGCGGCCGAGATCTACGGGTACATCCCGGCTGACCGGTAGCTGCCAGTCACAAGCACGTCAGAGAGCAGCGGACACGAGGGCAACGCCAGCGCGGCGTTGCCCTCGTTGCGCTATGCTGTAGGAAACTGGTGCGCGTAAGGGCGTGGCCCGATCCACATCCTGCACGTACACTGAGGTGGCGACCTTCAGGGGATACATCTTCAAGGGAATGGAGAGTGCGGATGCGACGCGGGTGGCGTTTACTGATGATGCTCGGCTTGCTGGCCGGGCTGGTACCGTTGCTGCCGGTTGGGGTGGCGGTTGCCGATGATGTGGTGGTTGGCGCGCCATGTCTCGAAGGCGACTTCGACACGGCGCTGGCGGCGGCGCTGACGAATGGCGGCGGCACGATCACCTTCGCCTGCGGCGGCGCGACGACGATTACCTTCACCAGTGTCAAGACGATCACCGCCGGCAACACCGTCGTCATTGATGGCGGCGACCTGATCACGCTCGATGGCGCGGACGCGACGCGCATGTTCGATGTGCCGGCCGGCGCGACATTGGAGCTGCGGAACATCGCCGTCAACAACGGCAACGACGGCTCAGACTTTGATGACATTGATCCCGGCGGCGCGATCAACGTGCTCGGCACGTTGCGGGTCTTCGACAGCTCCTTCGATAGCAACGAGGGTGACTGGGAAGGCGGCGCGATCGACAGCGATGGCGGGACCGTCGAGGTCACCCGGTCGACGTTCACGAATAACGGAGCGGGCGGCGGCGGTGCGATCGACAACGATCCCGGCACGCTGACGATCGTCGATAGCACCTTTGAAGGCAATGGGGCATTTGAGGGTGGCGCGATCTTCTCCGACGGCCCGTTGGAGATCTCGGGGTCGACCTTCTACCTGAATGACGCATACGACGGTGGCGCTATTCTCAACCTTGGCATGCTAACGCTAACAGGTACGACCTTCGAAGATAACGAAGCCTTCAATGTTGGCGGGGCGCTGATCCTCGATTATGAGACCGCGACGATCTCTGACAGCGAGTTCCTGTACAACTCGACCATTGACAACGATGGCGGCGCGATCTTTATCGCCGAAGATAACACGTCAGCGACGATCACGAACACCGACTTCATCGAGAATGAGTCCGGCGACGACGGTGGCGCCATCGGGATGTATGGCGGCACGCTGGAGATCACCGGCTCGCTCTTTGAGGGCAACGACGCGAGTGATGGCGGCGCGCTCGATCCCGACGGCGGCAACACGACGATCACCGAGTCATCTTTCATCGGCAACTACGCCGATGACGATGGCGGCGCCATCGACTACGACGACCCGGAGGCAGAAGACGATAGTCTGACAATCATCCGCAGCACCTTCTATGACAATGAGGCCTACGCCGATGGCGGGGCGCTGCATCTGGACGGCACGCTGGCGACGATTGAGTCGAGCACGATCTCCGGGAACTCAACGGATGACGACGACGGTGGCGGTATCTATGCGGGCGACAGCGACGGCGAAGTCTTCATCTACAACTCGACGATCACCGACAATGATGCTGACGATGACGGCAGCGGTATCTACCAGGACGATGGCTCCCTGACGCTGCGGAACACAATCATCGCTGACAATGATGGCGAAGATTGCGATCTCTACGACTCAGTCTCTAACGGCTACAACCTGGACAGTGACGACACCTGTGATCTCGATCATCCGACGGATATCCCGAACGGCACGGCGGATCTGAACCCAATTGCCGACAACGGCGGGCCGACGATGACCCACCTGCCGATGGAGACGAGTGATGTGGTTGGCAACGGCGGCCAGTGCTCGGGCACCGACCAGCGGCTGCGGCCACGGCCGGTCGAGGCTTGTGAGATCGGCTCGGTCGAACTGCAGACAGCGGCGACCTACACGCTCTGTGTGAACTACTACACCGGCCGCGTGTTGAGCCCGCTGAATGGCCAGTGTGGCGCGGGTACCTACGAGCTGGATGTGCCGGAAGTCTATCCGGTGACCTTCTGCATCGATACCTACACCGGGATCGTGCATGTCACGCGGAGCTGCAACCCGCCACGCCAGCCGCACCTGATGCCGGACGCCGGCGATCTGTTGACCTGTGTGAACCTCTACACCAGCGTCAACCGGCGTGTCTTGAACGAGAGTCAGTGCAACGCCTACGAGGTCCCGAACCTTATCCCTGCGGAGCTCTAGGGCAGAGGCGCAGCCGCCAACGGCAAACGCAGGAATACGTGCCCGCCGCTCATGTAACGTGAGCGGCGGGCATACTTTAAGGGATACTCCGGTACGCGACGACAGATAGGCAGAATATGACAGGCATTGCGGACAGCTACGACATCGTCATTGTCGGTGGCCGGGTCGCCGGGTCGGCAGCGGCGCTCGCACTCTCGCGACATGGTTACCGGACGCTGCTGCTGGAGCGGGCAGCGATGCCCTCCGACACGCTCTCGACGCACTTCATCTGGCCCGACGGCGTCGCTGCACTCAAGCGCCTCGATGTTCTGGACGAGGTGCGGGCAAGCGGAGTGCCGGAGATCCACTACTTCCAGAGCTGGGATGGCGAGGACCGACTTGTCGCCGATCTGGTTGAGATTGACGGCGTCGACTTTGGCCTCTGCCCGCGCCGGACGGTGCTGGACGGCATTCTCTTTCGCCGGGCCGCCGAAGCGCCTGGCGTCGAGGCTCGCGACCACGCGCGGGTGACGGGCTTGCTGCGCGACGATGCCCGGATCACGGGCGTCGAGTGCGAGATCGACGGTGAGCGCCAGCAGGTGCGCGCCGAGCTTGTTATTGGCGCTGATGGCCGCAATTCGCGGGTTGCGCGGGAGGTTGGCGCGGAACTGTCGGACGTCATGCCAGCCGGGCGCTACTGGTACTACGGCTACTTCGAGAACGCCACGCCGCCGGAGCCGGAGGACGCCTTCATCGTCTCGTCCGGCGAGCGTGATTTCATTGGCTCAACCCGGACGAACGACGGCTTGCAGATGGTTCTCTACGGCGCGTTCAACGACGACTTCGACGAGTTTCGCCAGGACCATGAGAAGCACTACACCGAGCGCGTGATGGCACACCCGGTTGGCGGGCAGCTGCTTGCTGACGCCCGGCTCGTGTCGCAGGTCTCAGGGATCGCTGGGATCGAGGGCTACTACCGGCAGGCGCACGGCCCGGGCTGGGCGCTCGTTGGCGACGCCGTTCACCAGAAGGACCCGATTGCCGGGCGTGGCGTCAACGAGGCGCTGCGAGGCGCTGAATGGCTGGCCGATGCGCTCGCGGACGGCATCGCTGATGCCCGGCTAGAGGGCTATGCCGAGCGGCTGCGGGCGTCGACCTGGCCGAAGTACAAGCTGGCGCATATCGTCGCCCGGAGCGATCTGTACCGGACCGATGCCCAAGGCGAGTTGCTTGGTGAACGGCTCGTCTCGAACGCAGCCCTGACGGAGTTCATGCGCCTCTGGTACGACGACCGCCGGACCTTTGATGAGTATTTCGCTCCGGCGGGAACCGCGCTTGCGGTGGCCGAGGACTGACCGTCGTTGTAGAGGTCAGGAGGAAGTCGAAATCCGGCGTGAGGATGGGCACGTTCGTTGCGTTTCCCGTTCCCGTGGAGTACCCATCATCGCACTTGGCATCCCGACGCAGGAGGGATCTTGCTGCGAGCGTGTCACCCGTCGGTTTCAGGTAGTCGATGGCATGAAACCAGCGACAGTAGTAGGGGCGTGATTCATCACGCCCGGTATCCACAGCCAGCGAACGTATGCGGGTTCCAGGCGCGGACGTGAGGGGCACCCTCTGGGTCCACGCCCCTACACGATACCGGACTCCCTCACCATGAAACAGCGTAGATCCCTCGTCGCCTCGGGATACCAATCCTGGAGTGGGAGGTGCGCCAGGGAGGGTTCACGTTAGCTGAAGCCGCGGCTGCCGCCGCCACCACCGCCGCCGAATGAGCCGCCGCCGCCGCTGAAGCCGCCACCGGAGCGGCCGCTGGAGTTCGAGTAGGGGCGGAAGGTCGATGAGGCCTGGTTGAACATGCTGAAGAGCCCGTCGCTCATGCCCTGGAGCGAGCTGGAGAAGCCGCCGCTCATATCGTTGAGGGACGGCATTCCAGGGCCGCTGCCGCCACCGCCGCTATTGACGATGACCGGGCGCTGGCGGTGCCAGTCGCGCATGTGGCGCGGCCCGTACCAGCGCGGCGCGGGCGCGCCAATGCGGGCAAACTTCCGCACCCAGCTCTTCTCGATCCCGAAGGCGATGGCGTAGGGCAGGTACTTCTCGAAGACATCCTGGGCCTCGGCGAGGTCGCCATATTGCTCGATCTGCTCGAGATAGCGGCGGAAGGCCACCCAGCGGGCGGCAGCTTCCGCGCCTTTCGGCGTCTTGCGGGGCATCCAGCGCGAGGCGATGATGACGCCGATGGCGACGATGCCGAGGCCGATCAGAACGGCAATGGCGAAGGGCGCGAAGCTCCCGACCGCGCCCCAGAAGACGAAGCCCAGGAAGGCGATTGCGCCGAAGAGCACCATCCCGCCAATGCGCCAGCCGGTCCGAACCGATTCCGGGTTGCTCGGGAAGTAGCCGCGTTGGACGAGCTCGGCGTAGTAGGCCTTGCGGACCTCCGTCTGCTTCTGGCCGAAGCTCTTGCGGATGTCCTTGAGATTGACCGTCGTGCGGCTCCCGAAGAGCGTCGTCGCCATCGACCGTTCGGAGGTGCTGAGCCCTTCGAAGGAGCCGATCTTGCTGATTTGCCAGTCGCGGCCGGTCGTGACGCCGAGGATCTCCGAGTTGTCCTCCTCGATGTGGATGATGTCGCGCTCGGCAAGGTCGACCATCGTCGCGATCAGGTCATGGATGTCGGCCCGTTCGTCGATGAGCGTGCCAACGACGCCGGGCGGCAGGTCGTCTGGCGGCTCGCGCAAGATGTCGACCGGGATCTCGACCGGCGTGTCGCGCCCGTAGCTGTGCCAGATGCCGTAGAGGGCAACCGGCCCGCCGACGGCGAGCATCAAGCCCGCGCCGAGAAAGAGGACGTTGGCGAGCGCCTTGTATGGCTCCAGCCGCTCCTCGCGAGCGCGGCGGGCGTCGTCGGCAGCTTGCCAGGTCGGTTCGCTGGCAGTGGTGATCTGTGGGAATGTGACGCGCGGCTCAATGGCGCCGCCCTGGTCGATGTTCGTGGCCTGGAAGATGACGGTGTCGCCGTCGATCTGCTGGATCGTGACGTTGTCGGCGTCGTAGTCGTGGGTGAAGACTTCGGCCAGGAGATCGTTTTCGGATAGCTCGGACGGCAGGTTGATGGTGATCGTGCTGCTGGTGATGTCGGCTGCGAAGTCCTCGTCGATGGCCCGCCACCAGACCTGGTTGGTCGGCGGGTCGCCATAGACGCGCAGGCCGCCGCGTATGTCGTAGCTGAGGGTGAACTGGCGGGACTCCGGGCCGATGGCCGGCGCGAAGTACCAGCGGATATCGAGATCGCCGCCGAACTGGCTGAGCCGGTAGGTGTTGGGCTGGCTGAAGCTGCCGTCGTCGCGGACGTAGGGCGTGCCGTCTTCGGAAAGCTCGACGTTGGAGATCTCCTCGATCCGGCCAAGCGGGATGACGGCGAAGCCCTGGCTGAAATAGCCGCTGTCGAAGGAGATCACCTGATCCTCAGTGACGTGGAAGGTGCCGTCCTGGTTGACGTCGATGGTGACATCGTAGCGTTCCCAGTGGAGGGTCTTCTCGCCCGGCGTCGTCGTATCGCAGGCGCTGAGCACCAGCACCAAGACCAGCACGCTCGCGAGTGCCGCGAAACGTCCGAGATTTGCCCGGCTCATCACCCTGCTACGTCTCCTCTAGTGTTCTGTGACACATGATTTGGTCAACAACCTGTCGCTTCCTAGATGACTCATCACGCATCAAGCTTGTCATTTCGACCCCTTCGACTACGCTCAGGGGCAGGCTCTGGGAGAAATCTCTGTGTAACGCTTCACTGATGTTCGACTGAGATTCCTCGCTCCGCTCGAAATGACAGTGTCGTTGCGGTTGAGTTGCCCGGCGAAGTGAGACGGCCCCTTCACGTCACAAGTACAGGGCACTAGTGAAAGCTGCTTCTGTTTACCGGGCATTGCGGCCCGTTGCGATTGTAGTCTGCGGGCTGGATGGCGGGCAGGGCGTTTGGTCAGGGTGTGCTGGCGAAGATGCCGGCGGCGACCCGGTCGGCCGTCTGCTTGCCGAGTTTCTTCTCCGCCCAATAGCGCGTTGTGCGGTAGAGGCTCTCGAAGGTCCCGGCATCGCTCCAGAAGCCGTCGAGCTCGTGCCAGTCGAGCTGGCCGTCCTGCAAGTAGCGGTTGTTGGCGTCGGTGATCTCCAGCTCGCCGCGGTCGGATGGCTCCAGCCCGCCGATGTAGTCGAAGATCTGGGCATCGTAGATGTAGAGGCCGGTCACGGCGTATGGGCTGCGCGGGTTGGCCGGTTTCTCCTCGATGTCGATGATGCGCGCCGGGTCGTCGGCGGAGAATACCGGACAGCCGAAACGGTGCGGGTCCGGCACCTCCTTGAGGAAGATCGTCGCGCCGCCGCGAAAGCCCTCGACGGCCGGCCGGATGTCGGCGTCGGTGGTGTTGTCGCCGAGAATGACGCAGATCGGCTCCTCGTCGGCAAATGTCTTGGCGAAGCTCAGCGCCTGGGCGATGCCGCCATTCTCTTCCTGGTAGGCGTACTCGAGCTGGCGGATGCCGAAGTCCCGGCCATTGCGGAGGACTGGCAGGAAGTCGCCGGCATGTTGGCCGCCGGTGACGATCATGATCTCGTCGATGCCGGCTGACACGAGCGTCGATATCGGGTAGTAGATCATGGGCTGGTCGTAGACCGGCAGCAAGTGTTTGTTGGTTGCGTAGGTGAGCGGGTAGAGCCTGCTACCGCGCCCTCCGGCCAGGATAATGCCTTTCATCGCCTCTTCCTCCCCATCTGTGACGCGGGACATTGCCGCCCGCACGGCAATGCGTTCTCCGGGTGGGCTGGCGGGTCAGGAGCCGTTCACGTTGTCGCTGCCGAGGCGCATCGTGAGCCAGAGGCCGAGCCCGGAGATGGCCAGGCCGAAGAGCGTGCCGGTAATCTGTTTCCAGCCGAAGCCGGATTGCGGCAGGCCGAGCGCGAGCGGATCGGCGAAGACGGAGACCAGCGTCAGGATGACGCCGAAGGCCAGAATCACGAATGCTCCAGCTCGCAATTGCTCTCGCACCTGGCTGGTTATCCCCTCGCCGGTTCTCTCAGCTTCTATGATTGCGCTGCTCCAATGCCCTGGATCGTCAAGACCGGCCGGCAAGCCGGACTTGCCCAACCCGCGGCAGTATATCAGCCGCGCCGGATTTGCCCGTGCGCACAGGCAGCTAGCGCACGATCAGGTCACGCGGGTAGCTCGTCAAGCGTTCCGCGCCGCTGTCGGTGATGGCGACGGTCTCGCTGACGCTCATATCGCCGCAGCTGACGTAGACGTGCAGGACCATGCCGGCTTCGAGCGGGCGCGCCTCGTCGGCGGCGATGCGGAAGCGGTCGATGTCTCCGCCAATGACCGACGGCTCGTGAAATGACAGGGCGTAGCCGGTCAGCTGCATGGCCCACTCGCCGGCCGGAAGCCTATCGCGGACAACGGCGTCGAGCTCCAACGAGATCGCGCCGGGCGTCATGCGCGCCAGCTGCTCGTCCTGCAGGCCGCGCAGGAGCTCGTAGCGCTCGCGCGTCTCCGCGCTAGGCTCGCCGATCGAGACCATCCGCATGATCCTGGCCCAGTAGCGGTTGACTGCGTTCGACATCTCCAGCCGGACGAGGTCGCCGCCCTCCAGCTCCCGGTCACTCAGGCCGCCGTGGATCTGTTGGAGCCGGTCGCCGGAGGCGATGACGCCGATGCGCGGAGTGTCGGCCCCGGCATCGATCAAAGCCGCAGCGACGGCGGAACCGATCATGCGTTCGGTGTTGCCGGCGGAACAGGCGTCGATCCCTGCTACCAGCGCTTGCTCGATGGCCGCGGCCGCGCGCCGGTGCATTGCGATCTCTTCGGCGGAGCGAATCAGCCGTTGCGCTCCGATTTCGAGCGAGAGGTCGATGAACGTGCGGTTGAAGAGCGCCGCTGAGAGCAGCTCGAAGCGCCCGACGGAGAGCTGTGGCGAGAGCTTCTCGATGCCGATTCTCAACGCGCGCGAGTCGACCTCATCGATAAGGTTCGCGAGGGTAAAGACGGGATCTTCGATGTCGTCGTAGTAGCGCGCGTTGTCGAGCCAGGAGCTGGCCTCGAAGCTGGCCCGTTCGGCATAGCGCAGCAGGTGGACCGGCGCGGCCTCTTGCGGCACCAGGAGGGCCTGGAAGGTTGTCGTCGCGCCAGCGAAGCCTGTCAGGTAGTAGATCGTGTCGGCGTCGACAATGACGGCGAATTCACTGCGCTGGAGCGCCATGTTTTCGCGCAATTGTGCCCAGCGGCGTTCGAACTCCGCATCGCTAAATACACGTCCGTTAGCGTTCATTGCCGCGCTGGCCTTCCAGGTACGTCCAACCTTGCACTGATGATACTCCCCCGGCTCAACCCGGTCCGGTGTCGATGGTGTGACAGGGGCTATCATGGTGGCTGGAAGGGGGATAGATATGGAAGCAGGGATCTGGGATATCGTCATTGTCGGCGCTGGGCCGGCCGGCTGCGCGCTGGCGGCGCGCTTGAGCGAGGATGCTGCGCTGCGGGTGCTGCTCCTCGAAGCCGGGCCGGACTACGGCTCGGAGGCCGCAGGCTGGCCCGAGGATCTGCTGAACCCAACCTTCTTGCCGGTCAATACGCACTCCTGGGATTACTACCACCGGCCGGATGCGGCCGGCCGGGAGCTGCAGCTGCCGCGCGCGAAGGTCGTCGGTGGCTCGGCGGCGATTAATGGCGCGATGTGGATCCGTGGCTCGGCGCTCGACTACGACGACTGGGCGGCGCGTGGCAACCCCGGCTGGGATGCTGCTTCCTTGATGCCCGCCGTCAAGCGCGTTGAAACCGACCCCGCCGGCGGGCCATTGCACGGCTCGCACGGTCCGGTGACAATCCACCGGGCGACACGCGACGAGCAATCGCCGCTGGACCACGCCTTCCTGGAATCGTCCCAGGAGCTTGGCTTCGAGTATGTTGACGATATCAACGGCAGTGAAGTCCAGGCCCCGTGTGTGGGCCAGACACCCAAGAATTTCATTGACGGCAGCCGCCAGAACAGCTCTCTGAGCTACCTGCGGGCAGCTCGTGGGCGTGAGAATCTGGCGATTGTGCCTGACGTGCTGGCCGACCGCTTGCTCATCGAGGGGCGGAAGGTGATCGGGGTGCGCGCCGCCGACGGGCGCGAGTTCCGGGGGCGCGAGACGATCCTCTGTTGCGGTTCCTATGGTTCCCCGGCTGTGCTGCTGCGGTCCGGCGTCGGCCCCGCGGCAGAGCTGGCCGAGCTGGGCATCGAGCCGGTCGTCAACCTGCCCGGTGTCGGCCGGAGCTTGATGGACCATCCGCAGGTCGCCCGGCAAAGCGGTCTGACATCGTTCATTGTCAAACCTGAGTATGCGCGGAACACACCGACATTCATCAATACGATGCTCAAGGCGCGCAGCAGCCAGGTTGACCGTGAGATCGACATCCATCTCTATCCCGGCGAGACCTTCGACGAACGCGCCGACGGCTGGACGCTGGCATTCGGCGTCAGCCTCCAGTTTGCGCGGTCGATGGGCTCGGTCCGGCTGACGTCGGCCGATCCGGAGGCCCCGTTGGCCATCGACCACAACTATTTCAGCGACCCGCGTGATCTCGAAGCGCTCTGTGATGGCTACGAATTGCTCCAGCGCATCGCGACGATCCCGCCGCTGCGTGATCTGCTGGAGGGGCCGCTGCGTGATGGGCCGCATCTCCAGGACCGCGAGGCGCTACGCGCGGTCGTGCGCGCCGAGGTTGGGACGACCTATCACCCCTCGACGACCTGCAAGATGGGGCCGTTGCGGGACGCAAGCTCCGTCGTCAATCAGCGCTGCCAGGTGCGTGGCTTGAGCGGCGCTCGTGTCGTCGATGCGTCGATCTTCCCCTACGGGCCGCGCGCCAATCTGCACTTCTCCGTCTGCGCCGTCGCCGAACATGCTGCGGAGCTGATCCGCGCCGGACACTAAGCGCACAAAAGAACGCCCGACTCCTTTGGGGGAGGAGCCGGGCGCTACGCTGGCGCGTGAGGGCTTGGGACATCGGGGAGCTAGATGATCGACGGATGCTCCCAGTCGAGGTCGCTGTAGTCCTTTTCGGTAATGTTCAGCTCGACCCGGCGCTCGGTGTCGACAACCAGGTTGACGAACGTAAAGGGCACGAAGATGTCACGGTGATGTGTCCGGTCAATCAACATGTCGTGCTCGCGCACTTGCTTGATTGAGCCGATCAGCACTGCGTCTGATGTATAGACCTCCATGTTTGGCTGGATTTCGACAAGGCTTTGCATACTCATGGCGCTATCCCTTCAGTCGCTACGGTTGCGGCTATGCCGTTAGCTGGCCGCAGTCGGGACGTGCTCTTCGTCCAAATCCTCGACATCGGAGAGGAAGCCGAACTCGGTCTTGCCGAAGTCGAGATAGACAGCTTCATCATCGGCGTTGGCGACATGATCAGCCGCGACGCGCTTGTGGTGGCGTCCGAGTAGGCCGTGCTCGATAGTGAAGGAGGCGACGTGGTCGCGTTCCAGCACGATCTCATCGACCTTGCCGAGCTTGTTGCCGTCGGTGCCGAGAACATCCATGCCGACCACAATCGTGTGAAGAGGCTGCCCGTTCTCGTCAGTGACAGCCCCGCGTCCAGCCAGGACGGTTTCGGACTCGCGCATGATGACTTCACGGTCAACGACGCCAACGAAAAGGCCGCTATCGTCAACGACCGGGATGCGGTCGGCGTCGAAGTCCACGCTGCCGAGATCTGTCCGGGCGTCTGCGAGCGTCTGGGTCTGCTTCAGGACGGGGACAGTTACCGCAACGTCGCGGGCTTTGAGCTCGAGATCGGCATCCGAAAGCTCGCGCATACGGCCGCGGGTCAGCAGTCCAACCGGCCCTGACGCGTCGATCAGGATCAGCGAGCGAACCGTTTCAAGTTCAAACTGCTGCTTGGCATTCTTCACCGGTTCGTCTGCCGCCATCAGGTTGTCGGCATCGTGCATGAATTCGCGAACCGTCATGTCAAAGCTCATCTTCTTCTCCTTTCCGCCGCCTTGGCACGCTGGCCAGTGGGCGGCGAATGTATGTCCGTAGTCTCTGGATCTGACGGCAGGCGGTCAATGTATCGCCGCCCTCTCCGACGATCTATCGATGGTCATGTTCTCGCCTATTGTCGGCCCGAAAGGGGCATACGTACGCGGATTCTCCTTGCCTTGCCGCCTGTCATGCAAACGGGTGGCCGGGTGGTCGAGATGGGCTGTGAGGGCAAACGAACAGGTTGTACGGACGCAGCGGCGCAACCGATCTGCTCTGTGACTCAAGCTAGAATCACGCGACTGTGCGCTTTCCGGACTGGCGCAGGCAGCGACGCAGCAAGGCAGGGGCCCGGCCGTGACGGAACTCATATATGAACCGATGTACATCGTCGCCGGGATGCTCCGCCGCCGCGAGGTGTCGGCGGTCGAGCTCGTCGATGCGGCGCTCAACCAGATTGAGCGGCATGGCGAACGGCTCAACGCCTTCATTACGCTCACCGCCGTGACCGCGCGGGCGCGCGCCGCCGAGCGCGACGCGGAGCTGGCCGGCGGCGTCGACCGTGGACCGCTGCATGGCATCCCGATTGTCCTTAAAGACCTCTTCGACACGGCCGGCGTCGTGACGACCGGCGGCTCGGCGGTCTATCGCGAGCGTGTGCCGGAGGAGGACGCGACTGTCGTGCGGCTGTTGCGCGATGCCGGCGCGGTGTCGCTCGGCAAGACCGGCATGCCGGAGTTCGCCGAGGAGCCGACGTCGATCAACCCGACCTTCGGCGGCGTCCGCAATCCCTGGAACCCCGATCTCGACACGGCCGGTTCCAGTAGCGGGACCGCGGCAGCGATTGCCGCAGGGATGGCCTGGTGCGGACCCGGGTCGGATACGGGCGGTTCGATTCGGATGCCCTCGGCAGCCTGCGGGTTGGTTGGTCTCAAGCCGACTTACGGGCGTGTCAGTTTGCGGGGTGTGCTGCCGCTGGCGGCGTCGCTGGACCACGTCGGCCCAATGGCGCGGACGGTGCGTGACGCGGCCCTGCTGATGCAACCGCTGGCGGCCTTCGACCCGGCCGACCCGCACAGCCGCGACGCTCCGACGCCTCACTATCCAGCGATGATCGAGGACGGCGTCGCCGGGCTACGTGTGGGCTATTTCACGGACGATGGCGGCGATCCCGTGCCAGACGACATTCTCGCGGCGTTTCAGGGCGGCTTGCGGATGCTCGAAGCGGCCGGAGCAACGCTCGAACCGGTCGACCTGTCGTTTCTGCGCGAGCTGAACGAAGATGGCGCGCTCTATCTGGCCGAGGTCTTCGACCACTATGGCGGTTTGCTCGACGAATACAGCGATCAGCTCAGCCCTTACGTCCGTGACGTGCTCGAAAAGGGCCGGCGCATTACCGGCGCAGAGGTGATGGCCGAGCGCCGGATGCGCGATGCCAAGCTCCACCGGGTCGAGCGAGCGCTGCGCGGCTACGATCTCATCGCCAGCCCGACCCTGGCGCTGCACCCGCCAGCGGCCGGCGAGGCGGATATACGTCTCGTGCGGCTGACCTCGATCTGGGATCAGAATGGCTGGCCGGCGATCACTGTCCCGGCCGGTGTTTCGCCGGTCAACGGGCTGCCGATCGGTTTCCAACTCATCGCCCGACCCTGGCAGGAGCCGCTGTTGCTACGGGCAGCGCGGGTCATTGAGCGAGCGCACGGGTTGGCGTTTCCACCCTCCGGGAGTTTGTAGGTTGTAGTGGGTAGTTTGTAGGAAAGCCAGAGGAGTTCCCTCACCCCCCCCGGCCCGCTACACGGGTACCCCGCCCACTGCTGCGCAGGGAAAGGGGGAGAAAGACAGGGTTGACGTTGTTGCACGGTTGATCTCATTCTTGGCCGACTCCCGACTCCCGACTCCCGACTCCCGACTCCCGACTCCCGACTCCCGACTCCCGACTCCCGACTCCCGACTCCCGACTCCCGACTCCCGACTCGCACACTAATGTAATCTTGTAATCTACCCTCGCCCTGGCCGGGTGAGTGAGAAAGCAGGCAGATGGTGGCCGATTTTCAGCAGGAGGTTCTGGGGTGGTTCGTCGGGCGGGTGCCGGAGGACTGGTTTCTGGAACTCCCGGAGATTAGCTTCGACCGCGAGGAGATCCTCATCATCGGCGAGTTGAGCGAGCCGCGCATTCCAGAGGATGCATCGGACGAGCTGCGGAGCGCCGCGTTACGGTCCAGGATCGATCAGTTTCGCCAGGAGACACGGGATCGGCGCACGCGGATTGCAGACGAGGCCCAGCAGCTCTTTGGCCGGCAGGTCTCCTGGGGCGTCAACTGCGGAGGCTACCGCAAGCTCTACACCAACCTCAGCGTGCCAGTGATGACCCGCTTGCGGATGCCAGAGCGGCGCACGCTCGATACGCTGATCGATGCCGGTGTTGCTCGTAGCCGGAGCGATGCGCTGGCCTGGTGCGTCCGGCTTGTCGCCCGCAACCAGTCGGAGTGGCTGGATGAGCTACGGGATGCTCTGACCCGCGTCGAGCAGGTGCGCTCGGAAGGACCGAACCCAGATTTCGAGTAACGCTCTCCCCCGCCCGCGCGTCCTGACGCTCGCGGCCTACCCGACCATCAGCTATGGCCTGCGCGCCGCCGTCGAATCTGACGAGGCATTGAGCTACGCCGGGAACGTCAACGAGTGGGCGGCGCTGCCGGAACGTCTGCTCGATGGCGGCGTCGCCGTGATCCTGGCCGACATCGACTGGAGTGAGGACGATCTGAGCGAGGCGGGCGGCCTGGCAGTATTGCCGCCAGCGCTGCTGCTCGCTGAGGACGTTGACGCCGGTCTGCAAGCGCTGGCCAGCGGATATCGCGGCGTCTTGCTTCGGGATAGCGCCGTCGAGGAGCTGCTGGCTGGATTGCACGCGCTTGCCGCCGGGCTGGCGGCGCTCGACCCGCGCATCTTGCCGCATATCCAGGCGCTGCCAGACGCAAGCACCGGACCGGCTGCGCCACGTGAAGCGCTTACACCGCGCGAGACAGAGGTGCTGAACCTCATCGCCCGCGGCTTCCCCAACAAAGCGATCGCGCTCGAGCTCGGCATCAGCGAGCACACGGTCAAGTTCCATGTCGGCTCGATCCTTGGGAAACTCCACGCAGCCAGCCGCTCGGAAGCCGTCGCCATCGCGATCAGCCATGGCATGGTGACGGTCTAGCGCACCGGCGCGGTCCTAGCTATCGGCGGTGGCGGGCACGGTGGCGGGGTCGGTCATGGTTGGTTCTGCGGTTGCCGTGACGAGGCCGAGCAGACCCGGCAGGGCGGCCAGGATGCCGACGAGGGCGACGACGATAAATGTCAGCCGGACGCCGATGAAGGGGATCAGCAGCAGAACCGGCACGAAGGTGCCGACGAGCGCGCCGATCGTCGTCAGTGCGAAGATCGTCCCGGCGGACGAGCCAGAGGCGCCGGCTGAAGGGATCGTCAGGCGAATCGCTGCCGGGGTGATCATCCCGAGCAGGAACGGCTGCACCGTAATCAAGATCAGCACCGACAGGAAGATGCCAAAGGTCACGCCGCCGAAGTCGAAGGTCCACTCCTGGATCTGGAAGGCGATCGTGCGCCCGAATGCCGCCACGCCGAGCGTGTAGACCCCGGCTCCGAGCAGGCACAGGCTGACGAAGCGGGCCGTCGGGTTGCGGTCGATGTAGCGCCCGCCGATCTCATAGCCAAGCGAGAGCGAGGCGAAGGTGAGCCCGATGATGAGCGACCAGAGATCGAGGGTCGTTCCGAAGGCGGGAGCCAGCAGGCGTTCGGCGGCCAACTCGACACCGAGGCCGACGGTGCCGGCGAGAAACGCGCAGAGTTTGGCGTAAGCGCGGATATTCAACGATCAGTTTCCATTCGACGAAGCGTGACGACGACCACATGCTGCCCCAATTGTGCCCGAAAGTCCGGGGTTCGCGTGACCAGAGGTCATATCACTACATCGTGATATTGCGTTATCTGGGCAACTAGGATATACTGCTTCTGTAAGACACTGGAATGCGATGGCAGAGGAGCTGCATAACACCTCAAATCGATCATCTTCGATCGAATCGTGACCAGACATGGATCGAACGATCCGGTCGCGATGGACCGGCCGGTCACCGCCGCCGCCCAGTCCTGTGAGACCTACCATAGGCGGTAACTTCTAACACCTCTTACTCCAAAGCCATCCAGCCATTCAATGGCGCGGGACCCGCCAAGGGTCCCGTTTTCCCTTAACAGACAATTCACTACGCATGTCGCCCAGCACGGGCAGTGACGATGCGTCCTGGCGTGCCTCCAGCGCTGGCCGCAACCGTGCATCCATGACCATTCTCCTAGTGGTTGGCGCGCGCAGCACTGCTTGAGTGATAGTAGGAATGTCGCAGGTCAACCGCTGAAGCTTGAAGGACGGGAACGGGTCGCGATGCAGGCAGGGGATCGACGGTTCGGCAACATCGGGAGGGCGCAGATCTCGCGCCGGAGCATGCTGCGGGTCGGCGGGTTTGGCCTCGCCGCCGGTGCGCTTGGCTTCACCGGCATGGGCCGGCCCGCGCTCGCGCAAAGTTCCGGGGAACAGGGCGTTACCAGTGACCGGATTGCCCTGGCGCTGTCCGCATTGGACGGCATCGTTGAAGACGCCCAGCGCCGGACCGGTGTCCCGGGCATCGCTGTCGGTGTCGTCCACGCGGATGAGGTCGTCTATCAAAAGGGGTTCGGCGTGCGCGAAGCGGGCTCGAGCCCGCGTGTAACTGCGGACACCGTCTTCCAGCTCGCCTCCGTCTCAAAGCCGATCGCAGCGACGATCGTCGCTGGCGCAGTCGGTGACGGCGTGGCCGGCTGGGACTCCAAGCTGAGCGACCTCATGCCGGCCTTCGAGATGTACGACCCGTGGGTCACGCGGGAGGTGACGGTGCGCGATATGTTCAGCCATCGCAGCGGGCTCCCCGATCACGCCGGCGATCTGCTCGAAGACATCGGTTACGACCGGGCCGAGGTGCTCCACCGCCTGCGCTACCAGCGACCGTCCAGCAGTATGCGCTCTGCTTACAACTACACCAACTTCGGCCTCACCGCCGCCGCCGAGGCCGTCGCCAGGGCCGCCGGGACATCCTGGGAAGAGCTGGCGGCGGAGCGTCTCTACGACCGCATTGGGATGCACAGCGCCAGCTCGCGCTTCGAAGATTTCATCACGTCGCCCCGGCGCGCCGCCGGACATGTCCGGATCGACGGCGAGTGGGTAGCGCGCTACCAGCGTGACCCGGACCCGCAGTCGCCGGCCGGCGGTGTCAGCGCGTCGATACGCGACCTGATGATCTGGTTGCGGCTCCAGCTTGGCAACGGCTGGCTCGACGGCGAGGAGATCATTTCGTCTGCCGCGCTCGCCGAAACCCATCGGCCGCAGATCGTAAGCAGCCCGCCGGGCGATCCATTCGTCAACTTCGCTGGCTTCTACGGGTTGGGCTGGAATGTCACCTACGAACAGAATGGGTTGATTCGTCTGGGCCACTCGGGCGGGTTCTTGCTCGGCGCGGGCACGGCGGTCTTCATCCTGCCGGCGGAGCAGCTGGGCATCGCTGTCCTGACCAACGGGATGCCGATCGGCCTCGCCGAGGCAATCGAGGCGTCGTTCCTCGATATCGTCCAGACCGGCGCGGTCCAGAATGACTGGGTCACGTTCCTCGGTGAGCTCTTCATCGAGTTGATGGCGCCGGAGTACGAGAGTGACTACGACACACCACCGCAGCCGGTCTCTCCGCCGCTCGCCGCGAACGCCTACACCGGGCGCTACGCCAACGACCTCTATGGCGAGATCGAGATCACCGGTGGAGATGGGGCGCTGGCCCTACTGCTCGGCCCTGAGTTGCAGCAGTTTGAGCTGTGGCACTACGACCACGACATCTTTCTCTACCAGCCGACTGGCGAGAACGCTGGCGGGCCAAGCGCTGTGACCTTCGTCATCGGCCCGGAGCGCCAGGCGACAGAAGTCGTGATCCAGAACCTCGACATCGATGGCCAGGGCGACTTCCACCGGATCACCTAGACGATCGGGCGACGTAGCACGTCGCAGCTACGCATGATGTTGGTACCGAGAGGTCCCGGCGACAATCTACCCCGGTAGCTACGACGCGATGCGTCGCTCGGCTCAACTACGACTGACGCACGCGGACCAAATCACTTCAATCCCGTATCGCCTGCGCCGCTCCCTTGTACTGGCAAGGCGACGCATTGCCACGCTATGAGCGCGCACCATGAACAAGGCAACCCGCGCATCCACCGCCCCCGTCTTCTAACTGACCCCGCGAAACAACCGAATGATCCACCGAATGGAGTCGACATGGCGTCGAAGAAGTGCGCCCGGCCAGGCTGTCGCGCCTGGGCCATGCGGGGCGCGACCTACTGTGCTGCCCATCGTTCACTGGAAGGAGACGACAACGTGATTGCTAGCGAGTACGACAGACGCCTGGAGCGTTCGGCTACGTTCGCGCGGGCGGTGCGCTCGGGCGAGGCGGAGCGGCTGATCGAGCAGGCGGTCCAGCAGGTTATCCGCGAAGCGGGAGCTGACGGTTCTCTGCGACAGGAGATCGGCGCGCTGCGGGTCGTCCTCCAGCGGGTGATCGCGATGGATGCCCTGGAGGGCGACCCGACGAAGACGGCGACGACCGTCGCCCGGCTCGTCGATTCGCTCGTCCGGGCGGTCAAGATGCAGCGGGCGCTCGAAGGCGAGTTGGCCGATGACTTGGCCGGGGCGCTGACGACGGTGTTGATCGAGATGGGACTGGGGGATGAACGATGAAGCTTTCGGGTTTGGAACGGCTGACTGACCTGCTCGTCAACCCCGTGAGCCCGCCGGGGGAGCCTGACCGCGCTCAACCGGCGACGAGCTACGAGGAAACGACGCGCCAGATGGTGCGCGACGTCGAGGATGACGTGCGCTCGCTCCGTCGGCGGCTGGACGCCCTGCTCTTCATGGTCCTCTCGGCGATCCTGGTCGAGGCGGCCAGCAGGCTCTTTGGAGGGTAGCGATGATCGAAACCGCGACACGCCGGCGCGCGCTACGGCGCGGGCTGGCCGAGATCCACAGCGACATCGGGCGCTTCAGCCCGGCGCTCTACCCGCGCCAGACCTTACGGCCCTACCAGACGAGCTTTGCCCGCGCTGTGGCTAGCGGCGTGGAGCGCCAATCCGGCGATACCTTCGCCGCCGTCTTCAGCCGCCAGTCAGGGAAGGACGAGGCGCTGGCGCAGCTGACGGCCTATCTGTTGAGTCGTTACCGGCTGACCGGCGGCAGCATCGTCGTCGCGACACCGGCGCTACGGCCGCAGGGCTTGATCGCCCGTGACCGGCTGCTGGCCCGGCTGGATACACCGCTCGCCAGAGGCGCGGTCCGGGTGCGCGAGGGCACGATCGTCGAGCTCGGCAGGGCGAGCGTGCGCTATCTCTCGGCCGCGCCGGGCGCGAATAGCCGCGGCAACACCGCCAGCCTGCTGCTCGTCGCGAACGAGGCGCAGGATATCGACGCCGATGTCTGGGATGCGGTCTTTGCGCCGATGGCCGCCTCGACCAATGCGACAACGCTCTTTCTCGGCACGGTCTGGACCAGCGCGACGCTGCTCGCCCGGCAGATGCGCTGGCTCCGCGAGCGCGAGGCTCGGGACGGTCGCCGCCGGCTTTTCGTCGTCGACTGGCGTGAGGTCGCGCGCCATGTGCCCGGCTACGGTGCCTACGTGCGCGGTCAGATGGAGGCGCTGGGGCCGGAACACCCCTTCATCCGCACCGAGTACGAGCTGCGCGAGCTGGACGGCGATGGCCGCCTCTTCCCGCCGGAGCGGGCCGCGCTGCTCGATGGCGCATTCGGGCCGGTCGACCAGTCGGACCCGGATGGCGGCGTGGAGTACGCGCTGCTGATCGACGTGGCCGGCGAGGTCGAGGACGGTGTCGAGGGCGAGTCGCTACGCCGCAGCCAGCCGCGCCGCGATTCGACGGCGGTGACCGTCGTGCGAGTGCGCCCCGGCCCGCCGGCCCGCTACGAGATCGTCGCCCGCTACCTCTGGACCGGCGCCAAGCACAGCGCGCTGCACCAGCGCCTCGTCAACCTCGCCCGGCGCGTCTGGCAGGCACGCAAGATCGTCATCGACGCGACCGGACTCGGCGCGGGGCTGGCCAGCTTTCTGCGGGCCACGCTCGGCGAGCGCGTCGTCGAGCCGTTCGTCTTCAGCACCGCCAGCAAGAGCCGCCTCGGCTGGGATTTTCTCTCCTTGATCGACGGCGGCCGGCTGACGAGCTTCGATCCGGCTTTGGCCAGCGACCCCGAGCAGCGACGGCTCGAGCGCCTTTTCCGGGCCCAGCTGGCCGCCTGCCGCTACAGCGTCCTGCCCGGCCCCGGAAAGCTGCTGCGCTGGTCGGTCGAGGATGCCACGCTCCACGACGATCTCCTGATCTCAGCCGCGCTCGTCGCCGTCCTCGATCGCCTCGACTGGTCGCCCCGCACCGCGCGTGGACGCTGAGCGAAGCTGCGCGGAAGAAGAAAATGAAACTGGCTCCTATCTGGTTGCTTGATGCGGACGCTGTAACCATGACCTGGATCTCGCTGTTAACTAGTACGTTGGCACAGGCGCGGAGTTTGATAACTGTCGTACAATGCGGCTGGGGAAAACAGAGACCCGCCTCCAATCAAGGAGACGGGTCCCAAGGCAGTTTAGGGACTAACCTTCGTCATTGCCACGTAGAAGCGAAACCAATGCGGCTCCGCCTACGATGGCCGATGCTCCCGGTGACCCAAGGATGGAACTCAGCAGCACACACCAGATGGCTACGAGTTGCTCATCCCGAGAGATGCGGATGTTCACCACATCGCCTCCGTAACATGAGGGTTCGAGCTGGCTGCTACTCCAGCAATCCCCGACCTGGGGATCCCGCCAAGTGTACATACACGTTATGGCATTTGCCTACGCGTCACGCTGCACTCACCGTGGATTCTGTCGGTAGTGAGACTATGACTTACGTGTGGTAATTGACATTCGCCCTAGCGTTTGACAAGATTGCATATGTAACATGAGGGTGGTGACGGACTGCTACATGCCGTCGCTGGCCAGATGAAGTATTGGACGAATCGCTGGTAGTCGCCCGAGACTCTGCCAGCATGATCGTTCAACCAGAGACCGTCCGAGAGTCCATCTCGGGCGGTTTTCTCTTTTGTAGAACTGCAACCGTGCCCCGCCATCGTGGCGGAACTCTCACGGGTTCAAGATGAAGACAATGCGGCCAGGTGGCTACCGGCGGCTCGTTGAGTAGCTGGAGCAGCACGCGGTTAAGTCACTGGCAATCGTCACTGGTTCCTGATAACGGGCGCGGCGCCGGATGAGCTGCTGACTCGCGTGTGCGCCTTTGAGCCGGAGCTTCTCGCGCAATTGCAGCCGTGCTAACCGCATCTCTACGCCAATTCAGGACTAACAGGACTTCCCCGGCGCTAGCCGCTGCCCATAGCGTTAGGCCATGGACTCGGCCGTGCCAGCGGAGGAGCGGCGCAGGTGAACATCGTCAAAACCATCATCGGCATCGGCCTGCTGCTGGGCTTCGTCATCGTCGTCGCAACCTGTAGTGGCGCGGAAGAGTCGTCGCCGGACGGCGCGCACGACTTCCCGGCAGGGCATCCCGTCGTTGATGAGACGACGGTTGAGCAGGTCAGCGAGGGCCAGCGGCTCTTCGCCGAGGCGGGCTGTGCCGGCTGCCACGGACCGGACGGGCTCGGAGCATCCGCCCCGCACGTCATCGGACACTCGGCTGATATCGTGCGCCTGATGGTGCGCGACCCGGTCGACCAGATGCCGGCCTTCGATGCGGATCAGCTGAGCGACGAACAGCTCGACAAGATCGCTGAGTATATTGGCAATCTCTCCGGCAGTCGGGCCGACGTCGAACGCGCTGTGCGGCGCGGTATCACCCACCAGCAGCTCGCCATCCACGCCATCGACATCAAGGACCGCGATGACGCCCTCTACCACCTGCAGAACAGCGTCCGCTACGCTCATGACGTCGACCGCATCCCGGAGCTGAATGACGCGCTTGCCCTGCTGGAGTCCGGCGACTGGGCAGGCGCCCGCGAGCTCGTCGCCTCTGGCCCTGAGCTTCAGGGCGCAGCGGAGCGACCGCTGGAGCAGATGTACCTCGACCTCGGGGTGCTGGCACTCCGGGCTGGCGACATCGACGACTCCACCCGCAACTTGACGATCTACGTCGACCTCAGCGATGACGACAGCGCCCGGGCTGATATCGAGCAGACGCTGGAGCTGATCGAGGCCGGTGACATCGAGCAGGCGCTCGCTATCGCCGAATCGTTGCTCAGTGTGCTGGAGCGCTCATGAGCCTGCGTCAGCTGCGATGGTGCGGCCTGCTGCTGCTAGCGCTGGCAGTCACCGGGTGTGCCGGGGCCGGGGCAACCGCGCCGACTGCAACGCCGCCGCCAACAGCCACGCCCGATCCGGCGGCCGGCGAGTTGGTCGAGATTGGTGAGTACACCGCGCTCGTCTGGGGCACGGGCAACTATGGCGTCGTCATCGTCGGCTCCAGCGGCGGCGCGGCGGCGACCTGGCAGGCAACAGCGTTGACCCTGGCTGGCGAAGATATGACCGTCCTCGCGCCCAACGACTACAGCTACAGATACGTCGTCGATGCGATTGACTACCTGGTTGATGAGCGTGGCGTCGATGGTGTCGCCCTGATAGGCATCGGCGCGGGTGCGCCGCCGGTCATCGGGGCGGGTATCATCGCGCCGGAGAAAGTCGATCAGATGATCCTCGTCTCCGGTTTCGGCGAGTATCAGGATATGGGCGACTTCCCGAAGCTCTTCATCGCTGCCGATAGCGAATCCGGCATGGTCCGCCGCGCTCGCACGATGGCCGAGGAAGCACCGGGCACAGACAACGAGGCGCTGATCATCCCCGGCTCTGCCGGCGGCGATGCGCTTTTCACCTCCGACAGCAGCGACGACCTCATGGCCGCGATCACCGCGCGGCTCGAACAGTACCGCAGGTAGCCACGGTTCGAGGCCAACTCATCCTCGCCATGAACGTAGGGCTGGGGCTCGTCTGGATCGCCCTCTAGGCCCGCGTACGAATGCGGTCTCGTGACCGGGTGGGGACGAGCCCCACCCCTACGAGCATGGCGCTTCAATGTCCATTGGCCTCAGAGGATTCGTAGTTGGGTCCACGCCCCTACATCAGTCGCGACAACCTCACCGTGAAACAGAATCTGCGTCACATATCGCACGCTAGAGCAACAGCCGTGGCATCCCCCCGTCAGTTCTTCGGCGGTGCTTACGCCGCGAGCGAGGCGGCGATCCAGACGACGGCGAGGTTGAGGACGAGGTTCACGGCCGATAGCGATCCAGAGATGATCTGGAGGCGACGGCGCACGCTCAGGTACTCCGGGGTCTCCTTGACGGTTGGCGGCTGTTCAGCGAGCCTCACGATGCGCTGGCCGTACCAGGTGTGGGCTGCCGTGATGACGACGATCAGCGCTACCAGCACAAGCTTGATCAGTAACCGTGAGCCGTAGGTCGTTGCTGTCAGGTCTGTCCAGTCAACCGACCGGCGTTCGCCGTTCAGGTAGCCGGTCACCAACAGCGCGATGAGCGCGACGACGGAGATGACGCCGTAGCGCGTGCCAACACGCCCGACGAGCAGTGCTCGGCTGTCGGGATCGAGCGCCGGCCGGACGACCGGGAGCAGCACCAGCAGAATGAAGAGCATGCCGCCGATCCAGGTGATCGCTGCCAGCAAATGAATCCAGCGCACCAGCACCCAAACGGAGATCACACGGCGGTCTCCTGGTCGAAAATCTCATAGACCCGCTCGAGCGCTCCGAGCAGCCGGTCGACATCGGTGACGTCGTTGTAGAGGTAGAAGCTGGCGCGCACCGAGGCGACCAGATCGAGCGCCGCGTGCAGCGGCTGGGTGCAGTGGTGTCCGGCGCGGACGGCGATATGCTCGCCGTCGAGGACGGTTGCCATATCGTGTGGGTGCACCCGGCCGATGTTGAAGCTGATGACGCCACCGCGCGCCTCCGGGCCCGGGCCGTAGATCGTGATCCCCGGTAGCTCCTGGAGCTGAGCGTAGGCGTACGCGGTAAGTCGCCACTCGTGCTCGTGGATCGCCGCCATCGAGACGGAGCTGAGGAAATCGCAGGCGGCTCCAAAACCGACGGCGTCGGCGACGCTGGGCGTCCCGGCCTCGAACTTCTGCGGGATGTCGGCCCAGGTCGAGTGGCGCAGTTCGACGATCCGGATCATCTCGCCGCCGCCCATGTAGGGCGGCATCGCCTCCAGCAGTTCCCGCCGACCGTAGAGCATCCCCGCGCCCATCGGGCCGCACATCTTGTGTGCCGAGCAGGCGTAGAAATCCGCGCCAAGCTCCGGCAGGTTGAGTGGCATGTGCGGCGCGGCCTGTGCGCCGTCGATGAGCACCAACGCGCCCGCCTCGTGGGCCTGCCTGATGATCTCGTCGACCGGGTTGACTGTCCCGAGCATGTTGGAAACATGCGCGAGCGCGACCAGCTTGACGTAACCTTCAGCAAGGTGCTCCGCTAGCTCCTCCATTCGTAGGCAGCCGTTCGCGTCGATGCCGACAAACTCCAGACGCGCACCGGTCCGCTCGCAGGCCAGCTGCCAGGGCACGAGATTCGAGTGGTGCTCCATGATGCTGGTCAGGATGACATCGCCCGGCCCGAGGTTCGCGCCGCCCCAGCTCAATGCGACGAGGTTGATCGCTTCCGTTGTGTTGCGTACGAAAATCACCTGGCCTTCGTCATCGACGCCGAAGAAGCGCGCTACGCTCCGGCGGGCTTGTTCGTAGGCTTCGGTCGAGCGCTCGGCCAGCTTGTAGACGCCGCGGTGGACGTTGGCGTAGTCCTCGCGGTAGTAGCGGTCCATCGCTGCCAGCACCGCCTCGGGCTTCTGCGACGAGGCGGCGCTGTCCAGGTAGATCGTGCGTGCTCCTTCCGGGGGCTGCGCCAGGAGCGGGAACTCCCGGCGCAGCGCCTCGGCGTCAAGGTGTTGCGTAACGGTCTCGGTAGCTCCGGCGTTCATCGTCCGATCGATTTCTAGTGTCCGAGCGGCTCGTGCCTCCGGACCGTGTTGAAGATGCCCGTGGGGGCGGGAATGTCGGTGAGCTCGGCGACGAGCTCGAGCGTCTCCGCATCGTAGACACGGACGGTATTGCCGGTCCAGTCACTGATGTAAACAAACTCGCCATCGTCGGTGAACTCCGGATGCAGCGTCATGACGCCGTCATCAATCACCCCGACGATCTCGAAGGGCGCTTCCTTCTCGAAGACTGTGATCGTGTTCGACGGGTCGCCGAAGAGCGCGTCCGCCCAGACATAGGGGCTGTTTTCGGCTGCCCGCAGGAAGAGGCCGGGGCCGGCTGTCGGCACCGTTCCGACGATCTCGTTCGTCGCCAGATCCCAGACCGTGACCTTGCCTTCCGCGGCATGGACCGTCGCGCCGTAGGTCGTGCCATCCGCTTCCCAGACAGCGCCCGAGCCGGGGTGGGGCGTGTCGCCGGTCGGGATCTGCTCGACCAGCTCGGCCTTCTCGACATCGATGACGGCCATCCAGTTGTCGGTCTGCGACGCGACGTAGAAGTACTTGTTGTCCGGGCTGAGGAAGCCGTCGTGGAGGATGTTGCCGACATTCTCGATCTTATCGATCGGGAACTCCGGATCGGAGAAGTCGATGCGCCAGATCTGCCCGGCCTCTTTCAGCGCGATCAGGAAGTACGGTCCGACCATCTCCATCGAGACATCGCTAGTGATGCAGACGCGCGAGTTGACGACCTCGCCGCTAGGGCTCGCGCCGACCGTCTCGATGACCTTGAGCGGTTCCAACGTCTCGGCATCGAGGATGACGGCGCTATTCGGGATGAAGTTGCCGATCAGGAGGTACTTACCATCGTCGGACATCGCCAGGCCGCGCGAGTCCAGCCCGACGCGCACCTTCCGGACCGCCTGGAGGGTGTAGAGGTCGATCTTGAAGAGCCAGCCGTCGCGGCCGACGTTGTAGGCCCAGCGCTCGTTGGTCGGGTCGAAGGTGTAGCCGTGGGCCCGGTAGCTGGCCGGCACGTGGGCCAGGAGTTCATTGGTGTCGCCGTCAACGACGGCGATGGCCCGGCTCTCGCGCTCGGTGATGAGCATCAGGTTGTCGATGTTGCCCGTGTGCTGCGGTTCATCGGGCAAGGTCGATTCGTCAACGAGCACTTCTAGCGTCGGGGCGATCTCGTCGAGCTCCCATTTCACGGCGTCGGCATCCGGTTCGGTGCGGATGTAGCCGACGAGCCCCCAGATCTCCTCATCAGAGAGGCCGAGCTGTTCCCAGGCGGGCATGACCGTTCCTGGGCGGCCGTCGGCGATGACGTTGAAGTAGAAATCGTCGTCCGAGGTCAGACGCCCGGGGACCAACGCCGGGCCGGTCGCGCCTTCGCGGTTCGGCCCGTGGCAGCCGCCGCAGGCATCGGTGAAGTAGTCGGCGACCGGCTTGCCCTCGAAGTATTCGGCTGCCACCGCCGCGCTCGCGACGACGATGACCCGGCCCTGGATGCTGTCGTCCAGCTCATCATGGTACGGGTAAGTGCCGGGCTCGTTGAACTGCCACTCGAAGCTGTCGCCCGGCGCGATCTCCTGGTGGAACCAGCCGTCGTCGCTGGTGATCGTGTGCGGGCTGTCGCTGTCGTTGGTCCAGGTGATCGTTGCTCCGGTCGCGACGTAGATTGTGCGGTCGGATTCTGCCAACGCGCTGATCGAGGGTTCGGCATGTGAGACGGCTTCGATCGGGCCGGTCGGCGCGTCACCATCGACATCCGCGTCGTCCGCTGATGTCGCCGTTGGCGCTTCCGCTGCCTCGGTTGCCGTGGCGTCGGCCGGCGTCGCCGTCGGATCGTCATCGTCGTCGGATAGACAGGCAACCGTTGTGAAGCTCGCGATGAGCAAGAGCGGAACGAGATAGCGTAGGTAGCGTTTCACGGGCAGGCTCCTCGGTCAGTGGCGCTAGGTTCTCCCTTCCATTCTCTGGACGCTGCCGTCCACCGTCTGTGCCTTTTCGCACGAACTCGCTACGATGCGTGCGGAGCCTGAAGCGGGGAGGTCGGTGCGTGGCGAACAAGTGGGCGAACACGGAGCAGCTTGCGGCGCAACTTCACGATGTGCCCTACTTCGCCGGTCTCGGAGATGTCGTCATCGCAGAGAGCGCCCGGCAGATGGTAGTCCGCAGCTACGCGCAGGGCGAGCAGATCTTCCTCAAAGGGGAAGGCGTCGGAGAAGCGCCATTTCGCCTCGTCCTCGACGGCACGGTGCGCATCTATGTCATCTCCCCGCGCGGCCGCGAGCAGGTGCTGCGCCTTTTCAACGCCGGTGACACTTTCGCCGATGTGCCGCTCTTCGACGGCGGCGGCTACCCGGCCAGTGCCGACGCGCTCACCCCGGTCACCCTCGGGCTGCTGCCGCGCAACCATCTGCTTCGACTGATGGGGGACCATCCGGAGCTAGCGCTCAACATCGTCGGTGTCATGGCCGGGCGCTTGCGCCACTTCAACACGTTGATCGAAGACCTATCCCTCCGCCGGGTGCGTAGCCGTGTCGCGCACATGCTGGCGGCGGAGCAGGCCTCGGCGCTCACCCAGGCGCAGATGGCGGCGATGATCGGCTCGTCCCGTGAGATGGTCAACCGGTCGCTCCACAGCCTCGAAGACGAGGCCGTCATCGAGCTCCATGACGACGGCACGTTGAAGATTCTCGACGCCGGTCGGCTGGCGGAGATCGTTGACGATTACTAGCGCTTTGTGACATGCGAGTTACCGGAACGACTCACCTCGCCGGGAAACGCAACCGCAACGACATTGTCATTTCGACCAGCGGGAGAAATCTCAGTCTGACGTCGCTCTGATGCTCAACTGATATCTCTCGCTCCGCTCGAAATGACAGGATGGAGCCATGTGTGTTCTCCGGCGAAAGGCCTCGAATCCGCTGGTGCACGTGTCACGTTCCACCACACTCAGTTCCGGACTCATTGATGGTTCGATTGCAGAGCGGGCCAATCGACATCGTAGGGATGGGGCCTGCCTCCATCCGGCAAGACACATGCGTACGTACGCGGATGGGGACAAGCCCCATCCCTACAAGATCCAGGTATCTTCGGTACCTGGCGCCTGCGATGTCTTCGACAGACGGTCTAGCTGTCGAGCAGCTCCAGCGTCTTCCCGAACTCCTCGATGGCATGAGCCGTATTGGGATAGACCCAGATCTGGACGTGGTCGATGCCGCGCTCGGCGAAGTCGCGGAGGTACTCCGCAAGCTCCTCCGGTGATCCGGTCAGCGCCGGGTGTAGACGGTTGACATGCGGTTGGCTACGGCCGGTCGGGCTCATCAGGACGCCGACCGAACGGGCCAGCGTCGATGGATCGCGGCCACCGGCGGCGCAGGCGGCATCGACGAGCGCGCGCATCGGCTCGACGTTCTCCGGCTCGTTGCCCCGTGTCGGCAGCCAGCCGTTCCACTCGTCGGCGTACTTGACCGCCAGCTGGAGCATCTTCTCACCGAGCGTCCCGAGAATGATCCGGGGGCCCTCGGGACGCGGACCGCGTGGCCGCAGCTCGCACTCGCGCGCCGAGTGGAAGCGTCCCTCGAAATCGACCTCGCCATCCCGCAGCAGGGCGTGGATGATCGTGAAGGCCTCCTCGAAGCGGCTGTAACGATAGTCGGTCGGATAGCCGAAGGACTCGTACTCCGGATCGTGGTACCCCGCGCCGAGCCCGACGACGAAGCGTCCGCCGGAGATCTCGTCGATGGTGTCGGCCATCTTGGCGTAGAGCGCGGGGTTCCGGAACGTCACGCAGTTGACGGCCGAACCAAGCTCGACTCGGCTGGTCGATGCCGCGATTGCCGCCAGCATCGACATCGCCTCCCAGAAGCCCTCCGGCTTGCCCTCCTCCATCTTGAAGAGCAGGTGATCCGGTACCCAGACCGAATCGAACCCGACATCCTCGGCGACCGTCGCCATCTCGCGGACGTTCTCCCACCTTGGTGTCTCGCCGTCCATCATCCGTTCGGCGAGGTTGATGAAGACGCCGACTTTGAGAGGTCTCAATAGATGATCCTTTCTGGGTTGTCGTCGGTTGCGTTGTAGCTTTACGCTCGGACATCGTAGCGGAACGGGGTCATCTTTGCGTGGGTGTGTATGCCTTCACGCAGCCTCAGCCGAGGGCTTCATCGAGCTCGTCGCGTCGCCCCTGCGGTCTGAGCCGGGAGCCATACTCGGTCGAGCAGCAACATGCGTCGTTATTGCCCCTGGCGCAGCGCCCGTGGTCAGAACCGAGCGTTCTTACCACGCTCTACGCAGTCTCCGGTTGATTGAGATCCTCTTAGAAGAAGTTGCGGTTTGACCCGAGCGGCAGCCACGAACCCGGCTCCCGGATGCCCTGACGATGGAGTATGTTAGGTTAGCGGTTTCAAGCCATGCGACCGGCAGGGAGAACTCAGCATGAACCTCGACGTGGATACACAGGCGTCGGTCCAAACGCCAGACGCGACGCGCGAGAAGCTCAGCATCATCGATTGCGACGTCCATCACATACTCGGAAGTTTCAGCGATCTGTTTCCCTATATGGACGAGTCGCTGTTGCGTCGGATCACTCCGGCGATGAATGCCAGGGCAGAGGCGCGCAATAGCTTCCAGATGCCGCGCCGGGCCTATTTTCACCCCTTCAGCACGGCGCGTACCGACACCATGGATGAGGACGGCACCAACCACGCCGCCGATCCTGTCCGCATCAAAGAGGATCTCCTGGATCGCTACGACATCGCCTACGCCATCCTCATGGGCAACGATCTGACAACGATCTCCGGGATGCCGGATCCGGACCTTGCAGCCGGTATCACCAGCGCCTACAACGACTGGACGAATGACGTCTGGATTTCGTCAGATCCGCGTTTCAAACACTCCATCTGGGTCACCCCACAGGATCCGGCCCAGGCCGTCGCGGAGATCGAGCGCTGGGGGCCGCATCCCGACGTCGTTCAGGTCGGGATACCGCAGAACGACATGCTGGTCGGCAAACGGCACTTCTGGCCGATCTATGAGGCCGCGGAACGGCACAATCTGCCGGTCGCCTTCCATGTCGGCGCGGAATCCGCCGGCTTGAACGGCGCGCAGATTGCCGTCGGCCCGCCAACCTATTACATCGAACTGCAGACCGGTGTCATTTCGATCGGCATCAACAATGTCATCAGCCTCATCTGCGAAGGCGTGTTCGAGCGCTTCCCCGGGCTGAAGGTTGTCTTTCTCGAATACGGCTACACCTGGGTGAGCAGCGTCATGTGGCGGCTCGATCGCGAGTGGATCTCGCTGCGCGCTGAAGTGCCCTGGGTCAAACGGCTCCCGAGCGAGTACATCCTGGAGCACATGCGTTTCGGTTCGCAGCCCCTTGAAGCGCCATACGGCCTGTCCGAGTCTGAGAAACGCCAACAGCTGCACCAGTCGCTGGAGATGATGTCGGCCGAGCGCACGATGCTCTTTGCCACCGACTACCCCCACTGGGACTTCGATGATCCTCGCTACGTCATCCAGCGGCTGCCAAAACACATGCGCCGTCCGATTGTCGAGGACAATGCCCGCGAACTCTACGGCTTGTAGGTTGTCAGCGCACGCGCTCTGGATTGACCGTCAATGACGCAGGCACGCCACGTCGTCGGCAAAGTCGGTGACATCCCACCGGGTAGCCGCAAGATCGTCGAGATCGGCCATCGTTCGATCGGCGTCTTCAACGTCGACGGCGAGTTCTTCGCGCTGTTGAACCGCTGTCCTCATCAGGGCGCGCCGCTCTGCCTGGGCGCAATCTCCGGAACCATGCTGCCAGCCGAGCCGGGTCAATACAGCTACGGGTTGCACGGGCGGGTCTTGCGCTGCCCCTGGCATGGCTGGGAATTCGACATCACGACCGGCGAGATGATCTTCGTGCCCGATCCGGTCCACGCAAGGTCCTACGAGGTATCCGTCGAACCCCCTGAGCTTGAGACCTTCCCCATCGTTGTCGAAGACAGCACGGTAGTTCTTTACATCTAACAGGCGATCCTTCAAGCATAGACAGCCAATACGAGTCGCAATTGCCATTGTCGATTGCACGAGGTTTGAGTGCCCTGCTCAAACGCCGCATGGATCATCTGAGCAGGCACGATGTATTGCGTGGATCATTTGAGCGCGGATCGGAGCTCGAACTAGCGAGAGACGGAGCATGCGCAGAGACATGTGGTCTTTAGAATGCTGCATTGTGCGAACCTAAGAGGGCAGTGTAAAGCATGACACAATACTGCTATCATGGAAATCCGTTGGTCTGACGATGTGCTTCCATCCCGTTCCGGCTTAGAGTCCCCAACAGAAATCGGGCAGTGTTGACCGCGGTCTGGAGTAGGAGATGGCGAGAAGATCTGTCGAATGGCTAGTCAACTAGAGCAGGAGATTGCGGAGTGAGCATCGTGTCACCGTTTCGCGAAGGCCAAGTGGAAGCACTAGCTCGCGTGATCGGTGAGTGTGGATCGGGTACAGATATCTCTCGTGTGCTAGGCGATCGAGGCCTCGTTGACGACTCCGGTGAATCCACAAAATGGAGGCGCCTCTACTGGATCTTTCTCAAGATTCAACGGGAGCACAAGTCCGCAAACGGGATCCTCGACTTCATTCAATCGTTCCTGATCCCGGCGCGCTTCGCCGGACGTAGTGAGGAGTTCGAAGGCCACCGTGAGAAGCTCAATGCGATCCTTGCATTCTCGGGTATCGAATACGGTGCTGACGGCGAGTTTCGCACACGAGAACCCGCGCGAACTCTCGACGAAGCCGAGATGCGCTTGCGGACCATTCAGGCGAAGTTCAAAGGTCGGCGGCTGCACTCTGAGGTGCTGAAATACTGCAACACGGAATTACTCCAGTACAACTACTTTCACGCCGTGTTTGAGGCGACCAAAGGACTTGCTCAACGTATCCGAGACGACTCTGGCGTCGACGGGGACGGTGCGGCACTCGTGGACCGCGTGTTCTCAGTCGAGCATCCAGTGCTTGCGTTCAACACGCTGCAATCTGAAACGGAGAAGTCGGAACATAAGGGCTTCGCCGCGCTCTTGAAGGGCTGTTTCGCCGCTGTTCGAAATCCCCTTGCGCACGAACCAAAGATCCTCTGGGAAGGGGAAGATGATGCAGCGGACTATCTCTCACTGATCTCGCTGCTACACCGAAAACTTGATGAGTGTGTGCGGGTGCGAATGTAGGCTGTGTTTTCAGAGATATGTCGCACGTAGAAGGAATTCTGAGAACACTGCACGCAAACAAGGTTGGAGATGACAATGAGTCTATTTCGTAGTCCTGGAGGACGATCTCCCGCCGTAGAGTCTCCCATGTCACTCTTCAGGGATCTCCATCGTCGTGGTGATGCGAAGTATCTCTGGTCTCACCAAGGGCATCTACTGCGTGCATATCACGCAGATCACCGCACTACTGCCAACCTCGCGCTGGAATCGCCAACTGGCTCGGGCAAGACGCTAGTGGGCCTGCTTATTGCAGAATTCCGGCGGCGGAATAATCAGCAGCGTGTTGCCTACCTATGTCCGACCCGTCAACTTTGCCATCAAGTGAAGATCCAGGCTGATCAATATGGTATTCCCTGCTCACTGCTCGTCGGTCCACAGCGAGACTACGATCAGTCCGCATTCACGTCTTTTCAGCAGGCGAACAGCATAGCTGTCACGACATACAGCGGTCTCTTCAATACCAATCCCCGAATCGATGAACCTGAGGTCATCATAGGCGACGATGTCCACGCGAGTGAAGGTTACATCGCCTCCCTTTGGACGGTCGAATTAGATCGTGAATCAATGCCCGGATTGTTCGAGCAGATGGTCGGAGTGCTCCACAGCGCTATTCCCGATGATATGCGTAGACGAATTGAGTCAGGCGCAACTAGCCGGTGGGAAAGAGAGGCCGTCGACCTTGTGCCAGGGCCGGCATACAGCAGCAAACTCGATGAAATCTCTGACGTTCTTGATCTCTGTCGAGAAGGAACAAGCCAGGCATACGCTTGGTCAATGCTTCGCGGCCACTTGGAAGCATGCAACTTGTATCTGACACCTGAAAAGATTCAACTTCGCCCACTCATTCCCCCCACTGAAACCCATCTGCCGTTCGCGAACGCACATCAACGGATCTTCATGTCGGCCACGATTGGTGATGGAGGAGAGCTAGAACGAACCACTGGCATTTCCAACATCGCCCGGATACCGTCTCCTCCGGAGAGTGAACAGCATAATACCGGGCGACGACTGATTCTTTTTCCCGATCTATTCACTGAAGATGATGCTCCAGAAGCAATTCGCCAGTCTGTCTGCGATGCAGATCGCGTATTGCTCTTGGCCAAGAATCAGAGTCTAATTGACGATTTCAAGGCTGAGTTCGGAACGGAAGTGCGCATCATTGGCGCACAAGAGATCGAGAAGGACTTGTCGGAGTTCACCTCCTCCGAGGATCCTACAGTGCTTGCGCTTGCCAATCGATACGATGGAATAGACCTTCCAGGAGATACTTGCCGGCGAGTGATCCTCGATGGCCTACCTGGTGCCACTGATCTCCAAGAGCGATTCTTCCTCCAACGCCTCGGGGCGTCTTCACTATTGCGGGACCGCATTCGCACCCGATTAACACAGGCTGTCGGTCGCTGTACTCGAGATGAGACTGACTATGCACTCGTGCTTATGCTCGGCCGAGATCTACTCAAGTGGTGCAGCTCAACCTCAAATACGCGCGGCATGAATCCAGCGCTTCAAGCGGAGCTTACCTTCGGAATTGAGAATTCTGTCGATCGACCTTTGTCTGACTTCCAACAGATAGTCCACGCGTTCCTCGGGCAGACCGACGAATGGTTGGATGCCGGCAATCAGGCCATTGTTGACCTACGGAATAGCATAGCGATCGCTGAGGATGCCGTTGCTGTCGCGCTACATAAGTCGGTCGCGCACGAAATCTCATTTGTGGGGGCGATGTGGCAACGTGACTTCAGGCGGGCATACGATGAGGCAACTGCTGCTACTGAGGCACTCGCAGGAGGATCTGAACTTCGTCCGTATCGAGCATTTTGGCACTATGCTAGCTGCGCTGCTGCCCACTGCGCATGGCAGCAGTCTGGAGCCTCACACTGGGAACAGAACTTTCATGACCACTTGAACCGCGCACTCTCGACGACGATAAGCATCCAGTGGCTAGCGGACTTGCGCAAGCTTTGGGACAGTGAGCCATCTACGATCTCTACCGATAGCCCCATCGATACTGAGCAAGTCAGCAGACTGCTCGAAGACTGGCAATTTGTCGGGAGTCGCTTTCAACGGGAGGTTGCGACGGTACGAACGAGAATCTACTCGACGGAGGCGAAGCCGTTCGAAAGTGGACTCAAGAGTCTCGGGTCCATGCTTGGATTTGTTGCGAAAAGCTGGCCAAGGGAAAACGGGGCTCCCGACGGGGCATGGCGCATCAATACTAACAAGGTGGTGGTTTTCGAAGCGAAGTCCGACGAGGATCCCGATGAGCCCATATCTTTGACAACCGTTCGTCAAGCGAAATCACACCGCGACTGGCTGGAATCGAAAGGTGAGTTGTTGCCAGGTGACGAGGTTGCGTGTGTCCTCGTAACACCGCGAACAAAGGTCCGTGAGGACGCCCATGCTGTCGCGCAAGACCTATTCTATGTACCAATCGAGCAGATCCATGCGTTGTTTGATCGGTGCTTGCCCATCTTGACATCGATTCGCGCGCGGGGACGGAACATTACTGAAGAGATGCTTCGAGAACTCATCAGTACGGAGTATCGAAACGGTCACTTAACGCGTTCAGAGATTGAAGATGTCCTTTGTCGGCAGAATGTACGGTCGCTACCCCTCGAGGGATGACTTCATCCGGATTGCTAGCAATTTGTAGTCCAAGGGGTCACTTCCCGAAGCCAACGATAGAAATGGTGCAACGGGCCAGTTCCACGGTGCGCAGTTGGAGAACGCGACAGTATGCACAGCGGACATCTGGCTGGTCGTCCAACGCGGCCAGCGATGACTGCGTTGATAGTGGCCCAGGGTCGCTTAGCCGGCTGCAATTCAGGGTCCTAGGCGGGAAGACCAAGCCTGCTTCTATTTTTCGGACGCTTCCGAAAACTGAGCCATCTCAGGCTGGGATGTCCAGCTTGTGGGCGTGCTCCAGGAAGGTCACGGGTAGCTGGAGCTCCTCTGGCGAGATTAGGAGCTCATATTGGGGCGCAACAGCCGTACGTGTTACTCTTGCCCCTCATATGGGAACGTTGCTATTCACGACCAAAATACGCGATTTAGTTGGCCAGCGGCCTCAACCATCTGGGCTCGTCGAGCCTCGGGAACGATATTCAGCAGGTCGATGGTATCGAGTACGCCACGCTCCATAAGAGTAGAGTCGATACAACCTTGTGCTCGCAGTCCCGAGAGGACGATCATCACGCCTGCTACGATACCCGTCCTTGTGCCAGCCAGCAATGCGCGGAATGCTCCAAGAAGGCCGGAGTTTTGTATCTCCGGCAGCGGGTTTGTGTTGTCGTCTTGGCCACGTGAATCACTCCCGCTCGTCCAGAGTCGCGTAGTCCATGGGATCGCGGCTTAGGGCCAGTTGTTTGCGGGCTGGGTAATCTCAGCTTCATTCTCGGCGAGTCGCGAGTCGAGAAAAATGAAAGAGCGCCAATGTTAATATTCTTCATCACTATCGCCATTCTGGCTGTGATTTTCTGCGCAATCAAACTTGGTGAGGATCATATGCCGGACTGGGCTGTGAAGGCAAGCGTTCTCTACTATGTGCTTGTGCCACTTGCAGGACTCCTGTTTGCAATCGGGTATATGTGGAATGTTGAATGGGCCGGCTGGCGCGAAATCACGCTGTTTGTTCTGTTCTGTCTACTGGCTGGAGTCGGAACTGGCGTGGGATATCACCGGCTATTGTCCCACGTCTCTTTCGAAACAAAGCCCTGGATTCGTTTCATGTTCATCGCGCTCGGCGCGATGGCAATTCCGACACGTCCCATTGATTTTGCCGCCAACCATCGAAAGCATCACGCCTTCTCCGATAAGGAAGGCGATCCACATAGCCCGCTCGACGGGTTTTGGCATGCCCACTTCTTACACATTTTGGATCGAAACACTGCTGATCGGCAGAAGTACTGCAAGAGACACCTTTCTGATCCACTCGTAATGTTCATCGACCGGACCTACGTCGTGTGGTTCGGCCTTGGGCTGTTTCTGCCTGCATTGATCGGATATTTGATCGGAATCGGAGCACTCCAAGGCCTGCTTTGGGGTGGGCTCATCCGGATTTTCTATCACAACCATGTGACGTTCGCGGTCAACTCAGTCTGCCACACGTTCGGCGACCAGCCGTTTGACATACCCGATGAAAGCCGTAATAACTGGCTCATCGGCTTGCTCGCGTTTGGAGAGGGCTGGCATCACAATCATCACGCATTTCCAGCAATGGCAGTTCACGGCATGGGATGGCGCCAGTTCGATCTCAACGGGTTGATTATCCTCGGCCTGAGGCGAATCAATCTCGCCTGGGACGTCAAAGAACCAAGTGTCGAGCTTATCCAACGACGACGAAAGCTAAAACCTGCCGCAGCACCTGTGAGCTGAGAGGCGGTCCATGGGGAATGACTGCTGGCGTCCGGCCCAGCCCGCGGCGGTTCGGGCTGTCGTGGCATCCCGTCCATCCAAGACGTCGGTATGCAAGAGTGTCGATTGGACCACACACCTTCCGAAGCAGGCCTGTCCACGTGTGGTGAGTGCACGCTGGGGATCACGTAACACGCGAGATGGGCCTCCCAGATCAGCGCGACGATCTTCGGGCGCTGCGGCATGTTCTCCCGGCGACTCAGGCTGGGATATCCAGCCTGTGAGCGTGCTCCAGGAAGGTCACGAGCAGCTGGACGGTGGCGTCGATGTCGTCTTTGTGGACGAGCTGGACGGTCGAGTGCATGTAGCGGACGGGCGCGCCGCCGGTGGACCCTCCTTAGAAGGATATTAGGTTGCCACCGACGATTGCGGTAAGTCACTCGATTGATCGGAGACAATAGCCGTCCTGTCTAGAAATACTCGGGCAGTTCCTTGGCCAATGCGTCGCGGATGCGAGCACGCACGGGGACCGCCGGATCGGGCTTCTCAAATTTCAAACTCGTCAACCCCTCGAACAAGGCGACAAACTTGTTGCTGAACTCTATCAAGGTCTCGGCGGGGATTTTCGGGATTGGATCTTTGTACGGATCACATTGGCTAGCAATCCATAATCGCAGGAATTCCTTGTCCAGACTGTCCGGCTCTTCACCAGCCTCAAACCTTTTCTGATAGGTTTCAGCAATCCAGAAGCGACTAGAATCAGGTGTGTGCATCTCGTCTGCCACCACGATCAGGCCATCTTCATCAAGACCGAACTCGTATTTGGTATCTACTAAGATGAGCCCCTGCTTTGCTGCTACTTCTTGTCCACGATTAAATAGCGCCAGGCTCTTTTCCGCCAACTCAGAAAATTGCCCAGCGGTGACGAGTTGAGTTTCAATAACTTCCGATTGCGTAATCGGTGCGTCGTGCCCTCCTTGAGCGGGTTTCGTCGTCGGCGTTATGATCGGTGTGGGCAGCTTCTGGTTCTTCTTCATGCCCTCTGGAAACTGATGACCGTACAATACCCTCTCGCCTCGATCGTACATTGGCCAAAGGCTGGTGTTGGTAGAACCCGTGATGTAGGACCGAACCACCACCTCGATCGGCAACATGTCGAGGTCTTTGACAATAACCACGTTCGGATCAGGGTACGAAATTACATGATTCGGACAAACGTCCTTGGTCTCATCAAACCAATACCGTGCGGTCTG
>JAUIIK010000032.1 GCA_030431755.1 Chloroflexia bacterium
GCAAGTGATGCTGCGACGTCTCCGACTGATCGTACTGGCGGGTCTGCTGGTTGGGCTGCTGCCCGTGGTATCAACAAGCGTGGTCCAGGCGGCGGGCGTCGTTGGCGACGGCACAGCAGGCAGCTGCACCGAAGCAGCACTCGATACAGCCCTCGCCGGAGGCGGGCTCGTGACCTTCAACTGCGGCGCTGCGCCGCACTCGATCGGCCTGACGAGCGAGAAGGTCATCAGTGTCGACACGCAGATCGACGGCGGCGGGCTGATCACACTCGACGGCCAGGACAATGTTCGGATCCTCTCCATCAACGGCGGCATTGCCCTGGTCCTGACTGGTATCAGCCTGACCAACGGCAACGCCAACGGGTCAGGGCTCGCAGGAACTGGCGGCGCAATCTACAACACGGGCTCTCTCACCATCACCGACAGCACCATCAGCAGCGGCACGGCCGTTAACAGCGGCGGCGGCATCTACAACGCCGGCATGGTCACCGTGTCCAACAGCACCGTCAGCGGCAACACAGCTACGAGCGCCGGAGGGCTGCACAACAACGGCAACGCTGTTGTGACCAGCAGCACCTTCACTGCCAACACAGCGAATCTAGGCAGCGGTGGTGGGATCGTAAACGATTTCAGCAGCACATTCTCATTGACCGACAGCACAATCACTGGCAATGCAGCGCTCGGCAACGGCGGCGGGATCTTCAACTATGTGCTCAGTACCGCAACCCTGACCGACAGCACCGTCAGCGATAACACAGCCCAGGTTAACGGTGGCGGAATCTACGCGTTCGGAGCGAGCTTCACCCTGCTCAACAGCACGCTCAGCGGGAACATGGTCGGGCTCGATGACAGAAGTAGCGGCGGAGGCTTCTACAACGACAATAGCACCATGGTCGTGACCGCCAGCACAATCAGCGGCAACACCGCCTCTGGCGGGAGCTTCGGCTATGGCGGCGGCTTCTACAACGAGAGTGGCACCATCGAGGTAAACGCCAGCACAATCAGCGGCAACACCGCCGGCGTCGGGATTTTTGGTTTTGGCGGCGGCTTCTACAACTTCGAAGGCACGATCACCGTGACGGATAGCACCGTGCGTGACAACGCGATCGGCACGGACGGCGGCGGTGGCGCGGGCGGCGGCTTCTACAACGGCGCAACAAGCACAACAAAGCTCGTCAACAGCACATTGAGCGGCAATGACGCGGGCAGCGCTGGTTCCAGCGGCTTCGGCGGCGGCTTCTACAATGACAACATCGTTGAATTGGTCAACAGCACTCTCAGCGGCAATTCGGCGCTCAACCTTGGTGGGGGTTTCTTCGCCAATGTGGGCCCCGTCACACTGACCAGCAGCACGCTCAGCAACAATCGCGCCATTATGGGGGGCGGGCTCTACGTCGGCACCGGCACGGTCGCGCTCCTGAATACGCTCATCGCCAACAGTTCCGACGGCGGCAACTGTGGAGGCGCAAACGTCGCGTCTCAGGGCGGCAACCTGAGCGACGACGACACCTGTTTCCTCGACCAGCCCAGTGATTTCCCCGATACTGCGGCAGACCTCGGCCCGCTCGCGAACAATGGCGGCCCCACGCAGACGCACCTGCCCCAGGACGGTAGCCTCGCTATTGACAACGCCCTCAACGCTGGCTGCCCGGCCGAGGATCAACGTGGCGTCAGCCGGCCGCGAGGCGCCGGCTGCGACATCGGGGCCGTCGAGATCACCGGCGGCCCGACCTATGCGCTCTGCGCCAACTACTACACCGGCGCAGTCACCAGCCCACTCTCCGGCGACTGCGGAGGTGGAACCGTCGCGCTCGAGCCCTTTGGCCAAACCTTCTGTATCAATCCCTGGACCGGCCGGGTGACCTTCAGCTTCAGCGGCACTTGCACGCCGCCGCGCTTCGCCCACACGCTGCCGGACGACGGCGATCTGCTGACCTGCGTCAGCCTCTACACCGGAGCCAACCGCTGGGTCACAAATCATAGCCAGTGCAACGCTTACGAGGTGGCGAACACGATTCCGGCGACGCCGTAGGTAGCCGCAGCGGAGATAGGATAGCCAAGAGCTCCGCAGCCGACCGCAAGCGGTTGGCCTCTACACGCGGGTCGTCGGGGGTGGAGATGAACTCCACCCCGACGAGGTCATCCGCGACTCCTTTGCGCTGATTGACCCAGCGCTGGGCGCTCTGGCCCAATCAGCGCACACATTGCTCTGACGCCCTCAAGAGCGGTCAGCAAACATGGGTGGCAATGCCGGGACGAGCAGGGAAGTCGCTCTACTCATCCTCGAACAGCGTGCCGGCGACCCAATCGTTCGATGTGCTCGCCGTGCGGTTCGCACCGCCACTCACGGTGGCCCAGTCACCGCTCGCCTGATTGGCAAAGCCGCCGCCTACGCTGGAGTATTCACCGCTCGCGGTGTTCCCGTTGCCACCGTTGATACTTGACGCGACACCGCTGGCTTCATTGTCCGCCCCGCCCGTGATGCTGGCGAAATCGCCGGTGATGCGGTTCTGAACGCCTGCGACGAGGCCTCCGGAACTGCTGTAGCCGTGCAATTCGCCAATGATGACGTTGTGCGAGCCGCTGCGGTCATAGTCAAACGGATTCTCGTTGTAGCCAACGATCAGGTTGCCGGTCCCGTTGAGCGCCCCGTCGGTCTCCCCGGAGCCACTCACGATCTGCACGTTGCAGCCGGTGAAGAGCGCCGTGCCGTCGTCGTCCGAGAGACACGTGGGCACCTGATTTTCGAGGGCGCTCAGGCGGGCCTCCATGTCGGTCGCCACCGCGCCGCTGCCCAGCACAACCGGGAACTCGCTGCCATTGCAGTTGGGCTCACGTCCCGGATACATGAAACGCGCTTGCCCGGTATAGAGACTGACACAGGCGGCGACGTTACCGCTGACCTGTGCCTGGGCCGGCGTGCTCTCCCGAACCACCGTCGCCAGTAGAAATCCGACAGCGATCAACGCCGCCGTTGTGCCAACGCCAAGTAGAAACGCACGTGGTTGACCCACGGCCAGGCGGACGATTTCCATGTCTCGCACCTCTCGTAGAATGTTCGGCGTGTCTCTAACTACGGACTATAGAGCAGAACGTCATCCACACACTCGCCGGGGCGCTGCCAGGTCGCATTCGAGGGGGACAGGCTGGACCGCAGCGCGGCCACATGATCCGACAGCTGTGTGGCCGCGCCAAGTAATGCGCTATAGTTCTCTCAGCCTGTTACGACGTGTTTCGACATGTTTTCTGTAGGCGGGTCTCAATGCTACAGCACACTGGCCGGTTCCTGACCTTACCCGAGCCTCGGACGGCGCTTATCGGCCGCGAGCATGATCTGGCCATGCTCAGAGACATGCTCCATGAACCCGAGACGCGACTACTGACCCTGAGCGGCGTCGGTGGCTGCGGCAAGACGCGCCTGGCGCTTCAGCTAACCAGAGATCTCGCCGCCGACTATCGCGATCGCACGTGGGTCGTCGAACTCGCCGCCAGCCACGATCCCGAGCTGATTCCCACCGTCGTAGCTCAGGCGCTGGGACTGCAAGAGTCTGGGCCGGCGTCGCTGCCCGTCGCGCTGGCCAGGTTTCTCGGGCCAGCGCCGGCGCTCCTCGTGCTTGACAACTGCGAGCACCTTGTCGACGCGTGCGCAATGTTCGTCGACACACTACTCGCGAGCTGCCCTGAGCTGCGGGTGATCGTCACCAGTCGTGAACCGCTGCACATTCCCGGAGAGCGGCAATACCGCGTGCCGCCGCTCGATATACCTGCTACCCAGGACTTGGATGAAGTTGCAGCCGTCGCAGCGTCGCCCGCCGTGCAACTGTTTGTGACGCGCGCGCAAGCCGTCCTGCCTGCCTTTGAGCTGACGCCGGACAATGCCAGTGTGGTTGCCCGCATCTGCGTGCGGCTCGAAGGCATCCCGTTGGCACTGGAACTGGCAGCGGCGCGAGTGCATCTCCTGGGGCTAGAGGAGCTCCTGGCGCGGCTGTCCGATGCCTTTCAGCTGCTGATCGGCGGGAGCCGTGTCGCGCCGACGCGGCATCAAACCTTGCGCGCCACGCTGGCATGGAGCGACAACCTGCTCACCGCGAGTGAACGCACGGTGTTTCGCCGCCTCGCGGTCTTCGGCGGGGAGTTCCGGCTCGATGCCGTTGAGGACGTCTGCACGGACGACGAAATCACCCCGGAGGCGGTGCTCGACCTCGTATCGGGCCTGGCCGACAAGTCGCTCATCGTCTCTGCGGCCGGCGAGCAGACGGCGACCTATCGGTTGCTCGTGCCGGTCCGCCAGTATGCGCTGGACCTGCTCGAGGCGCGCGACGAAGCAGCGGCCATGCGCTCACGGCACGCAGCGTTCTACCTCGCTCTGGCGGAGCGCGCAGCCACCGAGCTACGCGGGCCGGACCAGGCACAGTGGCGCGACAGGCTGGAATTCGAGCGGGACAATTTGCGGGCAGCGCTGGAGTGGGCGCGGGAGACGGAGCCAGTGATCGAGCTACGGCTGGCGCTCGCGCTCGCGCCGTTCTGGGAGATCCACGGGCAGATCAGTGAGAGCTTGCAGCGGCTGCAAGGGGCGCTGGAACGCAGCAAGCAGACGGTCGCCCCCCGGCTGCGCATGCGGGCGTTGGCGGTGATCAGCCTGGAGCAGCACTACGTCGACCAACTCGCGGGCCGACCCGCCAGCACAGCCGACCAGTTCGGCCAGGAGAGTCTGACGCTGGCCAGACAGTTGGGCGATGCGCCAGCGGAGGCGGCGGCGCTCAGCAACCTCGGAATGATCTACCGCGAATGGGGCGACTATCCACGTGCGATCGACTGCCTCGAGCAGGCATTGAGCACCCTCATAGGTATGGATGATGAAGCAGGCACGGCACGGACCCTACTCCAGCTCGGGCTGACAATCTATCGCGCCGAACAGAGCCCCGGAGATCGCGCACGAGCTATACCCATGTTTGAGGAGGGTCTGAAACGCCTGAGCGCACTGGGGGATCTGCGCTCCGTGGGCATGGTCAAGGTAATGCTCGGCCAAACAGCCCGGGATCGCGGCGACATAGCAACGGCAGCTCGCCACATCGCCGAAGGAATGTCGGACCACCTGAGCCTGAATGATCTGGTGCTCGTCACGCTGGATCTGTTCGCTCTCGGCGAAGTCCTGCTCGACGCGGGCAAGTTTCAGCATGCGGTCCGGTTCGTTGGCGCGGCGCAGGCGTTGGCAGAGCGGATGGACATGGCGGGAGAGCAAGCACTGTTTGTGAACATCGCGGACGTCAGCCGGCGCGTTGACGAGCTACAGCATGAACAGTGGTTCGAGGCGGAGTGGGCAGCAGGCTCTGCCTGGGACGCTGCCGACGCGACAGCCGCGGCGCACGGACTCGTTGAGACACTCGACGAGCCAGACCAACCGACGGTGCCTGAGATTCCCGGCCAGGGTCCACTGACGCCTAGAGAAGTCGAGGTCGCCGGCTACCTTGCCGAAGGTTTCAGCGATCGGCAAATTGCCGAAGCGCTCTTCATCGCGCAGAGCACGGTCGGCACGCATGTCCACCACATTCTCCAGAAACTCGATCTGAAATCGCGCGTGCAGGTCGCGGACTGGCTGGCGGCTCAGCCAGAGCAGCACGGCGACTCTGCCTGAGCCGCCACCCTCCGGGCATAGCAGCAACACTATCTAGATATCCAGATCGCCAGAAATCCATAGTCCATCTCCATAGTCTCTGGATGCGCTAGCCAGGCAGCACTTCCATACTGAATTGCAAGCAGCGCCATCGCACGGTCGCGCCCGTGAGGACCGCGGCGTCGCCCACGGGCATGCGCCTCTCACGCGGGAGGGGGATTATGCACGCATCGATGTTTCACCTTGATCTGGGAGATCATCTGACAACCCGCGAGCGTGCGCAACGCGGCCGAGCCCTGGCAGCGGCACTCGCCGGCCTGCCGGGGTTCGTGGCGTTCATAGCAATCGAAGCAGAGGACGGCAAGGCAGCCGGCTTCTGCATCTGTGTGGATGCGCCTGCGCTTGAAAGCGCTCGTCTGAAAGTAGAGCAGTGGCAACGCGATGAAGGTGGAGATGACAGCCGACCTCCGGACCAACCCCAAAGCGAACCGACGCTCCAGATACAGGACTCCGCGCCTCCTATCACGATAGAGGCGCTCGCCAGCGGCGAGGTCATCGTCCAGCGCGGTTTCTAGATGCCAGATGAGATGCAGCACAGAGAAGGGAAGCGACAGATGAGCACACAGCCAGTGAATCGAGCCGGACTTCGGAGCAGTGGCAGATTGGCAGTCATATTTCTGATCCTCCTGGTCAGCTTGACCAGCGGCGTCGCCAGCGCTCAGACCGACGAGACGCCGGACGACGGCAACGGCAGCGACGCGGGCGGCGCCCGCCTCTCAATCGAGATCAGCGTCACGGAGATCACCGATCCCGGCGCGCTTTCCGTCAACACACACAGTCTGCAAATCCACGACTTGACCGGCCAGGCTGCTGTTAGCGGCGACATCTCCGGCGCGGCGACGACGGATACGAATATCACCTGGAGCGGCCCCTGCAACCCGGAAACACTGGCCTGCCGCGGTGTCCAGGTGTCACGCCAACAGCTAACGATCACCGACGACAGCGGCGAGTGGCATGGCCACCTCCAGCTGACGCTCGATCCTGCTGCGGGGGGTGACGCCATCTCCGGAGTCCTGGTCGGCCGGCGCGGCCACACGGGCGAGGTCATCTTCATCGACACAGTCACAGCCCGCACCGACTCCAGCCTCACGGTAACGGGCAACATGGCCGGTCGGGCCGGCGCGCGCGTGCAGGGGATCAACTTGCGGAGCCAGGTCTGCCTCAACGAGGACCTGACGGGTTCCGGCGTCTTCCTGAGCAACTCGGCAACGATCGCGGGCGGCACGGTCGACGTGGCCGTGACCGGCGCGCTCGACGCGAACGGCATGCTGGACGCCATGGCCGGAATCAGTGTGACGGCGACCTTCATGAATGCGGACGGCACGCTTGCGGGTCAGGCCATGGAGAACTCGACTGCGGCCGGTTTCTCGGGCCGTTTCGCGATCCACAGCGGTGACGGCGCGTACGCCGGCGTACAGGGCTACGGACGCACCGGCAGCCAGCTGATCAGTGACGCGAACTGCGGCAGCGGCTATGCGCTGAGCAGCTTCTGGATCGGCGAGCTCTACACGGACAGCGCGGACAGCTAGCGGCTGGTCCAGCGAGGGATGGAGATACACACCATGACACACCAACGACGCAGAGCGTCACGACGACGCCTGACCATCGGAGCAGTCCTGCTGCTGCTCGTCAGCCTGGGGAGCGGGCTGGCCGGCGCGCAGGCGGCGGACGAGCGTGAGGTAGAGCTGGCGGCCACGTCGGCCGACAACGACTACGCGACATGCGAGTCAACCAGTGACACGCTGGTGACCTGCTCACTCAAAGTTGTCAGCAACCAGTCGTCGCTGGACCTCACGACCGATCTCCTGCCACTCGCGCAGCAGATCAACGCTGACGTTCATTCGAACACGGTTATGTGGGTCTCTGCCTGGGGTGGAAAGGGAGGAAAGGGATACTCCACTGGCTGGACGCCCGCCGGCGGCTGGGGTGGTTCCGGAGGCTACGCCCAGACGATCACGACGATCGATGACTATCAGAGCACCTACGGCACGCCCACGCTCTATTACTACTTTGGCGCGCATGGCCAAGATGGCTGGGTAGATGGCTCGGTCTATCCCGGCGGGGGCGGCGCATCGACGATTGTCGCCTCAGTAGCCGAAGGTGCGGTCGTCAACGGATTCAATGCGAGCACGGTGCTGCTGATCGCCGGTGGCGGTGGCGGCGGAAACTACGCCGTGGTTGGAGCCGAGGGTCAGGAAGGCGGGCACGGCGGCACCGCGATCGCATGGTCGGAAGCAGCGGCCTATGGCGCCGGCCAGGATCTCAAGGGCAACACGGATACGGTCAGAGGCGGGAGCTACTCCGGGCCGGGAGCAGGCAGTCCGGTCGTCAATCCCCTCAACTCCCAGGATCCCGGGGGAAACGGCTTCGGCGGTTGGGGCGGATCTCCGGATGGCGACGATGACAATCGGACGTTCTGGCTGAATGGCGATCCGAACACCGACCAGGGGCATGGCGTCTCATCCAACGATGGCGATGGTAGCCCTTCTGGTGGCGGTTACGGTGGCGGCGGGATGAACGCGTGTGGCGATAGTGCCCACCACGACTGCGCCGGCCCTGGCGGCGGCAGCTTCGCCGCCGGCCTCACCCAGTACGATGAGGATGCGCCGACGGAACGACCGACCGATGAGCCCAGCAACGCCGAAATCACCATCGTCTTCAATATCTCTCCAGTCTCCTATGCCTTCACGACCCCAGCCGCCAACCCCTTCGGCATCACGACCTCGACCTCCTCAGCCGTCTACCCCGCCTTCGTCGATATCAACGGCGACGGCACACAGGACCTCTTCATCGGCAGCGCCACCTCACTCGACTATCTCGAAAACACCGGCACCGCATCCAAGCCAGCCTTCGCCAGTCCGGTCTCGCAGGACTTCATGGTCGCCGACAGCTACGGCCGGCCAACCTTCGTCGACATCGACAGCGATGGCGACTTCGACCTCAACCTCGGCACCGATGCCGGGACGCTGGCCTATTATGAGAACAGAGGCACCGCCACCGCGCCCGACTTCACCTTCATCGGCTTCGGCACCAGTCTGGGTGGACTCCCGCTTCCCGAGCCCGCCTCACTAGCCTTCGGCGACCTCACCGGTGATGGTCTCGTCGACATCATCATCAGCGGCAACTCGAGTGGCGATGTCTACTTCTACGAGAATCAGGGCACGGCGACGAACGGATCTTTCGCCGCGCCACAGATCAACCCCTTCGGGATCAACCCGCTCGATGCCAGCGGACCGATTCCAGCGCTGGTCGATATTCACGGCAACGGCGTGCTCGACCTCTTTGTCGGTGGGCCCAACGGCAGCACGAGCATCTACCAGAATGTCGGCACGGCTACCGAGCCAGACTTCCTGCCGCGTGTCTTCAATCCCTACGGCTTGAAGAACCTCGGCACTGATGCGTCGCCCGCCTTCGTCGACATCGACAACAACGGCCATCCTGACGCTTTCATCGGCTCGGGCAGCGGCACGATCTGGGCTTTCGGCAACTTCGCGTTCTTCAACGACAGCGAGCCGCCCAGCCTGTTCGCGGCTAACTCGCTCGGCAACGAAGCTGGCGGGGTTGAGTCCGAACCGGTCCTCCGCTACGAGACGACGCCCGAAGTCGAGATCACGGTCCTCGGCGACGGCAGCCAGATCACAGCCACGATCTATGGCAGCGAGAGCTTCGATGCCAGCCAGGTCCATCGCGACATCCTCGACCTCGAGGACTGGCTCGGCAACGAGCTGGCCGAGGTCGTGCGCACCTTCTGGAGCGCCGCGGTCAGCGATGTCAATGGCGACGGCTACCTCGACCAGACGATGCTCTTCTACAGCGACGATCCTGCCGCGATCCACTACCACGTCTACCACGGCAAGGAACTCTGCCTGCGTGGCGTCACGGCGGGTGGAATGGAGTATGAGGCTTGCAACTTCGCGGAGTAGCAGCGCGCTGATAGCGACGAACTCGGGCTAGTGGGACGGATGGATGCGAACATGCCGAGGCATCAACGACGCCATACGCCAGGAAAACACCTAAGCCTCATGTCGATCTTCCTCCTGTTCATCGGCATGAGCGGCGGGCTGGCCGGCGCGCAGGCGGCGGACGAGCGCGAGACGGAGCTGGCGGCCACCTCGGCCGACAACGACTACGCAACCTGCACGGAAACCAGTTCGACGCTGGTGACCTGCTCGCTCAAGATTGTCGACGACCAGTTTGCGGTGGATCTGGCGACGGATCTCCTGCCGCTCGCGCAGCAGGTCAACGCCGACGTTCGCACGGATACCGTCATGTGGGTTCAAGCCTGGGGCGGAAAAGGCGGGAAGGGGACCACTGACGCCCTAGACCCCGGCGTAGGTGGCTACGGCGGCTACGCCCAAACGATCACGACGATCGATGACTATCAGAGCACCTACGGCTGGACGATGCTCTACTACTACTTCGGTGAGAATGGGGTGTCGGGTGCAGGGGAGTCGGACGGTTCGGTTGATCCCGGTGGGGGGGCCGCATCGACGATTGTCGCCTCGGCACCATATGACAGCGGAGACTACAGTCTTAACGCGAACACGGTGCTGCTGATCGCCGGTGGTGGTGGCGGCGGCAACTACGGCATGGCCTTCTATGTCGGTCAGGATGGTGGAAGCGGCGGCACCGCAATCGCAGCCTCAGAGACGGCAGCCTACGGCGCCGGCCAGAGTCTCAGCGGAAACAACGATACGGTCAGAGGTGGAAGTTATTACGGGCCGGGCCTGGGTAGTCCGGTCGTCAACCCCCTCGATTGGACCAACGCCGGAGGAGACGGGTTCGGCGGCTGGGGCGGATCTCCGGATGATGCTGATTACGACCTGGCCCTCTGGCTGAATGGCAACCCGGTTACCGACCAGGGGCATGGCATCACGTCTTTCAATAAGGACGGTGGACCCTCGGGCGGCGGCTACGGCGGCGGCGGGATGAACGCCTGTGACAACCATGCCCACCACAAATGTGCCGGACCAGGCGGTGGCAGCTATGCCGCCGGCAACACCCAGCTCGATACATCCGCGCCGGCGTCGCGTCCTAGCAGTCAACCCGGCGACGCCGAGATCACCATCGTCTTCAATACCGCCCCGGCGTCCTACGCCTTCACCACGCCGGCCGCCAACCCCTTCGGCATCGAGACCTCGGGATCCTCAGCCGTCTACCCCACCTTCGTCGACATCGACGCCGACGGCACGCAGGATCTCTTCATCGGCAGCGCCACTTCGCTCGACTATCTCGAAAACACCGGCACCGCCAGCGACCCGGCCTTCGCCAGTCCCGTCTCGCAGAACTTCATGGTCGCCGACAGCTACGGACGACCAACCTTCGTCGACATCGACAGCGATGGCGACTTCGACCTCTACCTCGGCACCGATGCCGGGACGTTGGCCTACTACGAGAACAGAGGCACCGCATCCAGCCCCGACTTCACCTTCATCGGCTTCGGCACCACCCTGGGTGGACTCCCGCTTCCCGAGCCCGCCTCGCTAGCCTTCGGCGATCTCACTGGCGATGGTTTGACGGACATCATCATCAGCGGCAACTCTGGTGGCGATGTCTACTTCTACGAGAACCTGGGCACGGCGACACAAGGGTCCTTCGCCGCGCCGCAGATCAACCCCTTCGGGATCAATCCGCTCGATGCCAGCGGCCCGATCCCGGCGCTGGCCGATGCCAACGGCGACGGGGTGCTCGACCTCTTTGTCGGCGGACCCAACGGCAGCACCAGCATCTACCAGAATGTGGGCACGGCCACGAAGCCCGAGTTCTTGGAGCGGGTCTTCAACCCCTATGGTTTGGAGAACCTCGGCACCGATGCGTCGCCCGCCTTCGTCGACATTAACGATGACGGTCGACCTGATGCCTTTATCGGGTCCGGCAGCGGCACGATCTGGGCCTTCGGAAATGGCTCGTTCTTGACCGACGGGCCCATTGGCCTACCCACGTCGGCCCTGTTCGGCGCCGAGTCCAACAGCAGCGAGTCCGAACCGGTCAAGCGCTACGAGACGACACCTGACGTGACGTTCGCGGTTTCGGACGACGCGACACGGATCACGGCCACGATCTATGGCAGCGAAGGCTTCGATGCCAGTCAGGTGCATCGCGACATCCTCCACTTCGAGGACTGGCTCGGCAACGAGCTAGCCGAGGCCGTGCGCACCTTCTGGAGCGCCGCGGTCAACGATGTTAACGGCGACGGCTACCTCGATCAGATGCTGCTCTTCCACGCGGCCGACCCGGCGGCAATCCAAGACGACATCTACCACGGCCAGGAACTCTGCCTGCGTGGCGTCACCACCGATGGCGTGCGCTACGAAGCCTGCGACTTCGTGGAGTAGCGAACGCGAACTTCACGGGATCGACGAGAACGATGAATGGAGACTCGTACAATGTTGGCTAGTCACACGGCAAGAATGTCCCGGCGGCTGACCCTTGGAGCAATCCTCGTGCTGCTCGTCAGCCTGGGCAGCGGACTGGTCAGCGCGCAGCCTGACGATGATGGCCAGACGGCCCTGGCGGCCACCTCGGCCGACAACAAGTATGCAACCTGCACGGAGACTAGTTCTACGCAGGTAACGTGCTCGCTCAACTATATCTACAGAGCCGACAGACTGTCGTCGATCAACCTCACGACCCATCTCCTGCCGCTCGCCCAGCAGATCAATGCCGACATTAGCTCAGACACTGTCATGTGGATCTCAGCCCTGGGCGGCCAGGGCGGCGAAGGGTGGAGCTGCACGATTTGCTCGGACGGCGGCTCGGGTGGTTTTGGTGGCTACGCGCAGACGGTCACCACAATCGATGACTACGAGAGCACTTACGGCACGACCACACTCCACTATTTCCTTGGTGGGACTGGCAATGATGCCTGGAAAGCAGACACGAGCCTGCCCGGCGGTGGCGGCGCATCGACGCTTGTCGCCTCAGTCGCCAGTGGCTTCGCCGCGGACAATGTGCTGCTGGTTGCTGGTGGCGGCGGTGGCGGCAACTACGGTGTGTTTGGAGCCTCCGGCCAGGATGGCGGGCAGGGCGGCACCGCGATCGCGACAATCGCGACGGCGACCTATGGGGCCGGCCAGAGTCTCAGCGGCAACACGGATACAGCCAGAGGTGGGAGCTACTCCGGGCCGGGAGAAGGCAGTCCGGTCGTCAACCCCCTCAACTCCCAGGACCCCGGAGGAAACGGCTTCGGCGGTTGGGGTGGATCTCTAACTGGCGAGGACAAATACCAGACGACCTGGATAAACGGCAACCCAAACACCGACCAGGGACATGGCGTCTCGTCCAACGATGCCTACGGCAGTCCCTCTGGTGGCGGCTACGGCGGCGGCGGGATGAACGCCTGTGGCAATAGTACCCACCACAACTGTGCCGGTCCTGGGGGCGGCAGCTATGCGGCTGGGATCACGAAGCTCGATACCTCCGCGCCGACGTCACGTCCCACCGCCAAATCCGAACTGGCCAGTGTCACAATCGTCTTCAATACCGAGCCGGTCTCCTACGCCTTCACGTCACCGGCCGCCAATCCCTTCGGCATCACGACCTCGGCCTCCTCAGCCGTTTATCCTGCCTTCGTCGACATCGACGCCGACGGTACCCAGGATCTCTTCATCGGCAGCGCCACTTCGCTCGAATATCTTGAAAACACCGGCACCGCCAGCAACCCGGCCTTCGCAGGTCCCGTCTCGCAGGACTTCATGGTCGCCGACAGCTACGGCCGGCCAACCTTCGTCGATATCGACAGCGATGGCGACTACGATCTCTACCTCGGCACTGATGCTGGGACGTTGGCCTACTACGAGAACACCGGCACCGCCACCGCACCCGACTTCACGTTCATCGGCTTCGGCACCACCCTGGGTGGACTCCCGCTTCCCGAGCCCGCCTCGCTAGCCTTTGGCGATCTCACCGGTGATGGTCTCGTCGACATCATCATCAGCGGCAACTCGGGCGGCGACGTCTACTTCTACGAGAACCAGGGCACGGCGACGAACGGATCTTTCGCTGCGCCACAGATCAATCCCTTCGGCATCAACCCGCTCGATGCCAGCGGACCGATCCCGGCGCTGGCCGATGCCGACGGCAACGGGGTGCTCGACCTCTTCGTAGGCGGTCCCGGCGGTAGCACGAGCATCTACCAGAACGTTGGGACAGCCACCGAGCCGCAGTTCTTGGAGCGGGTCTTCAATCCCTATGGTCTGAAGAACCTCGGCACGGATGCGTCGCCTGCCTTCGTCGACATTGACGACAATGGCACGCTCGACGCCTTCATCGGCTCGGGTAGCGGCATGATCTGGGCCTTCGGGAACAACAGGATCTTCCCTGGCATCAACCCACCCAGCCTGTTCGCGGCGACCCCGCTCGGCGCTGAGCCCGGTGAGGCTGAGTCCGCACCAGTCAAGCGCTACGAAACGACGCCTGATGTGATGTTCGCCGTCTCGGACGACGCAAGCCAGATCACCGCCACGATCTACGGCAGCGAAGGCTTCGACGCCGGTCAGGTCCACCGCGACATCCTCCACTTCGAGGACTGGCATGGCAACGAGCTGGCCGAGGTCGTGCGCGCCTTCTGGAGCGCGGCGACCAGTGACGTTAACGGCGACGGCTACCTCGACCAGACGGTGCTTTTCTACAGCGACGTTCCAGCAGAGATCGCGGACGACATCTACCACGGCAAGGAACTCTGCGTCCGTGGCGTCACGGCGGGCGGAGTGGAGTTCGAGGCCTGCAACTTCGTCGATTAGCCGAACGCAGCCTGACGGGATGAAAGCGAGCGACGGATGGAGAAGCGTGCAATGTCAGCTAGCCACAACGTGAAGATGGCCCGCCGATTGACCATCGGCGCAGTCCTGTTGTTACTTACCAGCCTCGGCAGCAGGCTGGTTGGCGCGCAGACTGAACCCTGGTCCTGGCAGAATCCGGAGCTCGCGCCCAACCCAAACAACAACATCCACAACGACGCCTGGTTCACCGACACCTACACGCACGCCGGCCCGGCGGCGCATGAGCGCGCCGAGACGACACTGATCTCGGAGTTCACCTTCGCCGATCCCGAGTCAGGGGCCATGCGCACGCTGATCCTCGGTGAGTGCGCCGCGCACACCTACGATGCCGCTGGCAATCTCCTCACCGTCTGCGGCGGTCTACCCGACCCAAGCACGAACGAGTTCCTGCGGAGCGTCGCCGCGATAAGTCCCGCTGGAGAGTTGCTGGCGTGGACAGGCTTCACCTATCCATACACAAACATCCAGGAAGCGCTCACCTCCTTCGGCGGCGCGGGCTACTTCTTCCTGGACAGCCAGGAACGCATCGTCCTGGGCATGCCCGACGGGCATGTCGTTGCCTGGGAACGCCAGGCCTCGGCGGTGAGCGACGTCGACAGCTTCACAGCAGTCCGCGATATCAACATCACCGGCACGGACGGCGCGCTCGCCCCGGACCTCGGCGACCTCTACGCGCTGCTGCCCGCCGAAAACGGCTACACCTGGTTCACCACCACCGGTGGCGGGGTTGGCACGATCGCGCCGGATTCCTGCGAGAGCGACTGCGTCAAGTGGCTCGATATCAACGATCCTGATGGCGACGGCACGCGCGATCCACAGCCGGACGGCAACATGCAGCGCATCTCCGAGTCGCACGCGGTCAACGGCAACGCGACGTTCCAGCAGTCCAACTACTCCATGTTCCGTTTCGATATGGAAGAAGACGGCGCGCCGGTCATCTCCTGGCAAGAAACCTACGACCGGGGCACGGTGACCAAGCCGGGGCAGACAAGCCAGGGCTCGGGCACGTCGCCAAGCTACTTCGAGCTCGACGGCCGCGGCTTCGTCACGATCATGGACAATGCGACGACCCCGCACATCAACGTCTACCGCGCCGAAGCGACGTTGGAGTCAGGCGAATCACGGCTCTTTGCCACAGCCGCGCCATTTGGCGCTGAGACCCAGGCTGCCGGTGAGAATTCGCTCATCGTCTTCCCCGGCTCAACCTCCGACAGCATCCGCATCTATGCCGAGAACAACTGGGGCAACTCCAGGATCATCAACACCATCGGCCCGCTCGCGGAAACCCAGCCGGGCTTTGGCGGCATCGAGGTGTACCGCGACGGCGCCGTCGAGGTTCTGGCGGTCAATACCGAGATTCGTGTGCCCTCCGTCGTCTCCAAGGGCAACAGCGCCTCGAATGAGCTTTATACCTACGAAAAGCGCGCGACCGGCTGGTATCTGACGGCGCTGAACCCGAGCGATCCACGCGCGGTCGAGTGGTCAGTCCGTGTCGGCGGCGGCGCGCCCCGGTACAACAACTGGTACGCCCAGCTATCGCTCACGCCCGACGGGCAATCCTTCAACATCGGGACGCTGGAAGGCGTCATCAACGTCAAGCCGGTCGACGGTCCGGCGAACGTCGATGTCTGCTTCGCGTTCCTCGAAGCCAAGGACTTCATCGACAAGCTGGGGGCTGTCGCGAACTGGGAGACTGGCCCCACCTACCATGGCGACTATCTGGAAGCGGCTCTCGCCGCCTGGGCGCACGACATCGCGCTCTTCTCCGCCATGCTCCAGGGCGGCACGAGCATCGACGCGCTGCCAGCGGACGTCCAGGCGGAATTGCAGCGCATCGAGGAGCTCGTGGCCGATGTGACGACGGCCAGTCAGATTCTGGCGTCAGTCGGGCACGACGTGACCATGCTCACCGCGGAACAGCGCGCGACACTGCTCGCGATCGCCGCCCGCCATGCCGATCTGATCGACGCCGCATTCACCGCCTATGCCTTGCTCTGCACCACACCGGACAGCGCGCCGGGCCTGCCGATATCCAGCAACGCGACCCCGATCTCGCTGGAGTTCTCAGTCAGCGAAGTCGACGCGCCGGACCGCCTTTGGGTTGACGAGCGCGGGCTGCACATCCGCAACCTCGCCGGCATCGATATCGTGAGCGGCGACATCAGCGGCACGGCGACGTCATCGACGAACATCGGCTGGACCGCGCCCTGCAACGCCGAGACGCTGACCTGCCGAGGCGCGCAGATCTCGTTCCAGGAGCTCACCATCACCGACGAGAGCGGCGAGTGGACCGGCTACGTGCAGCTGCTGATCGAGCCGGGGGCAGGCGCGGACAGGCTGACCGGCATCCTCGTCGGGCGGCGCGGCAACACCAAACAGGTGCTCTACCTCAACGAAGTCGTCGAGCGCAGCGACACCAGCCTGGCGGTGGCCGGCTACCGCATTGACCGGGCCAAACCGGTCGGCGGCGTCAACCTGACCTTCGAGGCCTGTCTCCACGACGCCACGACCGCCACCGGCGGCTTCCTCGCCAGCCACCCCGCCGACGATAGTGGCCCGCTCCAGATGACGCTCACGCGTGGCATCGATTCCGCGCTGGGCCTGGCCGTCTCCGCGCGCTTCGAGGGCCAGCACGGAACCATGGAGGGCGTCGCGCTCGAACACGAGACAACGGCTGACGGCTCGTCGGGCCACTTTGTGCTGCTCGGCGGCAATAGCGCCTACAGCGGCTATCTGGGCTTCGGGCGCACCGGCAGCCAGCTCGTCGAGAGCGACAGCTGTGCCGGCGGCTACGCGCTGCACAGCTTCTGGATCGGCGAGGTCTACCTCGGCGGCGCTGCGAGCTAGCAGAAACGATAGAGTGAAAGGTCCGTGCAAATGCACGCACACCGAATAGCTGGAAACCGCGTCTTTGCCGTCGCCTTGAGCGTGGCGCTCCTGATGAGCCTGAGCGCCGGTATGGCCAGCTCCCAGACATTCGACGCCAACCAGGTGCACCGCGACATCCTGCGCTTCAAGGATTGGCTCAGCAACGAGCTGGCCGAGGCCGTGCGCGCCTTCTGGAGCGCCGCAATCAGCGATGCCAACGCGACGACTATCTCGACCGGACCGTGATCTTTCATACGAGCGATACGAGCGATGCGGCGGTGATCCAGAACGATATTTGCGACGGCAGGGAGTTGTGTATGCGCGGCGTCACGACGGGCGGCGTCGCATACGAAGCCTGCAACTTTGCCGAATAGATGGGGCGCCCGACCGCCCAAGCTGTAGCGACAGTGGTCGCTGGAAGACGATACCGCAACGAGACGGCGAATTGAGGAAGAGATGAACGGAAGACTACGCGGTCTCCTGGCCGTGCTGCTCCTTGCCGGTCTATTTAACCCCATGTCAAGCGCGCCAGCTGAGGCGGCCGAGGTGGTCGGCGACGGAACGCCGGAGAGTTGCACCGAAGCGGCATTCGACGCAGCACTGGCGCCTGGTGGGCTGGTGACGTTCAACTGTGGGCCAGCGAACCACACGATCACACTGACGAATCAGAAGACCCTCACCGACGACGTCGAGATCAAAGGCGGTGGACTGATCACGCTTGATGGGGCCAACAGTTCCAGGCTATTCAACGTCAGTTTCGGCCCAACACTCGAGTTGCGAAACATCACGCTAGCCAATGGATCAGGTCCAGGCGGGGCGGTGCTGGTGGGTAGCGTAAGCACATTGCGAGCCATAGACACTACGTTCGTCAGCAACAGCAGCAGCAGTGGTGGCGGCGCCATCGACAACAACGGTGGCGACGTTGAGGTGATGAACTCCACCTTCTCCGGCAACTCGGCTGAAGATGGGGGCGCGATCCTCAACGACGGCGCCATGTTAATCACGGCGAGCACGTTCACCGGCAACAGCACGGTCAGTTCCGGAGGAGCGATTTACAACACCGGCACGCTCGTGCTGACGGCGACGACGATCAGCGGCAATAGCTCCGGCATCAATGGAGGCGGAGTCCGCAATGTCAACGGAGCCATCATAATCGCCAGTTCGATCGTCGCCCTCAACACTGCGCCCGAGACCGCCCACCAGAATTGTTCCAATAACGGCGGCACGATCGTCTCATCGGGCTCGAATCTGAGTAATGATGCGAGTTGCCCCTTTACCGATACGGGCGACATCCGCGACAGCGCCAACGTCGACCTCGGGCCACTCCAAGACAATGGCGGCCCCACGCAGACGATGGCGCCCGCCTCAACATCCGCCGCCATCAACGTCGCCGACTGCACGCTCTCCACGACAGAGGACCAGCGCGGCGTTGCCCGGCCAACGTCCGGGACAAGCTGCGACATCGGCGCCGTCGAGGTGCGGGGTCCGGATGTATTTGCGCCCTTCGTATTTCCTTCACCGTCCGACGAAGGGCAATCTATCAACCTCTCCACAATGTTCTTCCCTACGCCCGGTGGTGAGGGGCCCTACACCTGTACCATCGACTACGGCGACGGAACCGACCCCGAACCCGGGCTTGTCATTGACGACTCACTCTGCGACGGGCTCGGTCACGTGTACGTCGACGACGATCCGAGCGGCACGCCGAGCGACGACTACACGATCACCGTCACCGTCTATGACAGCACCGGCAGCGGCAGCGCGAGCACGTTTCACACGGTCTTCAACGTCGCGCCCATGATCACCGCCATCACGACTGACGGACCGGTCCCTCAGGGGCTGCCCGTCACCATAACCGTCACGGCCACCGATGCCGGCGTCAACGACACACTGACCTACAGCTTTGATTGCGACAACGACGGCTCCTACGAGACACCGGGCGCCGGCAACAGAGGCCAGTGCGCCCTCGATCCTGGCGCGGCGACATCCACCGTCGGCGTCAAGGTCGAAGACGACGACCTCGGCGTCACCACCGGCACCGTCGTCGTCGGCCAGACGCTGACGCTCTGCCTGAACTACAGCACCGGAGCCGTCAGTGAACCCGGCATGAGCGGCTGTAGCGCGGGAACAATCGCGCTGACCATGCCGGGCATCACGCCGGTGACCTTCTGCATCAACCCCTACACGGGCCGGCTGACCTGGGCAGCGCGCGGAACCTGCGCTGGCAGCTACTGGCCGCACATGGTGCCGGACGATGGACCGCTGCACTACTGCCGCAGTCTCTGGACCGGACAGTTGCGCGAGCCATCGACACCGGGTCAGTGCAACGCCTACGAAACACCCGGCGTCATTCCGGGCTAGACGCTCCGGGAACGCGGAGCAAATAAGACCACCTGGAACTCTGGAAGAGGGAGAGGAACTACGGATGAACCGAGGAATCTGGCGCGTCGCCTTCGCGCTCAACCTGTTGATGGCGGTGGTCCCGCTCACGCGGGTGAACATCGCCGTCGCGGACGACGCGGTTGTCGCAATCTGTGACGAAACGAGTTTCGATGCGGCGCTGGCAAGCGCGTTGAGCGGCGGAGGGACGATCAGCTTCAGTTGTAGCGGCACGCTCACCTTCACCGGCCAGAAGGCGATCAACGCACCGAACGTCGTCGTGATCGACGGGGCGAACCAGATCACCTTCGACGGCGGCGGCGCAACCCGGCTGTTCCAAGTCGACGACGGCGCGACGTTGGAGCTACACAACCTGACGCTCAGCAATGGGACAGGCCAGGGCGGCGCTGTGCACGTGAGTAGTGATGGAACGTTGCGGGCGGTTGGCAGCACCTTCAGCGACAACGGAAATCTAGAGGTCTTTGAGGGCGGAGCGATCGACAACGACGGTGGCGTGATCGAGGTGACTAACAGCACGTTCAACGACAACATGGCCGCATATGGTGGCGCGATCGACAATGATCCGGGCACGCTGACCGTAGCCAACAGCACATTCAACGACAACAGTGCAAAGTTCAATGCCGGAGCAATCTACAATGGCGGGGGGCTGACGGTGACGGCCAGCACCTTCACCGGAAACAACGCCAATGACCGTGGCGGCGCGATCTACAACGAAGACTCGCTGTCAGTGATGGCGAGCACCCTCACCGGAAACAGCGCCGGAGACCGCGGCGGGGCGATTCGCAATCTCGAAGGCACGACGACGATTGCCAGCTCGATCGTAGCGCTCAACACAGCCTCGACTGGGAACAACTGCCACAACTTTGACGGCTCCATCACCTCTCAAGGCAGCAATCTCATCGACGATGGCGGCTGCAACTTCACCGCTAGCGACGACATCCGGCATAGCGAGAACATCGACCTCGAACCGCTCCAGGACAACGGCGGCCCCACGCGAACAATGGTTCCAGCCAGCACCTCCGACGCCATCGACAACGCCGATTGCACGCTGTCGACAAGCGCCGACCAGCGTGGCGTCAACCGGCCCCAGGGCTCCGGCTGCGACATCGGCGCGGTCGAACGCATCCAGACCGGAACCTACCTGCTCTGCGCCAGCTACTACACCGGCGCTGTCTCAAGTCCGCTCTCCGGTGACTGCGGCAGCGGCACTGTCGAAATCACGCCCTTCGACTCCAGCTTCTGCATCGACCTCTACACCGGCAAGCTGCTCTACCGCTTCGGACGCGCCTGCAACCCTCCACGCGTCGCTCACACCATGCCTGACGACGGCGACCTGCTGACCTGCGTCAGCCTCTACACCGGGGCGAACCGCTGGGTCAACAACCATAGCCAATGCAGCGCCTACGAAGTCCCGAACACGATCCCAGCCACACCGTAGCAATGGCTACGAGGGCGGCCAGACTTCGGGCGCGGATGCGGCCCAGTAGTTCTAACGAGTCGGATTAGCAAGACGTCGACCAACACGATGCACGAAGGGACTTGATGTGAGGGAGTTCTGGCGAGGGCTGCTTACACTGTCGTTGCTGGCCGGGATGCTGGCGCTATCACCGTCTAACCCAGTGACTGCGGATGACTCAGTTGTCTCGACCTGTGACGAAGCGAGCTTCGACGCCGCTCTGGCGACGGCGCTGAGCGGTGGCGGCACGATCACTTTCAGCTGTAGCGGCACGATCACCTTCACCAGCCAGAAGGTGATCACTGCTCCGAACGTCGTTGTGATTGATGGCGGGGGTCAGATCGCATTCGATGGCAACGACGCGACGCGCCTGTTCGTCGTCAATGGCAACGCAACAATGGAAGTGCACAACCTGGAGCTCAACAATGGGAGTGGCGACGGCGGGGCCGTCAGGATCCGAAGTGGCGCTACATTGCGGGTGGTCAACAGCAGTTTCGATAGCAATGGCGGGGGGTTTGAGGGCGGAGCACTGGACAACGACGGTGGAGTGATCGAGGTCGTCGACAGCACCTTCAGCAGCAATGTCGCGGACAATGGCGGCGCAATCGACAACGATCCGGGCACATTGACCGTGACCAACAGCACCTTTCGCAACAACAGCGCAGACTTTGGTGCGGTGATCTACAACGACGACTCGCTGACGATAGTAGCCAGCACGATCAGCGGCAACAACGCGGGCAGCAGCGGCGGGGCGGTAACCAACTCTAGATCTGGCACGCTGACGATTGCAGCTAGCACGATTAGCGGGAACAGTGCGAATAGCGTTGGTGGAGGCATTCGTAACTTTGGAAGTACGACGATAATCGCCAGTTCGATCGTGGCGCTCAACACCGCGCCGACTGGAGCCAACTGCAACAACTTCGATGGCTCTATCATCTCTCAGGGCAGCAATCTCAGCGACGATGACAGCTGCAACTTCACTGCAAGCGACGACATCGAGAATAGCGCCAATGTCGACCTCGGGCCGCTCCAGAACAATGGTGGCCCCACTAAGACCATTCTGCCCTCTGGCACCTCCGATGCCGTCGACAATGCCGATTGCAGCCTGTCAACCTCCGCAGATCAGCGTGACATCAGCCGTCCGCAAGGCGCAACCTGTGATATCGGCGCGGTCGAACGGGTGCTGGGCGCGACCTACACCCTCTGCGCCTCGTACTACACCGGCGCCGTCACCAGCCCGCTCTCCGGCGAGTGTCGCAACGGCACCGTTGAAGTCACACCATTCGACAAGACGTTCTGCATCGACGTCTACACCGGCAAGCTGCTCTACCAGTTTGGTCGCCCCTGCAACCCGCCACGCGTCGGTCACACGATGCCCGACGACGGCGACCTGCTGACCTGCGTCAGTCTTTACACCGGCGCGAACCGCTGGGTCACGAGCCATAGCCAATGCAGCGCTTACGAACTGCCGAACACGATCCCGGCCACGCCATAGCCGCGACGGACCGGATGAGATGAGAACTGGCCGGAGAACGGCTGTCCGAAAGGAATCAGAAATAATGCGACGAATCTGGCGGACATTGATCACGATCAGCCTGGTGGTTGGGATATTGCCCGTTGCGGCAGCCGGCGTTGCCGTGGCTGGCGATGCGGTCGTGACGACCTGTGACGAGACGAGCTTCGACACCGCCCTGGCGACGGCGCTGAGCGGCGGCGGCACGATCACCTTCAGCTGTAGCGGGACGATCACCTTCACCAGCGTCAAGACGATCACGGCCGGGAACCCGGTCGTCATCGATGGCGGCGGGACGGTCACGCTCGACGGCGGCGACGCCACACGCATGTTCAACGTGGAAGCGGGCGCGACCCTCGAATTGCGCGAGATCGCGATCAACAACGGCAACGACGGGTCTGATGTCGATATCCCCGACCCCGGCGGAGCAATCCATGTGCTTGGGACGCTACGCACGTTCGACAGCAGCTTCGACAGCAACGAAGGCGGTTCCGAGGGTGGCGCGATTGACAACGACGGTGGAACCATCGAGATCGCCCGAACCAGCTTCACGAACAACACCGCCGCCTTCAGCGGCGCGATCGATAACGACCCCGGCGTGCTCACAATCACTGGCAGCACATTCAGCGGCAACAGCGCAACCATTGCGGGTGGCGTGGCCTACAACAGTGGCAACGTGAGAATTTCGGCGAGCAACTTTAGTGGCAATACCGCTCAGTTTGCAGGCGCCATAGCCAACGACCCCGCCGGCGACGTGACAGTCGAGGCGACCACATTCATCGGCAATAGTGCAATCGACTTTGGCGGCGCAATCGATAGCGGCGGCTATGTGATGGTCTCGACCAGCACATTCATCGACAACTCAGCTCGCTTCGCCGGCGCGATCGGCTCCGGCGGCGAGCTGATCGTCGCAGGCAGCACCTTCATCGGCAATAGCGCCGAACTCAACGGCGGCGCAATCGGCAATCAGCCGGGCACGACGACGGTCTCCACCAGCACCTTCTACGACAACTCAGCCCAGTTTGGCGGGGGGATCTACAGCGACGACGACCTGTCGGTAACGGCAAGCACGCTCATCAACAATAGCGCCAGCCTCGGCGGGGGCGGCATCCGCAACTCCGGCGGCGACGCCACCATCGCCAGTTCCATCGTAGCGGCGAACACCTCGCCTTCCGGCCCGAATTGCGGCATCAACGGCGGCACGACGACATCGCTCGGCTCCAATCTCAGCGACGATGACTCCTGCCCGTTCACTGCCAGCGGTGACATCCAGAACAGCACGAACATCGACGTCGCCGCGCCGGCCGACAACGGTGGCCCGACCGAGACGATGCTGCCCGCCCTCAGCTCCGACGCTGTCGATAACGCCGCCTGCGGAGTGTCGTCGGCTGCGGACCAGCGCGGCATCAGCCGACCTCAGGGACCGGCCTGCGACATCGGCGCGGTCGAACGGGTGCTGGGCGCGACCTACACCCTCTGCGCCTCGTACTACACCGGCGCCGTCTCCAGCCCGCTCTCCGGCGGCTGCGGCAATGGCACGGTGGAAATCACACCCTTCGACAAAACGTTCTGCATCGACTCCTACACTGGCAAGCTGCTCTATCAGTTTGGCCGGCCCTGCGCTGCGCCGCGTATCAGTCACACGCTGCCGGACGACGGCGACCTCCTGACCTGCGTCAGCCTCTACACCGGCGCCAACCGCTGGGTCAGCAATCACAGTCAGTGCAACGCGTACGAGCTGGCGAACACGATTCCAGCCAGTCCGTAGCTGACGCGGAAGCCGCATTAAGGCGCGTTCGTCGCGCAGTGCTTGAGGCGATGTACCAGCACAGATAATGGGTCGCGCACTACGCGTGTCAGAGCGGGCTTGTAGCCACAACTCAATATGCCCCCCGGGGTTCGCAGAAGCCCCCGGCAAGCACCTCGACCGTTTCGCCATAGTATCGTTAGCGGCGAACCGTATGCCCGTTCGACGCCTAAACGCGAGGCGACATATCGAGGGACAATCGGTACGCATGCATGGGTGGAACGCATCGTCATGCTCGCGCTAAGCGGATCGTATCGTGCATCAGGCTAACCGCTCCTCCGCATTGCCAGCGCCACGCACCGCGCTCATTGGCCGTGAGCGGGATCTTGCCGCTATCTGGAAAATCCTCGGCGACGATGAGACGCGGCTGTTGACCCTCAGCGGTGTCGGGGGTTGCGGCAAAACGCGTCTGGCGCTCCAGCTAGCGGGCGACCTCGCTGCGAATTATCCTCAACGGAACTGGGTAGTCGAGCTTTCCGCTGTCGCAGAGCCGGAGCTGTTACCTAGCGTCGTAGCGGAAGCGCTCGGCTTACAAGAATCAGGCTCGACGTCCTCCACAACCGCACTGATCGCGCAGCTTCAGTCCGCGCCGGCCCTCCTGCTAATCGACAATTGCGAACACCTCGTCGACGCCTGCGCCCTCTTCATCAACACGCTGCTCGCCGCTTGTCCGGCGCTGCGCGTGATCGCCACCAGCCGCGAGCCGTTGCACATCGCCGGCGAACGCCAATATCGCGTGCCGCCGCTCGACATCCCGAATCTCGACCCTCCGGTGGATGTCGACGCAATCGCGGCGTCGCCGGCTGTGCAGCTCTTCACGAGCCGGGCACAGGCTGTCTTGCCGTCATTTGAGTTGGCGCGGGACAACGCCGAGTCGGTCGGCCGCATCTGCGTGCGCTTGGAAGGCATCCCGCTGGCGCTGGAGCTTGCGGCCGCGCGGGTACATGTGCTCGGCATCCAGCAGATCCTTCGACGGCTCGACGACAGTTTTCGCTTACTCATCGGCGGCAACCGGGTAGCGCCAACGCGCCATCAGACCTTGCGCGCCACACTCGAGTGGAGCGACGGGCTGCTGACCAGCGATGAACGCGCCGTGTTTCGCCGCCTCGCCGTCTTCAATGGGGAGTTTCGACTTGCAGCAGCGGAAGCGGTCTGCGCGGATGCTGAGATTCCTTCCGTTGCGGTGCTGGACATCCTCGCCGGGCTGGCCGACAAGTCGCTCGTCGTGACAGAAAGCAGCACACGGTCAGCATGGTATCGACTGCTGGAGCCATTGCGCCAGTATGCCCTCGAACTGCTCGATGCAAGCGGCGAATCGTCAGCGATCAGAACCCTCCACGCGGCTTTCTATCTCGACCTCGCGCAGCGTGCCGCGGACAAGCTCCGGGGGCCGGAGCAAGAACAGTGGCTGCGACGCCTGGAGCGCGAGCAAGCCAACCTGCGCGCGGCGCTGACGTGGACGCGGCAGACGGATCCCGCACTCGAACTGCGATTCGTCGTAGCGCTTGCGCCCTTCTGGGAGATCCACGGGCATCTGCGAGAGGGTATGCGAAGACTACGCGGCGCGCTGGAGCGCAGTGAGTCGAAAGATGACAATACATTGCGTGCGCAAGCGCTGACCGGCGCGGGCCGGCTGGCCCTGTACTTCGACCAGACATCGACGGCGCACGAGACCGATGCCGTCTGGTTCACCAGAGAGAGTCTCCAACTCGCACGGGAATTGGGAGACGCGCCGGCCATCGCGTCCGCGCTCCGGGATCTTGGGATGATCTATCGGGTGCAGCGCGCTTACGCGCGCGCGATTGAGTGCCTGGAGGAGGCGTTAGCTATCGTCGAGGCCCTTGACGACGAGCCCGGCGCGATGCGGGTTCAGTTGCATCTTGGGCTTGCAATGTACCGCGCTGAACGCACGCCTGACGACCGTCCACAAGCCACGCGCATGTTCCAGGAGAGCCTCAAACGCCTGCGCGAGTTCGGCGACATGCGGATCGTCGGGATCGCCCAGGTCCTGCTCGGTCTGGCGACACAGGACCGTGGGGATCTAAGCGCATCAATCCGCCAGATCGCCGACGGCATGTCGACACATCATCGCTTGGAGGACGAGTGGCTCGTCGCCTCCGATCTTCTCGTTCTGAGCGAAGTGCTGCTCGACGCGGGGCGTCCGCGACAGGCGGTGCTGTTTGTCGGCGCGGCCCAGGCATTGTCTGACCGGCTCGGGGGATCGCTCGACCAGACGTCGTTTGCAGACATTGCGAAAATCACGAATCAGATCAATGCCCTGCGGCGGGAGGAGTGGTTCGACGGCGTTTGGACGGAAAGCCACGCACTCGGAGCCGAAGAGGCGGTGCTGGCGGCGCATGCGCTCCTGGACGAGCAGGATGCCCGCGCCCCGTCAGTCACGTCCGATACGCTTACGCCGGAGCCGCTGACACGCCGGCAGCTTCAGGTGGCCCGCTTGCTGGCCGAGGAGTACAGTGATCGACAGATCGCCGATGCGCTCTTCATCGCACCCAGCACGGTCGCCTCCCATGTCCACCAAATCCTTCAGAAGCTGGAGCTGCGGTCGCGGGTCCAGGTCGCGGAGTGGCTCGCGACGCAGGAGCAATCGCCCGGCGATACCGCCTGAGCACGCGCTCGTCAGAATTGGCTCACCACTCCAGGAGATCGTCCAATTCCAGAAATTCCATAACCGAACTCCACAGTCTGTGGATGTGTCATTACGGCAACGGCTCCACACTGACGGCGGAAGCGCGGGGTTCGCATGGCGAGGCCGTAGTAATCACGGCGGCCCATACCTGCGCACGTCCGTCCGGCGGAGGGAGTCTATGCACGCATCGCTCTTCAATCTCGACCTGGGAAGCTGTGCGACCACCAGCGACCGGGCACGGCACGGCCGCGCGCTTGGGGCGGCACTGGCCACATCGCCCGGCTTCGTCGCATTTATCGCGCTGGAAGCCAAAGATGGCACCGCAACCGGACTCTGCGTCTGTGTAGACGAACAGGCCCTGGAAAGCGTTCGCCAGGTGGTAGCGGAGTGGCAGCGCGGTCGCAGCGCACAAGTGACTCGCGGCGAGGAAGCAGTCCTCAGCCCTGAGCTGCAAGCCCTCGTCACCGGCGAAGTGATCGTGCAGCGCGGGTTCTAGCTGGGCGCTGCACGCGGCTGTCGCAGCGCCGCGCGAAGCGTACAGCCGTAAGGCTTGCGGCCACCCCAATGCAATCAGAGATCGAAAGGGAAGACCAACAAATGCAGAGATGGTGGCACATCGCAGCGACATTCATGCTGCTCGCGAGCGCCGAGTTCGGCGTCGGAGTCCAACCAGTCCTTGCAGCTGGCGTCGTTGGGACCGGCACACCGGGCAGTTGCGACGAGACGGCGCTCGACACAGCGCTCGCCGGAGGCGGACTCGTGACCTTCAATTGCGGCGCGGCGCCGCACACGATCCCGCTGACGAGCGAGAAGGTGCTCGTCCTGGACACCCAGATCGACGGGGGCGGGCTCATCACCCTCGATGGACAGAATCAAACGCGGCTCTTCTATGTGAACGACAGTATCCGCGTCGACCTGATCGGGATCACGCTCACCGGCGGCAACGGCGCGGGCATTTCCGCCGGCGCTGGCGGCGCGATCGTCAACAACGGCCTTCTCGTGTTGACCAGCACGGCCATCACCGAGAACTCCGCGAACCTCGGTGGCGCGATTAACAACGAAGGCGAATTGACGCTCGACGGCAGCAGCGTCACGAACAATGCGGCGGCTGTCGACGGTGGCGGCATCTACAATCGCGACAGGGTTGGCGGCCGCGGTATCTTGACGGCAACCGACAGCGACTTCAGTGGCAACTCCGCCGGTGAGGATGGCGGGGCAATCTTCAACTCCTCCGGTGATGTCACGCTTGCAGGCAGCACGGTGGACAGCAACAGCACCGTCTCAAGACACGGCGGAGCGATCTTCAGCAGCAGTGGCACGCTTGCGGTCACCGCTAGCGCCCTCAATGACAATTACGCGGGTGTCTTCGGCGGCGCGCTCTACTTCGACGGCGGGACGGCCGAGTTCACGCACAGCACCCTCAGCAACAATAGCTCGGGCGCAGGCGGGGCGATCTACCACGACACCGGCGTGTTGGAGATCGCCGGCAGCACGTTCACCGGCAACAGTTCCAGCGAAGCTGGGGCAATCCGCAACACCGGCGTGGTGGAGATCACCGACAGCACCTTCAGCGGCAACAGCGCTGAACACTCCAGTGGCGCGATCACCAACAATGGCACGCTGGAGATCAGCAACAGCACCCTCAGCGACAACACTGCGGCTGCCGGTGGCGCGCTGCTCAATGCAGGCAACTTGGAAATCACGAATAGCACCCTGAGCGGCAACAGCGGGGAATTCGGCGGCGGCGCACTCTACAACTACACCGGGACGATGGCGGTTACGAGCAGCACCATCAGCAACAACAGCGGCGAGCTCGGCGGCGCGATCCTCAACGATGGCGCAACCTTCCTGACCAGTTCCATCGTGGCGGGCAATACGGCGACCGGACCAAACTGCGACGTGCACGGCGGCACGATCACCTCGCTCGGGCACAACCTTAGCGACGACGACTCCTGCCTTTTGACCCAGACCGGTGACATCCAGAACAGCGCCAGCGTGAATCTCGGGACGCTCCAAGACAACGGCGGTCTGACCGAGACGATGCTGCCGGGCGCGAGCTCCGACGCCGTCGACACGAGCGATTGCAGCCTGACAACAGCCGCGGACCAACGCGGCGTTGCCCGGCCGGTTGGCGCGAGCTGCGACATCGGTGCGGTCGAACGGGTCCAGGGCGCAACCTACCGGCTTTGCGCCAACTACTACACCGGCGCCGTCACCAGCCCACTCAACGGCAATTGCGCCACGGGCACAGTCGAAGTCACGCCCTTCGACAAGTCCTTCTGCATCGACCTCTATACCGGCAAGCTGCTCTACCAGTTCGGACGCGCCTGCAACCCGCCGCGCGTCGCGCACACCATGCCGGCCGACGGTGATCTCCTGACCTGCGTCAGCCTATACACCGGGATCAACCGCTGGGTCGCGAACCATAGCCAGTGCAGCGCCTACGAGCTGGCGAACACGCTCCCGGCAAGCCCGTAGCCATCAAGCGTCTGCCATAGGCACATGTTGACTGTTTAGGATGAGAGAAGGAACCCACCGATGAACCGACGTTGGCGCAGCTTGAGCATCTTGCTACTCCTGGCCGGACTCGTTTCGGTCGCCCCAAGCAACCCGGCGCAAGCGGCCGGCGTCGTTGGGACCGGCACACCGGGCAGCTGTGACGAGCCGGCGCTGGAGACGGCGCTCGCCGGCGGCGGACTCGTGACCTTCAACTGCGGGGCGGCGCAACACACGATTGGGCTGACGAGCGAGAAGATCATCAGCGTCGACACGCAGATCAATGGCGGCGGATTGATCACACTCGATGGGCAGGATCAGACGCGCATCTTCTATATCAACACCGATATCGCGTTGGAACTCACCGCCCTCACACTTACCGGTGGCGACAATAGTGGCCCGCCCCCATCCAACGGTGGCGGCGCGATCCACAACGCAGGCGGAATCCTCACGATCACCGACAGTAGCCTGAACAACAACAGCGCAGACTACGGCGGCGCAATCTTGAACGGCGCCGGCGCAACACTCAACCTCACCGGGAGCGTAGTCAGTGAAAACGATGGGCGTGAAGGCGGCGCGCTCTACAGTCTCAACGATTCGACGACAACGATCATCGACAGCACGCTTTCCGGCAACCATGCCGAAACCAATGCTGGCGCGATATACGGCCTGGCAGGCGCGACAACCATCACCAATAGCGCCATCAGCGACAACACCAGCGAGATTGTAGGCGCGATTGCTAACGCAGGCGGCACACTCACGATTACCGGCAGCACCATCAGTGGCAACGTCAGCGTGGGTAGCCACGCTGGCGGGATCTATAGCAGATCGAACGGCATTGTTACGATCGTAGATAGCGACATTGCCGCCAACGAGGCGGGAGCCTCCGGCGGCGGGATCTATGCCGCTGACAGCACGGTCACCATCACGCATAGCACCGTCAACAACAACCAGGCGCGCAATTCCGGCGGCGGGGTCTTTAGTAGCGGCGACAACACCAACGTCTTCATCGCCGACAGCACGATCGACGGCAACCAGACGACCTCCGCCGGCGCCGGGATCTACGTATCGTCCGGGTTCCTCACAATGACCAACAGCACCGCCAGCAACAACGTCATGGTCCCAGCTTCCGGTGGAGTTATCGGCAGTGGCGGCGGGCTCTACAACCTCTTCGGAACGACCACCGTTTCCAACAGCACCTTCAGCGGAAACAGCGCGAGGACGGGCGGCGGGATCTACAACTATGAGTCAGGCATCCTGACGGTGATCAACAGCACCGTCAGCGACAATACCGGCATGCCCGATAGCTTCGTTCCGGTAGTCGCGGATGGGATCGGCAATGCCGGCGACATCACCCTGACGAACACGCTCGTTGCGAACAATAGAGATTTCGACAATTGCGTCAATCTCGGCGGCTCGTTCACCTCCGCAGGCGGTAATCTCAGCGACGACGACAGCTGCCTCCTCGACCAGCCCAGCGACCTGCCCGACACCGCGACCGGCCTCGGGCCATTGACAGACAACGGCGGGCCGACGCTGACCCACCTGCCAGAGCCTGATAGCCCAGCCATCGATAGCGGCCTCATCATCGCCTGCCCCGACGCAGATCAACGGAACATCGAGCGCCCGCAAGGGGCAGGCTGCGACATTGGCGCGGTCGAAGTCCGGCAGGGCGCAACCTACGCTATCTGCGCTTCCTACTACACCGGAGCCGTCTCCAGCCCGCTCTCCGGAGGCTGCGGCCCAGGTGCGATCGAGCTCAACGTACCCGGCAACCTGAGCTTCTGCGTCAATGGCTGGACCGGCCAGCTCACCTATTCGTTCGGCCGTACCTGTACGCCACCTCGCATCGTCCACACGATGCCCGACGACGGCGACCTGCTGACCTGTGTCAATCTCTACACCGGCGCCAACCGCTGGGTCACGAACCACAGCCAGTGCGGAGCCTACGACGTGCCGAATACGATCCCGGCAGCGCCGTAGTGGGAAGCAGCCAGGGGTACCTCGTTGCGGGGTGTCCTGCACATTACTTCTGCGCTACCCTGCCTCTATCAAACACACAGACTCGAGAGGGAGTCGACACATGAGCACCTTGTGGCGCGGCCTGGCGACCTTTGCCTTGCTGACCGGATTATTGGTACTCGCACCGGTGCAACCGGCGACAGCTGCCGGGACCGTCGGGACCGGTACGGCGGATAGCTGTACCGAGACGGCGCTGGAGACAGCACTGAGCAACGGCGGCTCGGTCACCTTCGACTGCGGATCCAGCGCCGTAACGATCAGCGTGACAAGCCAGAAGACGATTGCCGCCGACACGCAGGTCGATGGTGGCGGGTTGGTGACCATTAGTGGGAGTAGCGCAACCGGGATCTTTTATCTGGACGCAGGAGTGCGTCTGAATATCGCGGATCTCAACCTCGCCCAGGGCAGCGCGGACAACGGCGCGGCGCTCTACAACGACGGCGGCACGCTGACGATGAGCGGGGCCACCCTGAGCGGCAACTATGCCAACCTGCAGGGCGGCGCGATCTACAACACCAACGGCGGCGAACTGTCGATCACGAACAGCGCCTTCAGTAACAACAGCGGAGGAGAATACGCGGGCGGCGCGATCTATAGCGTCGGCGGTGGTGAGATCGACATCACCAACAGCACCTTCAGCAACAACTTCGGAAACGGCAATGGTGGCGCGATCTACAGCACCGGCGACGAGAGCGTCACCGTCACCGGCGGTACCTTCAGTAAGAATGAAGGCGTCGGCGGCGCCGGCAGTATCTACAGTGATGGCACGCTTGCCGTCTCAGGCACGACCTTTGACACCAACTACGGCGATACCGGCAGCGCGATCCAGCAGGACGCCGGCACACTGGTCGTCGTGAACGGAACATTCACCAACAACTGGCCCTCTCAAGGAGGGCTCGGTAACGGCGGGTCGATCTACATCAACGCTGCTACCGTCACAGTTGCGGATTCGACGTTCAACAGCAACACGAACTACAACGGCGGCGCGCTCTACAACGCCGGTGGCACATTGACTGTCCTGAACAGCACAGTCAACGGCAACACGGCTACTGTCAACGGCGGCGCACTCTACAATAGAGGAACGACATCCTTCTTTGACTCCAGCATCAATAGCAACGGCACCCAAGCCGATGACTCCGGCGCGGGCGGGGGAATCTACAACGACGGCGGGACGCTGACCGTCACCGACAGCACGCTCAACAACAACGGCTTCGCCAATCATGGCAGCGCTCTTTACAACACAAACAGTGGAAGCGCGACGCTCATCGCCAGCACGTTGAATGGCAGTGTTGCGAATCAGGGCGGTGCCATCTACAACGTCTCCGGCACGGTCAACCTCATGGCCAGCACCGTCGACCGCAACATTGCTGCCGGCTGGGCCGGCGGCATCTACAACAACGACACGATGACGATCGAGAGCAGCGTCATCAGCCGCAACCAGGCTGATCAGGGGGCCGGGATCAATCACAATGCAGGCGTCCTGACGATAACCGGCAGCCTGCTCACCGGTAATGCCCCTTCGAGTCTTGGGCAAGGCGGCGCGCTCTATATCAAGACGGACACCGTCAACATCACAAGCTCGACATTGACCGGCAATAACAACCCCAGCGGGGGCGGGATCTACATTGCCGGCGGTACGCTGACGCTGCTCGGCAGCACGCTCAGCGCCAACGATGCCAACTCCGGCGGCGCGCTCTACGCAGCCGGCGGGACGACCTCGATCACAAGCTCGATTGTTGCCGGCAACACGGTGGTTCCCGGAAGCTCCGTCATGAACTGTCAGATCGATGGCGGGACTGTCACATCCGGGGGTTACAACCTCAGCGACGACGACAGCTGCGCACTCAGCGGCACGGGCGACATTCAGGACAGCGCGAACGTGAGCCTCGGTTCTCTTAGCGACAATGGAGGACCGACCGAGACGATGCAGCCCGACACAAGCTCCGCTGCCGTCGGCGCTGTTGACTGCTCGGTCACTCCATCAGAGGACCAGCGCGGCGCGGTCCGGGATGCGAGCGGCACGACCTGCGTTATTGGGGCGGTCGAGGTCGCTGCACAGGCGCCGGTGCAACTCATTACCGTCTACAACGACACTGGACCGATCGCCGAAGGCTCTACGGCGACGATCAACGTGGTCGCGACCGGCCCAGCCGGTATCAGCTACGACTACGGTTTCGATTGCGACGACAGCGGCGACTACGAGACGTCCGACAGCGGCGCGGGCGACTCCGGTTCGGCCGACTGCACATTCGAGAGCGACGGCACATTCACCGTTCCAGTGCGTGTCTGCGCCACTTCCGACAGCAGCAACTGCGATACCGGCTCAACGACTATCGTCGTCACCAACACCGCGCCAGTCGTCAGCACGCCGACGGTGACGCCTTCGAACACAAACCAGACCGGACGGACAACGCTCGGGAACCCGGCGGAGGAGTTCTCGTCGTCGGATGAGGGGGCAAGCGTCGTCGCCAGCGCCACCTTCTATGACCCCGGAATACCGGACTATCACACCTGCACCGTCGACTACGGTGATGGCAGCGGACCACAGGCGGGCACGGTCATCGTCAACAACGACGGCGATATGGATACCTGCGTCGGACCGCACCACATCTACATCGACGACAACCCGTCCGGCACCGACCGCGATCCCTACGCCGTCACCATCGAAGTGATCGATGACGTCGGACATCCTGGCGACAACTTCACCATCCATTACGTCAACAACGTCCCGCCAACGATCGACGCAGTTGAGGCAGACACCGCAGGCGACATCGTGACCATTACGGTCGACGCCAGCGATGTAGGGGTCGAGGACATCCTGACCTACAGCTTCGATTGCGACAATGACGGTAGCTACGAAACGGAAGGAACCGGGAACCAGGGCGAATGCAGCGCCGACGCCGGCGCAACCATCAACGTCCAGGTTATGGACGATGATCTGGGCGAGGCGACAAGCGCCGTGACGCTCGAGCAGCCTGCCAGCGTCGAGCTGTGTGTGGACTACCTGACCAGTGTCGTGCGTGCCGCAGGCGAGATTGGGTGCGGAACAGCGAGTTTCTTGCTGGCACTGCCGGACGACGCGCCGACGGCCTTCTGCATCAGCGCTGGGCTCGGCAAGCTGCGCTGGTCGAGCGACAGTCAGTGCCCGCCCAATCAGGAACTCCACATCGTACCGGACAACGGACCGATTCACGCTTGCTATACCCCGTATCTGGGACTGCTGCGCGTCGTGGAAGCGTTAAGTCAGTGCAGCGCCTACGAGGTGGCGAATGCTATCTCGGCAACGCCGTAGGTTCACGCACCGCTGGCGCGCCCGACATGGTGCGTCAGCAGTGCGGACTATGATCAACACAGACGCGAGCGTGTCTCCTACAGAATCGAAAGAGAACCGCACATGAGTACCCTGTGGCGCGGCTTTGTTGTCGCCTTTGTGCTAGCAGGCACATTTGTCGTGCATGCGTCCCGCCCGGCGAGCGCTGCCGGTGTCGTCGGCAACGGCACACCGGGCAGTTGCTCCGAAGCGGCGCTGGATACCGCGCTCTCCGGTGGCGGCCTGGTGACCTTCAACTGTGACGCGGGTGACCTGCCGATCGTGCTGACGAATGAGAAGATGATCAACGCCGACACTCGAATTGAGGGCGGCGGGGTGACACTCAGCACCGACGGCAACAACCGGCACTTCACGGTCAACAACGGCTTCACCCTGGAGCTAGAGGGCATCACGTTGCGCGATGGCAATGTCGGAGGCAACTCGGGTGGCGCGATCGTCAACTACGGCACGCTTTTGATCTCCAATAGCACGCTTACCAGCAACGTTGCGGGAAATCTCGGTGGCGCAATTGTCAACGACGGAGGCACGTTAGAGATCGCAGGCAGCACGTTGGCCGAGAACAACGGAGGCCTCGGTGGCGGGATCTACATCGCCGAAGGCATCGTGACGATCACCTCCAGCACCCTCAATGACAACGATGCAGGAAACGCCGGCGGCGGGATCTACGCGAGTACCGGCACGCTGGAGCTCACAAGCAGCACACTAAGCGGCAACAGCGCCCTCAACGGTGGTGGAGTGTTCGTACTCGTGGCAACAGTCACGCTCACGAATAGCACGCTAAGCGGCAACAGCGTCGGAGCCCGCGGCGGTGGATTCCAGAATGCCATTGGCAGCATGACGGTCTCCAACACCACAATCACTAACAACATCTCGACTTCGGATGTAGCCGGCGCATACCAGAGTGACGGTAGCCTGACCTTCCAAAACACCATCATCGCGAACAACGGCTTCCTTAGCTGCTTCAATGTTAGCGTGCCGACTTCGCTGGGCGGCAACCTGACAGATGACGACACCAGCTGTACAACGGCGTTCAATCAACCCACAGACCTTTATGTAGACGACGCCCTGCTCGGCCCGCTGGCGGACAATGGCGGTCCAACGCTCACGCATCTGCCTCAGACCGGCAGCCCGGTCATCGACAACGGTCTCAACGGCGGCTGCCCCGCTGAGGACCAGCGCGGCGTCAGCCGACCGCGGGGTTCTGCATGCGACATCGGCGCCGTCGAAGTTTCCGGTGGCGCAACCTTTGGCCTCTGTGTCTCCTTCTACACCGGCGCCGTCACGAGTCCACTCTCCGGTAGCTGTGGCGCAGGCACCGTGGCGATTGAGCCCTACGGCCAGACGTTCTGCATCAACCCCTGGACCGGCCGGCTGACATTCAGCTCCAGCGGCACCTGCGCGCCGCCGCGCTTCGCCCACACGCTGCCCGACGACGGCGACCTGCTGACCTGCGTGAGTCTCTACACCGGCGCCAACCGGTGGGTGACACATCACAGCCAGTGCACGCCCTATGAGCTACCAAACACAATTTCGGCCCTGCCATAAGTCGCGACATCTGCCGGCTACGGCCCCTTGCACGAGGCTTGACGGCTTGAGAGGAGTCGAGCGGGATGCTTGACGTTCCAACGCGACGCTACTGGAGTGGCCGGATGGCGTTCGTGGTACTGATTCTCACAACCATCAGCAGCGGTGGAGTCGCCACTGCTCAATTCGCTGCTGAGCCAGAGGCAAGCGACGACCTGGAAGTGCCCGGCAATGCTAGCCCGATTGCCCTGGAGTTCTCAGTCAGCGAAGTCGCCGCGCCGGACCGCCTCTGGGTTGACGAGCGCGGGCTGCACATCCGCAACCTCGCCGGCATCGATATCGTGAGCGGCGACATCACCGGCACGGCGACGTCATCAACGAACATCGGTTGGACCGCGCCCTGCAACGCCGAGACGCTGACCTGCCGCGGCGCGCAGCTCTCGTTCCAGGAGCTCACGATCACCGACGACACCGGCGAGTGGACCGGCTACGTGCAGCTGCTGATCGAGCCGGGGGCAGGCGCGGACAGGTTGACCGGGATCCTGGTCGGGCGGCGCGGCAACACCGGGCAGGTGCTCTACCTCAACAAAGTCGTTGAGCGCAGCGACACCAGCCTGGCGGTAGTCGGCTACCGCATTGACCGGGCCAAACCGGTCGGCGGCGTCAACCTGACCTCCGAGGCCTGTCTCCACGACGCCACGACCGCCACCGGCGGCTTCCTCGCCAGCCATCCCGCAGACGATAGCGGCCCGCTCCAGCTGACGCTCACGCGTGGCATCGACGCCGCGCTGGGCTTGGCCGTGGCAGCGCGCTTCGAGGGCCAGCACGGAACCATGGAAGGCGTCGCGCTCGAGCGCGAGACAACGGCCGGAGGCTCGTCGGGCCACTTTGTGCTGCTCGGCGGCAACAGCAGCTACAGCGGCTATCTGGGCTTCGGGCGCACCGGCAGCCAGCTCGTCGAGAGCGACAGCTGCATCGGCGGCTACGCGCTGCACAGCTTCTGGATCGGCGAGGTCTACCTCGGCGGCGCGGGACACTAATTTCAGCGTCAATGAAAGGGTCGAACAACATGTCCATCTCGAACGCCCTCCAGAAACGAAACACTGCTGTCCCACTCCTGGTACTGCTACTGCTGAGCTTGAGTGGTGGGCTAACCGGCGCACAGACGACGGACCATGGCGAGACGGTCCTGGCGGCCACCTCGGCCGACAATGACTACGCGACATGCGAGGCAACCAGTGACACGCTGGTGACCTGCTCACTCAAGGTTGTCGACGACCAGTCGTCGCTTAGCCTGGTGACCGATCTCCTACCACTCGCGCAGTCGATCAATGCCGATGTTCAGTCCTATACCGTCATGTGGGTCCAGGCCTGGGGCGGCAAGGGCGGCAAGGGCCACAACTACAGCAGCACGAATACTGGCGGTTGGGGCGGTGTCGGGGGCTACGCTCAGACGATCACGACGATCGAGGACTACCAGAGCACCTACGGCACAACCACACTCCACTACTACTTTGGGGCACACGGGCAAGACGAAGCGATAAATCTGGGGAATGGCGCGGGTCTGGGGAGCGGCGCGGGCGGCACATCGACGATTGTCGCCGCGGTCGCCAGCGGATTTGCTGCGAGCAATGTGCTGCTCATTGCCGGTGGTGGCGGTGGCGGCAACTACGGCGTTCTTCTCCACGACGGTCAGGAGGGTGGCCATGGCGGGACCGCGATCGCAACATCAGAGACAGCAACCTACGGCGCAGGCCAGGATCTCAGCGGAAACAACGGAACGGTCAGAGGCGGGAGCTACTCCGGGCCAGGGCAAGGTAGCCCGGTCATCAATCCCGACGGCTTTACCACCGGAAGTGGGGACGGCTTCGGCGGCTGGGGCGGAACGCAGTATGCCACTGCTGACAGCCCTGCCTTCTGGCTGAACGGCTTTCCGAACACCAACCAGGGACATGGCGTCTCGGCTGGCAATGCGACGGGTAGCCCCTCTGGTGGCGGGTACGGCGGCGGCGGGATGAACGCCTGCGGTGGCAGTGTTAATGATAGTGATAGCATCCACCACGATTGTGGCGGTCCTGGCGGCGGCAGCTACGCCACCGGCAACACGCAGATCGATGGGGATGCGCCGACGTCACTTCCCACCAGCCAACCCAGCAATGCTGAAATCACTATCGTTTTCAACGTCGACCCGGAGTCCTACACGTTCGCGACGCCGGTCGCCAACCCGTACGGCATCGAGACCTCGACGTCCTCCGCCGTCTATCCCACCTTCGTCGACATCGACGGCAACGGCACGCAGGATCTCTTCATCGGCGGCGCCACATCACTCGACTATCTCGAGAACACCGGCACCGCCACCATACCGGCCTTCGCCAGCCCCGTCTCACAGACATTCATGGTCGCCGACAGCTATGGCCGGCCGACCTTCGTCGATATCGACAGCGATGGCGACTTCGACCTCTATCTCGGCACCGATGCCGGGACGCTGGCCTACTACGAGCACACCGGCACGGCCACCGCGCCCGACTTTTACTTCATCGGCTTCGGCACCGCCCTGGGCGGCGTCGCGCTTCCGCAGCCCGCTTCGCTAGCCTTCGGCGATCTCACTGGCGACGGTTTGACGGACATCATCATCAGCGGCAACTCGGGCGGCGATGTCTACTTCTACGAAAATCAGGGTTCGGCGACGCAAGGCTCCTTTGCCGCGCCGCAGATCAACCCCTTCGGGATCAACCCGCTCGACGCCAGCGGTCCCATCCCGGCGCTGGCCGATGCCAACGGCGACGGGGTGCTCGACCTCTTTGTCGGCGGTCCAGGCGGCAGCACCAGCATCTACAAGAATGTCGGTACGACCACCGAGCCCAGCTTCCTGCCGCGCGTCTTCAATCCCTATGGCCTGGAGAATCTCGGCACGGATGCGTCGCCCGCCTTCGTTGACATCGACAATAGCGGCACACCCGACGCTTTCATCGGGTCGGGCAGCGGCACGATCTGGTTCTTCGCGAATGATGCTGCCCCCACTTCTCAGTCCAGCCTGTTCGGCTCCGGGGCTGATGGGATAGAGGCTGAACCTGTCCTGCGCTACCAGACGAGGCCTGACGTGACGATCACGGTCACCGGGGATGGTAGCCAGCTAAAGGCGGTCCTCTATGGCAGCGAGAGCTTCGACGCCAGTCAAGTCCATCGCGACATCCTCCGCTTCGAGGACTGGCTCGGCAACGAGCTGGCCGAGGTCGTGCGCACCTTCTGGAGCGCCGCCGTCAGCGATGTCAACGGCGACGGCTATCCCGACCAGACGCTGCTCTTCTACAGCGGCAACCCGGCCGCGATCCAACACGACATCTACCACGGCAAGGAGCTCTGCCTGCGTGGCGTCACGGCCAACGGCAACGAGTTCGAGGCCTGCAATTTCGCGGACGACACTTGACGGGAATCTGACGCACCACGGCTGATGATTCTGCCTCTGTGTAGATGTGAACGCAACACCGAAGATTGAGGGTGAAATGAACAGATATGTGCGTAGCGTCATAGCGTTCGTCGTACTGGCCGGGTTGGTCACGACGATGCCGCTCAACCCAGCCCGGGCGGCTGGTGTCGTCGGGACGGGGACACCGGGCAGCTGCGACGAAACAGCGCTGGACACGGCCCTGGCCGGTGGAGGGGCGGTGACCTTCGACTGTGGCGCCGCTCCACATACGATCGAGCTAACGACCACGAAGACGATCAGTATCGACACACAAATCGACGGTGGTGGATTGATCACACTCGACGGCGGAGACAATATCGGCATTCTCCGCGTCGACGTTGACGTCAACCTTGACGTGACCGCAATCACCTTGGCAAGGGGCGCCACTACCTTCGGTGGCGGGATCAACAATCAGGGCGGGACGGTCAGTCTAACCAACAGTACCGTGAGCAACAGCCGGGTGTTCATCGTCGTCGTTACCGGCGGCTTTGGCGGTGGGATTTACAACACGGGTACGCTGACCATCTCGAACAGCACAATCAGCGGCAACAGAGCCCCCAACAACAGATCTGGTGGTGGCATCTACAACGATAGCGGCACGGTCGTCGTGGCCAACAGCACGGTCAGCGGCAATAGAGCCGGAAATGGCGCTGCGATTCGCAATGCTGATGGGACCGTCCAACTTTCGAATACGATCGTCGCCAACAGTAACCTCGGTAACAACTGTTCTGGCACGATCACGTCTGAAGGTGGCAACCTCAGCGACGACAATAGCTGCAACTTGACCGAGTTAAGCGATCTATCAAACACTGAGGACAACCTTGGGCCGCTGGCTGACAACGGCAGCCCGACGCAGACGCATCTGCCGCAAGCCGGTAGTCCAGCCATTGACAATGGCCTCGCTATCCACTGTCTTGCCGTAGACCAGCGGGGCATCAGCCGGCCGCAAGGTCCGGCCTGCGACATCGGGGCAGTCGAGGTCCGCCAGGACGCAACCTACCTGCTCTGTGCCAGCTACTACACCGGGGCGGTGACCAGCCCCCGCAGTGGCACGTGCGGCAATAGTACGGTGGAGATTACCCCCTTCGACACGAGTTTCTGCATCGACGTCTACACCAGCAAGCTGCTCTACCTTTTCGGGCGTGCGTGTAATCCACCTCGACGGACGCACACGATGGCCGACGATGGCGACCTGCTGACCTGTGTCAGTCTCTACACCGGAGCGAACCGCTGGGTCATGAGCCACAACCAGTGTATGGCTTACGAACTGGCGAACACGATCCCGGCGACGCCGTAGGAATCAACCGTCCGGGGTGCCTCGTTGTTGGCGGGCCCGGCCAAAATCTCTGCGCTACACTGGCTCCGACAATCCCGACCGAGCAGCGAAAGAGATTCGACAGATGACAATTCCGTGGCGCGTCCTTGCGCTCGTTGTTCTGTTAGCCGGGATTCTGACGATCACGCCGGCTCGGCCGGCCACCGCAGCTGGCGCCGTTGGAAGCGGAACGGCGAACAGTTGCACGGAGACAGCGCTGGAATCGGCGCTGGCCGGTGGCGGTCGAGTCACCTTTGATTGCGGAAATACCGCCGTCACGATCAGACTCACCGGTGAGAAGACGATCGCGGCCAATACCTAGATCGACGGCGATGGTGCGGTGACGCTCAGCGGCAGGAACACGACGCGCATCTTCACCGTCAACGCGGGCATTACCCTGGAGTTGGACAACATCACCTTGAGCGACGGGGACGCCGATGGCTCAGGCGGGGCGATACTCAACAACGACGGTATCGTCACGATCACCAACACCGCGCCGGTTGTCAGCACGCCGACGGTGACGCCTTCGAACACAAGCCAGACCGGACGGACCACGCTCGGGGCCCCGGCAGAGGAGTTCTCGTCGTCGGATGAGGGGGCAAGCGTCGTCGCCAGCGCCACCTTCTATGACCCCGGAATACCGGACTACCACACCCGCACCGTCGACTACGGCGATGGCAGCGGACCGCAGACTGGCATAGTCGAATCAATGGCGGCGGCGTGGTCACACTCAGCACCGGCTTCACCCTGGAGCTAGAAGGCAGCACGTTGACCGACGAGCGTGCCGGCGGCGATGTTGCCGACGAACATCCCGGCTCCGATGCCAATGAGCAAGCCAGCCGGAAGTGCCAAGCCGGTGACGCCCGTGCGTTCTCTCGATTGTTCTGACGGCGCAGCCATGGGATTTCCCATCAACCACAACGTTCCCTCCTCACAGCCTAGCGCCGTCGTCATAGCAAAGGCACAACAGCAGCGCCCCGCAGGTGACAGAAGGGTTGCACAGCCCTGGCAGCGCTCCGAGTGCGCCCCAGATGATCGCCCAGCGCATGCACTCGACAGCCCCGGCGGTTAGCGTCCACCTGGCATAGACAGCGCCATACGAAGCGCTCCTCAGGCGCCACCAGCCGCAGTGTGCCCGCTGAGAGACGTGTAGCTGGAAGCTCTGCGCCTCTCCTCCAACGGCGCTCCGGCGCACTTTGCAGCACGATTCCAGAGCATCACCAGACCAGGGTCATGAGGCCGTCTACGTAGGCCGGCGCCGGCTGGGTGGGCGGGGCTCGCACTCTGCATAGGTAGTCACACCGATGCGACCAGGTAGGCCGCCGCCATACCCTGATCACATCGCCGCTGCAGACGGGCAGTGGACGTGCTGTCTATACCGAACGTGGAGTGTGAGATGCGACCTATGTGGCGAATCCTGATCGTGACTGTTCTGTTGGCAGCGCTCACGGTCGCACAGCCAGCCAGCCCGGCGGTTGCCGCCGG
>JAUIIK010000192.1 GCA_030431755.1 Chloroflexia bacterium
CATGGCGATGATCGACGCCGAGTATGCCCGGCACACGATCCAGACTGCCCACCAGGTACTCTCGGCGGCGCTCAACTACGCCGTGAAGCGTAAGCTCATCTACCTGAATCCTGCCCGCCATGTCCCTCCACCACGCCCGCCCAAACAACGCCAGCTGTACATCTGGCGGCCGGCCGAAGCCCAGGCGTTTGTCAAGGCGGCGGAGACGGTTCCGACCGGGCTGTTCTGGCGGTTGCTCCTGGGTACGGCCCTGCGTATCGGTGAAGGCATGGCGCTCACCTGGAATGACCTCGACCTGGACGCCCCGCGGCTCTATATCCGCCGCAGTCGCTCCGTCGATGAGAACGGCGCTCAACGGATTGGCTCTACCAAGAACGTCGATAGCCAGCGATACCTGATGATCCCGGCCACGCTAGCGGAGCGCCTACGCCGACATCGCCTCGCGCAACATGCGGCACGGCTGGAGCTCGGGGCCGCCTGGCACAACCATAGCCTTATCTTCCCGCGTGAGGATGGCCGGCTTCATGCGTACACAACGCTCAATGACCACTTTCACACGGTCCGCGAGACGGCCGGCCTGCCCTACTGCCCACCACACTATCTCCGACACACCGCCGCGACGTTGCTCCTGGCGCGTGGCGTGCCGGTCAAGATCGTGTCGGAGATCATGGGGCACAAGTCGATCAAAACCACGCTCGATCTCTACGCTCACGTCTCCGAAGATATGCAACTCGAAGGACTCCAGGCGCTCGACCAGATGATTGGCTAACCAGCCCTGCCGACGCTTACGATCCTGCTCGACGGGTTGACTCCAGTATCCTGCGGGTGTATACTTTAGGGGTGACTGGTTGACGGGCCGTGAGGCCAACCCGAGAGGCATTTCCCAGGATGGAACTACAGAACCAGGCCATCCGACACGAGTCGGGTGCTCCCAGAATGGCGAGGGTGAATGCGGTCCTGGTGGCCCGCCCCTATCACCTGGGCCATGGACAGTTTGATCACCGCGCCACAGGCATCGTGGAGATCGCGGGCGAGAAATGGATCGTGTACAAGGATCTCCAGACGAGTGGCTATCGCGGCCTGTTGAGCACAGGAATCCTGGCCGCCGACGAACAGCCCTGGGTTCTAGGCGAACGGTGGAAGGGGCAGCCGCGTTGATTTCCTACAAGGTGAAACATCCCGAACCCCCTAATCGCCCCTGGGCGTGGCGCGACATTTACTACGACGATGGCACGCTGGTCGCGCTACCAGTAAATGCGCCACAAGAGGAATACCTGGTTGGAATCATGAGCAGCGTGGGTGTGGTGCCGCGCATCGTGAACGGTGAAGGGCCGATTGAGCGCGGGGCGCGCTGCCCCTGGCCCCTGGTACCGGCTGAGATCCAGGACGAACGCCGGCGGCGCAAGCACCTGCAAACCCTCCAGGACTAGACATACACCCTACGTCGAAAGGATGACTGAAATGGCCAGTGGAACCGTAGAGATCATCACCGTGGTTGCAGATCCGCAGAACATCCGCAACCAGTACCGCGTGCGGAGTATCCTGAAAGTGTCGAACGTGGATCAGTGCAAGTTCCCCTGTGGAGACATCGACCCCAACCGCGCCTGGGCACAGCACACCGATAGTCAGCACATCCTGGTTGAAATTCACGACGCAGAAGGCGTAGCGTACTTGCCGGTAGGGTCGGACTTCACCTGGTCCGGGCGCACCTGTAACCGCCTGGAAGCATTTGCCAGCCGCGACCTGCAATCCTGGCTCACGACGCCCGAGGCGCAACAATACAACTACCGCATCCCTGACTTGACCCGCGCCGCTCGCACCCGCATCGTTGCATCATAGAAGCGCGCCGGGTTGCAGTCGGGTAGCAGACCGTAACACTGTGAAGCCCGGATCGTGATAGATCCGGGCTTCTTTCATGGGTGTGTAAGGTCTTGCACAAGTGTAACACTGTGCCTCCGGGACACCGCGCCTGTGGCGGGAAAATCAACACCCTTCCCGAAATCCTCCGGGAAGGGTGTGAAGCGCTCGCCGTCTGCGGCGTTAGTCGTTGCCCAGCGCCGCGTTCAATGCGCGTTTCGCAAAGACCTTCGTCAGGTGCTCGCGGTACTCCGACGACGCGTAGTGATCGCCGGCCCACTCATTTACGCCCTCGGAAGCGTTCGCGGCCGCAGCTTCGACCGCGTCGGCGTCGCCGGCGGTGCCGGTGATCGCGTTCTCGACACCGGCCAAGCGGGTTGGGGTCAGCGTCGAACCCGTCGCGACAACGCGCGCCGCGGTGACATTGCCCGAGCCGTCGCGGGTCACGACGGCGGCGACTCCACAGACGGGGTAGCCGGACGCCGGGTGCGCGAACTTCTTGTAGGCCGAGCTGGTGTTGTCGGCCGGCGCGGGCAGGTTGATCTTGGTCAACACCTCTTCCGGCTCCAGCGCCGTCATGAAGAGATCGACGAAGAAATCGTCGGCTGAAATCGTCCGCTCACCGTTTGGCCCTTGCGCGACGAACTCCGCGCCGTGGGCGACAAGCGCCGCGGTCGTGTCGGCCGCCGGGTCCGCGTGGGCCGCCGAGCCACCGATAGTGCCGCGGTTGCGGACCTGAATATCACCGACGTGGCTGATCGCCTCGTGCAGCGCGGCAAAGCTCGCGGCGAGATCATCGCTGGCCATTGCGTCATCGTAGGTCGTCATCGCGCCAATCGACGCGCTGCCGTTGACCGCAACGCCGGTCAAACCATCGATACCGCCCAGATCGACCAGCGCGCCCGGCGCGGCCAGCCGCAGCTTCATGGCCGGCAGCAGCGAATGCCCGCCGGCGATGATCTTGGCCTCCGGATTATCGGAGAGAATCTGAATAACCTCCTCCACCGACCCTGGCCGGTGGTAATCGAATGCAGCAGGATACATGCTTTAGTTCTCCTTCGCTTCCTGCATCGCCGTCCACACTCGCGGCGCGCTCAACGGCATATCCAGGTGTTTGATTCCGACCGGCGAGAGCGCATCCATCACCGCGTTGACGATGGCCGGCGTCGAGGCGATCGTGCCCGCCTCGCCCGCGCCCTTTGCGCCCATCGGGTTCACGTCAGTCGTCGTCACCGTGCGATCAAGCTCCATCATCGGCAACCAGCTGGCCTTCGGGATGCCGTAGTCCATCAGCGTCGATGAGAGCAGCTGCCCGCCATCGTCATACACGCCATGTTCCCACAGCGCCTGGCCGATGCCCTGGACGATGCCGCCATGGACCTGGCCGTCGACGATTAGCGGGTTGATGACGTTGCCGACATCGTCGATGGCGACGTAGCGCTTGATCTCAACGTTGCCGGTGTCCTCCTCCACTTCGACCACCGCAATGTGGGTGCCGAAGGGGAAGGTGCAGTTGGGCGGGTCGAAGTAGGTCGTTGCATCCAGGAACGGTTCGACGCCCTCGGGCAAGCCCGCGCCGACGGCTGCCGTCGCGGCGATATCGCCAAAGGAGACGTTCCGATCCGGCGCGCCTTTGACGAAGGCGGTACCGGCGTCGATATCGACTTCGTCCTCGTTGACCTCGAGCATATGGGCCGCGATCTTCGTGATCTTGTCCCGGATCTTTTCGACGGACTGAACGATGGCCGTGCCACCAACAGCCAGCGAGCGGCTGCCGTAGGTGCCATAGCCAAAGGGCGTGCCGGCGGTGTCCCCATACTCAACGATGATGTCGTCGTAGGGCACGCCGAGACCGTCCGAGACCATCTGGGCGAAGGTCGTCTCGTGGCCCTGGCCGTGTGGCATGGAGCCGGTCGTGACGACGACCTTGCCGGTTAGCTGGACGCGCACATTCGCGCTCTCCCAGAGCCCCGCGCCCCAGCCTTCCGACGTTACCCAGGCCGTTGGCGCGATACCGCACACCTCGACATAGCTGGAGAAGCCGATACCGAGATACTTGCCGTTTGCGCGTGCATCGGCTTGTTGCTGGCGCAGATCGGAATAGCCGATCAGATCCAGCGCCTTGTCGAGCGCGGCCGGGTAGTCGCCGCTGTCATAGGGCAACATCCCGATACCCGTGTCGTAAGGAAAGGCCTCAGTCGGAATGAAGTTTTTGCGCCGCACGTCGGCCGGGTCCATGCCCAGCTCGGCGGCGACGAGATCAACGACACGCTCGATGACGTAGGCCGCTTCCGGGCGGCCCGCGCCACGATAGGCGTCAACGAGCGCAGTGTTGGTATAGGTGCCGTAGACCTTGCAGTGAATGTTCGGAATCTTATAGACGCCAGCAACCATGCGGCCGTAGAGCGTCGTTGGAATACCGCCGGCTGCGGTCGACAGATACGCGCCGAGGTTCGCCCAGGTTGTCACCCGCAAGCCGGTGATCGTCCCGTCCTGCTCGGCGGCGATGTCGAGGTCGGTGACGTGGTCGCGGCCTTGAGCCGTCGCCAGCGCGTGCTCCTCGCGCTCCTCGATCCACTTGACCGGGCGGCCCAGCTGCTTGGCCAGCAGGCCGACCAGCGGGTACTCCGTGTACATGAAGATCTTCGAGCCGAACGCGCCGCCCATGTCCGGGGCAATCACGCGGATCTTCTCCTCGGGGTGGCCCAGAACGAAGGCTGCCATGACCAGGCGGTGCACATGCGGCGCCTGCGAGGAGAGCCAGAAGGTGTACTCATCGGTGCCGGCGTCGTACTGGCCGATGGCGCCGCGTGTTTCGATCGGCGTCGCGATCAGCCGCTGGTTGCGGATGCGCTGGCTGATACGGACAGCAGCGTCGCCAATGGCCCCTTCAACCCCGGCCTCGTCACCGCAGTCCCACTCGAAGGCGATGTTGTTGAGCGCATTCTCGTGGAGCTGTGGTGCGCCGTTATGGGTCGTGGCCTCGGCGTCAACAACCGCCGGCAGCGCTTCGAGATCGAGATCGATCAGGTCCCGCGCGTCGGCGGCTTGCTGCGGCGTCTCGGCGACGACGACGGCGATAGGATCGCCAACCCAGTGGACCTCGTCGACCGCCAGAATACGTGGTGTGTTGACGTGGTTGTCGACGCCCGCGGCCTGCCACGCATACGGCAGCGCGTTGACGTCGGCGAAGTCCGCGCCGGTATAGACGCCGAGAACGCCCGGCGCTTCAGCGGCCCGGGCCGTGTCGACGTTCCTGATACGGGCATGCGCCAGCGGGCTGCGAAGTATCTTGACGTGGGCCATGCCCGGCAGGACGATATCGTCCATGTAGCGCCCCTGGCCGCGCACGAGCCGGGGGTCTTCGCGCCTCTTGATGGCTTGCCCGACGAGTTTTTCTCTAGGCTCGGTAGCCGTCATAAATGCTTTCCTCTCTCGTGTTGATCCGGTTCACAACGCATAACGAGATCACAGAAAGCCGGCTAGTCGCCCGACTGGGCCGCCATCTTGTCAGCCGCCCACTGGACGGACTTGACGATGTGCTGATAACCCGTGCAGCGGCAGAGGTTGCCCTCGATGCCATGCCGGATCTCGGCTTCGGTCGGGTTCGGGTTGCGCTTGAGGAGATCCGCCGTGGTCATGATCATGCCCGGCGTGCAATAGCCGCACTGTAGGCCATGCTCTTCCCAGAAGCCCTCCTGGATCGGGTGCAGTTCGCCATCCTTGGCCATGCCCTCGATCGTCGTCACGTCAGCGCCGTTGGCCTGGACAGCCAAGACCGTGCAGGACTTGACCGCCTTGCCGTTCAGGTGAATCGTGCAAGCGCCGCACTGGCTGGTATCGCAGCCGATGTGCGTCCCCGTCAGTCCCAGGTTTTCGCGCAGGAAGTGGACGAGTAGCGTCCGGGGCTCAACCTCGCCCGACCGCTCCTGACCATTAACTGTCATGGAGACCTGCATCTGGTGCTTCCCTCCTTCGCTCGTAAGAGCGTGAATTGGTGCTTCTACTACCTCCAGTTGACACGGGACGTCGCTAGAACCACCGGCACTCCGCCGCGCGTATATCGCACGGCCCGGCGCTACGACGCTTTCCTCCGCGTTCGTCGCGATACTAGCCTGATAAATCAACACCGGTCAAGAAGAAGTTTCGTAGGTGGAACGCATCGCACCGGCAATTGTCGTCACCGGAATCGAGCCATGTGCCAGAAACTCGTCATGGAACGCTCGCAACGCGGGGCCGGTGCGCTCGCCCACCAGCTCCCGGCGCAGCGCGTGGATCTGATCCGTACCCGTCAGGTACATCAACGCAGCGCCCGGATTCATGCTGTTCTTGACTGCTTCGCCCAGGGCTGCCGCCGGACTCATGCCGGCTTGGTCGCGGTAGAACGCCGCCGCTTCGTCGAGGGACATTGACCCGGTATGTAGCTCGACATCGGCGACTGCCCGCGCCGCCATGCGTAGGCGGCTCTGTACCTGGGAAAGGCTCTCCAGAGGCGTGCAGAAGCCGAACTCGTCCATGAGATCGGTCGTGTAGCAGGACCAACCCTCGGCCAGCGTGCCGCCGCACAGCAGCGCGATCCGCGACGCGCAATCGACGGCAGCAATCTGCCCGACGCGCGACTCGGCCCGATGGGCATGCCAGTTTTGAACGTGGTGGCCGATGCCGCCGTGGTGAACGACGTGATTCAGCTTGATCGTCGACCAGTTGTGCGCCCGCAGCACCGGCGTGGGATCGCCTTTCGACAGCGGCTCAACCAGATAGTCGACCGGCTCGACGCCGTCGAAGGTCGCCGGAGCGCGATAGAAGAGGAAATACAGATGCGGCGCGGCCGACCGTACCCACGGGTAGCGTTCGACGTAGCGTAGCGGGTACTCCGGCCAGGTCACGAGATCCTGTTCGATAGCGCACGCCCTGGCGGCCTCCCAGGTGCGCTGATATGCAGCCAGGTAGTCCTCCGGCGCTGGGTAATCGTCGGCCAGAAGCGCTAGCGCGTCGCGCCAGTCGGCGACACGGAACTCCGCCGCGCCTGATTCGAGGCGAATGGTGCACTCCTCCATGACCGCGCGGCCATAGTCAGCGATCTCCTCCGCCGGCATCGAGAGCTGGTGCGCCTGCCGAATGCACAGCTCCAGCGCCTCCCGGCCGCAGCCGTTGCCGTCGTCCACCGCCCGCGCCAGCGCCTCTGTTCGAAGATACTCGCGGTGCTCGTCGAATGCTGCCGCCGCGCGACGTGCGGCATCAATCAACTGTTGGTGCTCGACTCCGACGCTGGCCAGGAACTGAGGCACGCCGTCAACGCCAAGCGCGATACCGCCAGCGCACTCTTCGATCGCCTTCTCG
>JAUIIK010000193.1 GCA_030431755.1 Chloroflexia bacterium
GGTCACCATTGACTTACTCTTGACGATCAGCTCCGCCTGCCGGGCTTGGGCGATACCGAGAATGATCTGGCAGGCCTCTTCGGGCGTCCGCGCCGTGTGGACCTGCGAACCGACGGCCTCGGCCTCGTGCGTGAACTGTTGGACCAGTTCGGGGAGATGATCGAGCGCGTATTGTTTCAGGTCGCGGACCTTGCGGCGTTTCCCGGGGAAATCCTGCCCTTCAAACGCCGCTGCGCGCCGGCGTCCGAACTCCGGGAGAGCCCGGTCGAGCGCGGTTGTCAGCTGCTCATCGGCCACCGCCGCGCCAACCCGCTGCTTGAACCGTTTCATATCTGGTTTGTGGGCCGTTCTCGTCGCCATCACCATGCCATCTCGTGCTGCTACGGTCTGCGGGCATCGTACCACCAGCGGGCCGGGGCTGGGTTTTGGGTATGGTTAATGTCCGCAGATCCGGCAGAGGCGAACGGAACCAACATGCTCGATGGCTTTGAAGAACACTTGGCCGAGGTCGACTGGTGGATCCCCTGGCTTCGGGAATTTGACGGCGCATTGCTCCTGCTCTGGATCGTGCTGGTCACGACGACCGTGGCACTCGGACTACGCGACATGTACCGGCTACGATCGATGAAGATCCGGGGAGTGATCGGACCACAGGAGTACCGTTGGCGCTCCGATGAGCGCGGCCGCTACACCGGCCGACTAGCCTTGAATGGCTATGTCTTCGTTCCCATGTGTCTGGTGTTGCTGACGTTGCTGGGGCTCTTTGGCGTGGCCGCCGCCACATCCGACAATACGGCCTGGAACCTGCTGATGATTGAGACGCTCGTCTTCTGGTGCGTCGCCTATCGCTGGCTCTGGCAACGGCTCGATGAAGGTTTCCGCGAGCCGGAGCCGCCTGACTTCGGCGACGACCGGCCCGGCGAACCGCTCATCCTGAGCGTCGCAAAGCATGCCCGGAGCAACCGCTAGTGCTCTGTTACTCATGAAGTGAAGGGATTATCCAACCTAACCAGGCAACTCAACCGCAACGAAACTGTCATTTCGAGCGGAGCGAGAAATCTCAGTTTTGCGCCAGAGCGACGTCAGACTGAGATTTCTCCCGCTGGTCGAAATGACAAGGTTGATGCGTGTTGAGTCACCCGGGATGCGCCAGATTTTCGATTAAATCATGTGTCACAGACCACTAGTGCACTGTTACGCATGAAATGCAGGGCTGATCTCACTTCGCCGGGTAACACAACCGCAGCAACCTTCTCATTTCGAGCGGGGACCCACGGAGTGGGTGCGAGAAATCTCAGGCGAACACGAGTGCCGCGTTACACTGAGGTTTCTCCTAGAGCCTGCCTTGAGCGTAGTCGAAGGGGTCGAAATAACAAAGTTGGCGTGTTTTGGATCATCCGGGAAGTGCCAGTTCGTCGATCAGATTATGTGTCACAGACCGCTAGCCAACAACCAACTTGGCTCCGAGATTGCAGCGGAGGGCGGTCGAGCCGCCCTCCGCTGTGGATGTGCGAACGAGGCGCCGTCGGCTAGTGACTAGCGACCGTCGCCACCACCCTCGCCGCCATCGCCATCTTCGCCGCTTTCTTCCTCGATCGTGTGGAGCTGATCGGCGGCGTAGGTCTCACCAGCGTCGGTGAGACACAGTGCGTAGACCCGGACCGTGATCGGTGATCCGTCGTGGAAAAGCTGCACGATCCAGCCCTCCTGGACCTCGGGGTCGCCGCCCTCGTCGTCACCACCGCCGACGGTCTGCTCATATGGCCGGTCCACGACGACGTGCGGCGTGACATAGCCATCCTGGTCATAGATGAACTCGTAGCCACCGCTGACAACCTCGTCACCGATGGTGCAGAATGCGGTCATATCGACCTGCGGAACCAGGTGGGTCGTGTCTCCCGGAGGTCCTTGCTCTCCTTGAGGGCCTTGCTCGCCCTGAACCCCCTGATCTCCCTGGATACCTTGCTCGCCTTGCTCACCCTGTTCACCTTGTGGGCCCTGGTCCCCCTGGATGCCTTGTTCACCCTGGATGCCCTGTTCACCTTGCGGGCCCTGATCTCCCTGGATGCCCTGCTCACCCTGCACGCCTTGCTCGCCTTGAATCCCTTGATCACCTTGGATGCCTTGTTCGCCCTGTTCACCTTGTGGGCCCTGGTCCCCCTGGATGCCTTGCACCCCTTGAATACCCTGCTCGCCCTGAATCCCCTGTTCTCCCTGGATGCCCTGCTGATTCCACTCGACCAGGTACTCGCTCGTTGGATTGCACGTTCCGGTCCGGAGAATCCGCATGTTGCCGGTGTAGTAGTTGATGCAGGCCCGAATAGTGGGAACGGCTTGCTGAGACGACGCACGCTGCGTGAGGAAGCCCCATCCAATAACTACCATCAATGCTGCAATGCCAATTGCCGCGATCAACACAAGCGACCTGTGAATCACGCGTGCAGTACTAGAACTCGCCATGCGTAGTCCTCTCAACTGATGAAATATAAGAATGTCGATGGCAGCCTAGCACGTTGATCGACGAACGAAGCTGCCAACGCGCTGAGGCCGCGGCCGCTACGCCGCCTCCCCAGTCTGCGTCAGCGTTCTAAAACGACCCAACCGCAGTCGACAGTTGGGCTCCGCGGCAAGTAGACGGAGAGAGCCCACAATGGGCTCTCTCAATCAAGTATCTAACCTGTTGTTATTCCCCACCGGCATCCTGGACATTACAGACTGCCCAGACATCGACACCTTGCAAACCACTGTGCTCGACCGACACCAGCCAGCTCTCGACCGGGGCGCTCGACGAATTCTCGCCCTCGCCGCCGTCGCTATCTTCGCCGCCGGAGCTGGGCGTGTGCGTATAGGGCCGCGTCGCCAGGATCATCGGCGCGGACTCCATGTCGCCGTCAGCAATCAGCTCGTAGCCGCCGGTCACGAGGTCGTCGCCCGGCTCGCAGCTCGCCATGAACGGGCCGCTGTAGGTCTGGGAGAATGAGCGTCCATTGTCGCCGCCGTCGCCGCCATCTCCGCCGTCGCCACCATCACCACCGGTGAGATCATGGCGCTCCGAGACGAAGTAGGTATCGAGGTAGGTCGGCGGTCCAGCCGGTCCCTGGTCGCCCTGCTCACCCTGGATGCCTTGTTCGCCCTGGATACCCTGCTCCCCTTGAATGCCCTGATCGCCCTGGATACCTTGCTCGCCCTGGACGCCCTGCTGGTTCCATTCGACCATGTACTCACCGGCCGGGTTGCAGGAGCCGGTGCGGAGAATACGCATATTGCCGGTGTAGTAGTTGATACACGCCCGAATCGTCACCGATCCCGACTGCGATGCGGCCCGCTGGGTGACCAGCCCGGCTGCCAGCGCGCCGACCAACGCGGCAACTCCAACGATGGCGAGCACGACGAGCTGACGCCGCACGAGACGCAATCCGCCTCCAAGAGCCATAGAATCCCCTTCCCTTTAGTGTGGAACGTGGCTTTTGACGCATATCAGGTTACAGGGAACTGCCGGATTCATCTGGCACGTTTCTTACCTATCTGCGATAAGCCGACGCGCGCCCCGTTACACCGAGGCTGCTCTGCCGCACGCCGAGCGCACGCTGCGCTACGATGCAGACCGGACGCACGACAACGTCGTTGGGTTCCGACACGGAGCCACATGGCCGCACACTGACGAGGTTTCAAGAACGATGACTGATCAAGATCGCGCAACACGCATACGACTCGCCTGCGAACGCACACTGACGCACCACGGGCAGGTCACGCCGCGCCAGGCCATCGAACGCCTGCTCGAAGACATCCCGCCGGAAATGGAGACCGACACCTACGGGGCCGGCGACGCCATCGAGAAGCTCGAAGCACAGACCGCCGAAATCCTCGGCAAAGAGGCCGCCATATTCATGCCGAGCGGGACGATGGCCCAGCAGGTTGCGCTCCGCATCTGGAGCGAGCGCAGCGGACGCAACACGGTCGCAATGCACCCGCTCAACCACCTCGACAATCATGAGAACTTCGCCTACCAGCGGCTGCACGGCTTGCAGAGCATCGCCCTGATCAAGCCGCCCGAGATCGAACGCCCGCTCACCGTGGCCGACCTGCGCGCGACCGCGCAAGCGCCCGGCATGCTGCTGCTGGAGCTGCCGCAGCGCGAGATCGGCGGGCAGCTGCCGACCTGGGAGGAGCTGGTCGGCATGACCTCCTGGGCGCGTTCACAGGGCGCGCGGGTCCACATGGACGGCGCGCGCCTGTGGGAGTGCCAGCCCTTCTATGGCCGCAGCTACGCTGAGATCTGCGCCCTCTTCGATAGCGTCTACGTCTCCTTCTATAAGATCATCGGCGGCATCGCCGGCGCGGCGCTGGCTGGCCCGAAGGACTTCATCGAGGAAGCCAACGTCTGGCGGCACATGCACGGCGGCCGCTTGATCCGCATGTTCCCGATGGTCATCTCAGCCCAGCGAGGGCTCGACGAGCGCCTGCCGAAAATGGCCGCCTACCACGAGAAGGCCGTCGAGATCGCGGCAGCGCTGGACGGCATCGAGGGCGTCGAAATCGTGCCCAACCCGCCCCACACGAACATGATGCACCTGTTCCTACGCGCCGATGGCGACAGACTGGTCGAAGCGGCGCTCGACATTTCCGAGGAGCGCGGCATCTGGCTCAATAGCCGCTTCGCGGCATCGCCGATCCCCGCCTACCGCCGCTGGGAAGTGACAGTCGGCGACTCGACCCTGGAGATCCCGACCGACGATATTGCCAATCTCATCGCAGACTGGCTCGCAGCCGCCAACAGCTAGGAGCGCACACTTGTCGAAGATACTGACCGCCGAGATGATGGCCGACATCAAGGTTCCGGCTGGCGCTCAGATCAGCCCGGACGGCGCGCGCGTTGTCGTCTCAATCGGGCCCAACGCCCGCGAAGGCGACCACCGCACCGCCAGCCTCTGGCTGATGGAGACCGCCGATCCCGCATCCGCCCGAGAGATCACCAGCGGTACTGCCAACGACACCGGCCCGCGCTGGTCGCCGGACGGCGCGTCGATCAGCTTCCTCTCCGACCGCGAGAAGCGCGGCGCCAATCAGCTCTATCTCTTGCCGCTTACTGCGGGTGGCGAGGCCCGGCAACTGACAGATGAACCGGGCGGCGTGTCAGGGCACCATTGGATACCGGGCGATGGCGGTCAGATCGCCTATCTCAGCCCAAACGCGCGCGACGAGGACGAAGAGAAGCGCCGCAAAGAAGAACGCGACGACGCGCGCGTCTGGGGCGAGTTCTGGCCGACCGCCCGGCTCCGCATCCTCGACGTCGCATCCGGCGACGCGCGTGAGATCGACCTCGGCGAGCGGCATATCAGCGGCTTCAGCCCAGCGCCCGATGGCTCGAAGCTCGCCGTCACGACCTCCGAATTTCCGGAGCTCGATTCGATCGCCACAACCTGCGAGCTGGTCGTCGTCGATGTCGCCTCCGGCGCATCGGAGCTGATCTGCGTGCCTGGACGCTTCCTCGATTCGCTGACCTGGAGCGCCGCTGGCGCAACGCTCTACGCCGACGCCCCGGCCGGCCCGGTCCCGGCCGTCAGTTCCTACCAGCTCTGGCGCGTCGCCGCCGAGCCCGGCGCTGAGCCCGAGCTGCTGACCCCGGAGCTGCGCGGCTGCCTACGCACGCTCGCTCGCAGCGCCGACGACGGCAAGATCTACGCCGTCGTCCAGGTCGGGCTCGACACGGCGCTCTATGCCTTCGATGCGACGACCGGCGACTTCAGCCAGGCGCGGCATTTCGCGGGCGACCTGGCTGAGCTCGACGTCAGCGCCGATGGCTCAACCGGCGTCACGCTCGGCAGCACGATCTACCGGCCCTTCGACGTCTACACGGTCGATCTCTCAAGCACCGGCGACGACGAAGCGGCCTTCACCCGGCTCACCGACCTCCATACCTATCTGGACGACGTCGAGTCTGGCCCCTACGAGGCCGTGAGCTGGCAGCGCGGCGACTTCGAGCTCGACGGCATCGTCCTCTGGCCGTCTGGAAAAGGTCCCGACGAAGGCCCGCTGCCGACCTGCGTCTCGGTCCACGGTGGTCCCTATGGCCGCTGGGCGCGAGCCTTCGGTTATGCGCGCCCCTTCGCCCACTGGCTGGCGCAGCAGGGCTATCTCGTCTTCATGCCGAATGCGCGCGGCGGCTCCGGCCACGGCGAGCGCTTCGCCTCAGCCGTCCTCGACTCGGTCGGCAAGGAGGACTGGCTCGATATCCTGGCCGGCATCGACCTCATCATCGACAATGGCTGGGCCGACCCCGAGCGCATGGCCATCGGCGGCTGGAGCCAGGGTGGCTTCATGACCGCCTGGGCCGTCGGCCACGACGCCGAGGATGGGCAGCGCTTCAAGTGCGGGATCATGGGCGCTGGCGTCAGCGACTGGGGCATGATGGTCGCGACCAGCGACGTCCCGACCTTCGAGCAGCGTCTCGGCGGCGGCAATCCCTACGAGAGCGCCGGCCCGCACGAGTTCGACAAGTGGTCGCCGATCTCCTATGTCCACCGGGCGACGACGCCGCTGTTGATCCTCCACGGCGAGAAGGACGAGCGCGTTCCGCTCAGCCAGGCCATCTTCATGCACCGCGGCCTCCGCCAGTACGGTTGCGAAACCGAGCTGGTCGTTTACCCGCGTGAGCCCCACGGCCTCCAGGAGCGCCGCCACGTCATCGACCTCCACGAACGCGTCGCCGCTTGGTATCGAGACAGGCTGTAGCTGAGCAAACACTGTTGCGACGATAACTAGCCGATCAGCCGCTTGCGCTACTAGCTTCCAGGCACGGTCACCTCGGCGCGCACGCAGCGCCATGCGGCATACGCCATCGCAACAACATGGTCATCCCGACGCAGGAGGGATCTTGTTGCGGAGGCGCCACATCTCGGTGAGCCGACACGCTGACAACAACACCGTAGCGATGAGGTTTCTGTGCAGTGAACACTGACGTTGCGCTCGAAGATCCCTCGTGCCTCGGGATGCCAATAGCAGTACTGGATTGCTCCACGCGAATAGTAGTTGGGGCCGCACCACGGAGCATACGAACTCGATACTCTATCTTTGAAGCCTATCGTGGTGAGCGACCGGGATGGTCGAAACTGCCCATAGCCGAGAAACTGAGGAATGAGCAGTTTCCCAGATGTAGGGCGGCTCGGGGGAGTCCAAAGTGGTACCTAGCCGCGC
>JAUIIK010000033.1 GCA_030431755.1 Chloroflexia bacterium
CGGAGTACACCGTCGACGCGAACAAGCAACTGGCGGTGATCGCGCTGATCGAGAATGTCGCGGCGCTGGACGAGCTGCCCGAGATTCTGGCGGTCGAGGGCATCACCGCCGTCACGATTGGCCCGGCTGACCTGTCGCAATCGCTCGGCCACCCTGGTAACCGGCATCATCCGGATGTCGAAGCAGCCATCGACCAGATCATCACGACGGCAATCGACGCGGGCGTGCCAGTCGGCATCAACACCTCGACCGGCGCGGACGCCAAGGCAGCCCGCGACCGCGGCTGTCTCCAGACGAGCGTCACTTCCTGGGGTCTACTTGGGAGCGCCTCCCGTGCCTACCTTGCGGCTGCGGCGGAATAATCTCAAGATCGGCGTAGGGCCGGGTCTCGTCCCCGGCCGCGTTTGGCTCATGTACTGGGAGTACGCATCTCCTCCCGATCCGACGTTCAGGACGATGTCATCCTGAGCGAAGGTTTTACGGAGCCGAAGGATCTATTCATTCCATCGCAGCTCCGGCCTGGTCACAAGATCCTTCGGCTGCACTCCGTTTCGCTCAGGATGACGCAATGGTAAGAGCTGAGTGCCAACCCACAATTGCGGGACGCTGGAATTCTGCCAGGATCGGGGCGCATGGGTATCAGGGCTGATTGCCCAATTCTCCCAACGCATCGAGCAGCCCTTCGACCTCCTCTTCGAGCAGGAAAAAGGGCAGGCTGGTGCGGATGCCGGGCCGGCCGTGGGGGACCGGTTTGACCATGATGTTGTGCTGCTCCCGGAGCGTCGAGGTCAGTTCTGGGCCCGACCAGCCGGCGAGATCCAGGCTGACGAGCGCCGCAGACTGAGCCGCCGGCCCTGGCGTCAGTAGCGTTGCGCCGTTGATCTCCCGCAGGCCGTCCTTGAGCATCGTCGTCAGGTCGGCGGTGCGCGCCCAGATCGCGTCGATGCCGTAGCTATCCAGCCAATCGGCGGCGAAGGCCCAGGTATGGACGAGCGGCCAGGACCAGGGGCCGAACTGGAAGCGCTCGGCGCTGTCGTGGAGCGCGTAGGTCGCCGTGGCGTAGTCGAGCCAGGCCTCGGCCCGGCCGCCGGCGTAGCGCACGTGCAGGTCGTCGAGGCGGTCGCGCCGGACATAGAGCAGGCCGGCGGCATAGGGACTGTACATCCATTTATAGGAGAGGATGCCGGCGAAGTCGCAGCCCAGCTCGTGCAGGTCGATCGGGAAGAGCCCGGCTGAGTGGGCCATGTCGACGAAGCTGTACGCGCCAGCGTCACGGGCCGCCTCGCAGATGGCGCGGGTCGGCAGCCGGTAACCCAGGTCAGTTGTGACGTGGCTGAAGGCGACTAGCCTGGTGCGGTCGTTCATCCGGCTCGTGTAGGCCGCGAGCTGCGCTTCCAGGTCGGCTGCGAGCGGTACCTGCACGACGTCGACTCCCTCGACATCGCGCAGGTGCAACGCTGCCAGCAGCAGCGCCTCTTCCTCGTCCGCCGAGATCAACACGCGGTCGCCTGGTTGCCAGTCGATTCCACGCAGCACCGTCTGAAAACCCTCGCTGACGCCGCGCATGAGCGCCAGCTCCTCCGGCTCGGCGTTGAAGAAGCGTGCCAGCCGGGTCATCGACGCGGCCCGGCGCGGGTATTCCTCGTCCGGGTAGACGATGTGCATTGGACCGCGCTCGTAGAGCTCGCGCATCAGCCGGGCGTGCTCGGCGGCGATGGGTCCGGGCGTCACGCTGACGCCGCCATTCTGGAACCAGGTGTAGCGTTCCAGCGGCGGAATGCCGGCGCGGATGTCCTCGATTGCGGCGCGGTCGATCATGGCTCGCAGTTCCTCGTCTTCGGTGTCATCCTTGCGCCTCGGCTGTCAGCTTGTGTTTGCGACGCCACAGTAGCGTGTCGCGGCCAGCGCGTACACGGTGGCCGCGCTGGTGACGCGGTCGACGGAGACCCACTCGTCATCGCCGTGGGCAGTCTCATTGGATGGGCCGTAGTAGAAGGTCGGGATGCCGGTCCCGGCGACGTAGATGTTCGCGTCGCCGACGATCCGCTCGCCGACATACTCGGCCTTAGCGCCGGTGACTTCCTGGTGCGCGGCGGCGACGGCTTGAACCGCCGGGTCGTCGGGCGCCGTCTCGAAGGGCTCGCGTTCGTGCTCCATCGTGACGCGCAGTTCCAGGTTTCCGGCAGCGGCAATCGGGGCTGCCAGCGCGCGCAGCTCGGCCAGCGCGTCGCTGGCGGTCATCCTGGCAGTCCAGCGGCGTGTTCCGACCAGACGGCAGCGGCCGGGTGTGCGGTTGAAGTAGTCGCCGGCTGCGGCGATGCCGAGGTCGATGCGTTCGGGACCGGCCAGCGGGTGGTTCGTCGTCTCGTCGAGCTCCTGCTGGAAACTGTCGAGCCGCTGGATCAGAGCGCCCATGGCGCGGATCGGATTCTCGCCGAAGGGCACGTAGCGCGTGTGGCGGCCGCCGAGCGGCGAGTCAAGCAGGATCTCGAAGTTGAGCGAACCCATGCTCATGATCCAGAGCGCGTCGCGGCCTTCGACGATGAGGATGCGGTCGGCGGCGATGCGCCCGTTGCGCAGATCGTCGACGAGCGCTAGCGGACCATCCTTGGCAGCCTCCGGCTCCTCGTGGCCGACGACTGCGGTCAGCCAGAGATCGCCGGCGAGCCGGACACCGCTTTCGATCAACGCTTTGACTGCGCCGAGCGCCGCCGCCATGCCGCCCTTCATGTCGGTTGCGCCGCGGCCGCTGATTCGGTCGCCGTCGCGGCCCGGCGGTGGGCAGTTGTTGAGCGGAATCGTGTCGAGGTGGCCGTTCAACATCAGCGCCGGTCCGCCGCCCGTGCCCGGCAGACGGGCGTAAAGGTTGTTCCGGCCCGGTGTCACCTCGCGCACGTCGACGGCGAGACCTAGCTCCCGCAACTGCTCCTCGTAGTAGGCGCAGACGGCCGCTTCGTCCATCGTGACACTCGGAATCTCGACCAGCGCCAGCGTCTGGGCCGCCAGCCATTCGGCGTCGATAGCGGGTTGGATCTGGCGCAGCAGGTCGCGCATCAGGCGTCCAGTGTGTAGCTAACGAACGGGCTCTCGCACGGCGGGCCGTAGGAAATATGCAGCCGTCCGCTAGCAGGCTCGGCGACCAGCGCAGCGACCGTCTGCCCGGCCTGCTCGAAGCCGTCGGCCGGATCGACGGAACGTGGATGGCGACAGATCGAGGCCGGGTGGTTGTCGTGGTCGCGGAGCAGCGCTTGCAACGCGTCCACGGTCAAGGATCCGAAGCGTCTGCCAAGCAGCGTGTCGATGCGCTCCTGTCGCGGAAAGGAGTCGGTGACGGACTGCTGGTGATTCTCCTCGGTGGCGTACTGGCTGGCGCAGAAGTGGTTGGCGTGGGCGATGAAGCCCGCGCCGTCGTCGTGGATGAACGCCGGGCCGGCGGTTGTCGCTTCGACATCGAGGATCGCGCCGCGCCCGTCGCAGACGACGTAGTTGCCGTTCGACGCCAGCGGTAAGCGCTCGAAGAGATCCACGACCTCCGCTAGCGAGCTGCACTCTAGCAGCAGGCGCTTGAACGGGTAGTGCGGCAGGCCGAAACGCGCTGGCGGGCCACCCTCGCCGAGATCGTTGGCGAACTGGGCGACTCCGGCGCTATTCAGCCCGTGGTAGCCGAGCATGCCGCCAAAGGTCCACATCAACATTTTCGGCTTGTCAACGGGTTCCAGGCGCAGGACGTAGCCGAAATCCATCACATTCGGCAGGGTGTCGCTCGTCTGGCCGATCAGCGGCTCGCCGTTGGCGGTTCCGCCGGCTGAGATGACGAAGGATGTGCAGCCCTCTTCCGGGGCCGTGCCCAGCGCGGCCCGGACGTTGACCGCCAGCGCTTCGTGGAACGCGATGCCTGCGCCCTCGGCAAGCCCCTGGAGCTCCTCGACGAGGTGCGGGCAGTAGCGCTCGAAGAGCGGCAGAAAGGTCAGCGCCCGCCGCTTGAACTGCTCGCCAGAGAATCCGAGCGACGAGCGCAGCGCATCGAGATGCGCGCCGATGCGTACCGCCGCCTGCTCGCCATGTTGCCTGCCAAGTCCCCGATGCGTTCCGGCCGCGCGGTAGAGCGGGTAGGCCGGCGCGTGTTCCGCGGCATCGAGTGGAAGCGCTGTGGAGGTCACTGATGGCCCCGCAATCGTGGTCTAGTTCAGGCGAGCCAGCGGACGAACGCGTCACCAACGGCACGCTCCGAGCGCGCCATCGAGCCGAGCCGCTCCCGCGCCGCAGCCTTCTCTTCGGCGGACATCCCGGCGAGGGCTTGCAGCCGTTCGGCGACGAAATCCATCTCGTCCTTCGAGATGTGGACTGGTTCGAGCAGGAACCAACCCTCGTCGGTATGGTGGTCACGCGGCTTGATCGAGGGCGTCGACTCCTTCAGGAGACTGGCGAGTTGGGCGGCGTCGAGCCCCAGTGTCTCGCAGTCGATGGCGAGCTTGACGCGGTAGACCGGCTGGCCGACCAGATCCTTCTGGATCGAGACCGCGATGCCCGTAAGCGCGCCGATCTTCTCGGCAAGCTGCTCGGCCCTGGCGCGTTGCTCGGATTCCCAGCCCTCGACGCCCTGTTGCTGGCGGTCTTCGATGGCGAGGATCGTCCCGAGGATGCCTTCCTTACCGACCTTCATCGGTCTGCCAATGCCCGCGTTCTGCAGGTAGAGCGCCTTGACGAGATCCTTGCGGCCGCAGACGACGCCCGCTGTCGGGCCCGACAGGTATTTCTGGCCGCTGAGGACGATCAGATCCGCGCCGCTGGCGACCATCCGCTCGATCTGGTGGTCCTGGGCCGCGCCGTCGATGATGACCGGCAGGCCGTGGTGGTGGAAGATCGAGACGAAGCGTTCGAGCTGGACATAACCATAGAGCGTCGTGTGGTGCGAGATAACGAACATCCCGGCGGCGGTCTCCGGGCCGATCACTGCTTCGATCTGCTCGGGCGTCGTCTTGTTGACTGTGCCGACCTCGACCGGCGTCGCTCCGGCCAGCCGGATCATCTGTTCGAGTGGCGCGCCGAAGTTGACGGCGTGACCCTTCTGGACGATGACTTCGCCTGGCATGCCGGTCGTATCGGGCAGCCGGCCGATCTTCCCGGGCTCGTCGCCGGTCATGCAGGCGGCGACGCTGAGGGTGATCCCGGAGGCGGAGCAGGCCGTCACGACCCCGGCCTCCGCGCCGCTCCACTCAGCAATGCGCTCGCCGGCGCGCTGGAAGAGCTCGTCCATGTTCCAGTGGTGTCGCAGCCCCTCGGCGGCGGCGTCGATCACGGCGTCGCTACTGACCGATGTGCCGTAGACAGTCAACGGCCCGGAGAGGTTGATGACCGGCGTTAGCTCGTACTTCCGGTGCAACTCGCGCATAGCTACCTGCCCCTTTTGTCCAGTAAGGATAGGGCGGCAGCCTAGCCAGCGGCGGCGGAATTGTCAATCGAGCTATGAGGAGTATTGGCGGTGCGTGTGGGAGCAATCTCAGTGAGAGCGGCGGTAGCCGTGGGTTCCAGCGCATTGCCCGTGCCGGCAGAGCGGGCAATGCGCGGCCCCCAGACTCGATCTCACATGTGGCGAACCGCGCGCGCAGGTCCCGCCACCAACCACGACGGCCCCATTGCCGCCACCGCGATATATCAAACACTGATATATCGACCGTCGATATAATACCGAGCTTGCGGATCAATGTCAACCGCGAATGCCAGCGCTCGTGCTCGGCCAGAGTGCGACCGCTCTCCTTATGCCGACACCGCGGCGCGTTCACGCTCGATTAGTTCGCGGCGCAATATCTTTCCAGATGGCGTTTTCGGGATCGCGTCGATGAACTCGACTAGCCGGATCTTCTTGTAGGGCGCGACCCGCTCGGCGACGTAGTCGATGATCTTCTGCTCGCCCAGGTCAGCCTCGGTAACGACGAAGGCTTTCGGCAGCTCTCCGGCCTCCTCGTCCGGGCTGCCGATGACGGCGGCGTCGAGGATTTCCGGATGGCCCTTGAGGATGTCTTCGAGTTCGGCCGGCGCGACCTGGTAGGCCTTGTACTTGATCAACTCCTTGAGCCGGTCGACGATGTAGAAGTAGCCGTCCTCGTCAGCGTAGGCGATGTCTCCCGTCCGCAACCAACCGTCAGGCGTGATCGTCACTGCCGTCGCATCGGGTCGGTTTAGATAACCCTTCATCACCTGTGGTCCACGGACCCACATTTCGCCTTGCTCGTTGTAGCTCAATTCTTCGCCAGTGGCGGTGTCGACGATCTTGCCTTCGGTGTTGGGCAACAGCGGGCCGGTCGATCCGAGCACGATGTTGTCCGAGGGAGTCTTATGGGTGAACGGACTTGTCTCTGTCATGCCGAAGCCTTCGCATACCTTGCAATCGAGTCGCTGACTGAACTGCAACGCAAGCTCCCGGCCGACCGGTGCTGCGCCGGAGATGACAACATCCAGGCTCGACAAGTCGAAACTGTCGACACGTGGATCTTTCGTCGCGGCAAGCAGGATTGGAGGTACCCAGCCCGTGCCGGTTACCCGATATTTCTCGATGCAAGCGAATGCCAACTCGAGGTCGAAGCGGGGTAGAAGCACTGTGGTCGCGCCGATAGCGAAACCATTGTGGGCGATACCACCGAGGCCGGCCATATGGTAAAGCGGCAATGCATTGAGCAGCACGTCGTCCTCGACCCAGAAATTCGCTTCCATACTCTGGCAGATGTTGGCGACTATTGACTGGTGCGTGAGCATGACAGCCTTCGGCAAGCCGGTTGTGCCGCTCGATGATGGCAGCAGACAGACAGCCCCAGGATCCGGAGACGTATCTTCAATGATCGCTGTGCTCTTGCTCAACTGCGTGAATGGTGTAGTTCCGGGTACGTCGCCAAAGGCGATGGCCGCGCGCAACCGGGTTGATGAGCGTACCGCTTCAATGCGGTCAAGCTGCTCCTGTGATCCGACGATCATCGCGGCATCGGTGTCGGCAAGTTGGTGCTGAAGTTCATGACTCGTATAGAGCGGATTGACCGTCGTGACGACTCCGCCAGCTAACAGAGCGCCGTAGTATGCGATCGGCCAGTCAAACGTGTTCGGGCTATAAAGCGCGACGACTTCACCTGGCTGAAGGCCCAAGTCCACGTACCCGGCTGCGGCGCGGCGACTCGCCTCAATGACTTGCCCAAACGTGCGGGTCGCGCCGGTTTCGCCGTCTATGAATGCCACCTTGTTGGGCCGCTGAGCTGCCTGTTGCATAAGGAAATCCGGAAGTGAAATGCTTGCTGGAATCTCAATCTCCGGATATGGACTCCTGAAGATCACCATGACGTCGTCACCTCCTGACGGAAATCGCTGGCGCGTCGGTTGGTTGTGTAGTCATAGTCTCGGCGAGATTTTGGAACAACGCATCGTGAGTTCTACGCATTCGTGCGGCAATTGCCGCCGATGCGTAGGCCTACCTATCGGCTTGTTCGAGGAGACCAAGTTCCGATCCCTGCACAGCGGCCGCAGTGCGTGAATTGACTTCAAGCTTGTTAAAGATCGACCGTAGATGCTGCCCGACTGTGCGTGGACTGATGTAGAGTCGCTCGCCGATCTGGCGGTCGGTTAGGCCTTCTGCAACGAGACCGAGAACTTCAATCTCTCGGCTACTGAGGCCATTGGCATTTGACAGTGGCCCTTGTGCAGCAGTTCCTAGCTTCGCTCGTACGATTTGTATACGTTCTAGTGCCGGTCTTGCTCCGAGGTTATTCAAGGTCCTTTGGGCATTGTGCAGTCGATTCCGAGCGAGCTCGGAGTCTCCGGCATTGATGTGAAGTTCGGCAAGCGCGATTTCGGTTATGGCACGTTCATACGGCGCGTGACATGCGTTCGCAAGATCCAGCGATTGTGTCAACCCTGCAGCGGCCGCATCGTGGTCATCGAGCGATGTTAGCGCCTCACCATGTGCGCGGTGGGCCCGGAGCAGCGCGACAGGCTGGCGCGGGTTCTCCGCGTGTCGGACGGCATTAGCTCCAATATCGGCAGCCCGTTGTTTGTCGCCCGCTAGAAGGCAAAAGCGGGACTCCATGAAGGCGTGATCTGACTGACTGCGAACGCTGTCGCTCCACTCGATCCATGCCTGATGTGCGTCAATCCAGGTTCGCGCGGTGTCAAGATCGTCCTGGTCCATCGCGAGGTGGGCCGCGGTGCGCTGAATTTCCAGTGCTTGTGCAAACCAGAATCGAGAGTGTTTGGTCGAGCGTTCCGGTCCATTCGGGAATCCCTCCGCGATGTACTGGAGTGCGTTCTGTTCGTGGCCCGTGAGCCGAAAGCACTCAGCCAACGCGGGATATGCGAGGAAATAGAAAAAGACCGACCTGGACTGTGGGTCGGATTCAGCATGAATCTCATGCAAGCGCCGCCAGTTACCGTTTAACAGATACTCCGGGACGATGCAGATATCAGGTGGATCGTTGGTAACCAACGCGAGTTCATCGCGACCAAATGTCTCTAGTCGGTCGACAAGCGCGTGGCGGTAGTCTCGATCATCAGAGAAATAGGAAAGCGCTATGAAGAGCAGCTCGTAACAAGTAACGGTACCCGCATGAAATTGATACCCTGCCATCCCGAACACTTCTTGTGAGATCTCGAGGGCCCGTCGGGCTCGGTCCGGCCTTCCCAGGCAGGCATATGCCAGGCCTGCGCCCCAATGTATGACAGCTGCGTGGACGGGCCCGGAGGCTGACTCCGGGTCGAGTTGTGTAAGTGACTGCTCACTGGACTCAATGGCTTCATGGTAACGACCACGCGACGAATACCATATCGGCATTTCGCGCCGTTCCTGTGCTGGACTGATTCTCTGGCCGGGAAGCATCGCCTGCAAATAGGCGCGGTCTTTGTCCGGCAGGTTATCTAGGATCTCGAAACCTAGATAGATATCGTCAAATCCGTCCTGTCCAGAGTAGACGAGGTTGATCCCGCGATTGCGAACTGCCACAGCCCGCAGCGGCTCGTTGGATTCGTTGATAGCGATTTGTTCAGCGTCCGTAGCGTAGCGGATTCCCTGGAGAGGGTCGGCATAGCGCATCGTTTGGGAGAGCTGGACCAAGAGCCAGCCTTTTCGTTCCGACGCCTCATCGAACATGGTTGCCAACGCAGCACGATAGCGAGATATCGCGGTACGGAGAGAATATGCTCGGTAGTAAGCGCGGTCGCCAGCCTTGATGAGCCACTCTCCGGCGCGGGAGTCGCCGGCCTGTTGGAGGTGGTGGGCGAGGGCGTCGGGGTCGGGATCGTCCTCGGTGAGAAGCGCTTCGGCGACCCGAAGGTGCAGGGTACGGCGACGCAGTGGGAGGATCTCCTCGTACAACGCTGCGCGGATCAGGGCATGGCGGAATGCCAGCCGGCGGCCATCCGCCGACAGCTCGACGAGCGCGACGCTGACGGCCTGTTCGGCGATGTTCAGGATTTCGCTGTCGGTGAGCTCCGCAAGACGTTGCCAGATCGCGATCTCCACGTCCTGGCCGATCACGGACGCGAAGGCGAGCGCCGCGCGCGCTTCGGGCTCGATCCGGCTTAGACGTGCCTCGATGACCTGACGGAGCAACACCGGAACGCCGACATTGTCCAGCGTTTCGAGAACCCATGCGCCCTCCAGTCGATGCAGGATGCCGGTCTCCTCGAGCTCGCGGAGGATTTCGCCGGCATAGAACGGATTGCCGTCGGCGTGCTGCTGGAGGTGTGCCGCCAGACGCTGTTCATCGGCGGCCGCGAGCGCATAGGCGCTACGCAGCCAGGCGAGAATGGCGCTGTCATCGAGCGGCTGCAGATCGATGCGCTCGGGATTTGACTCGCGGACGATCGCCGGGAGCAGGATATAGAGTGGGTGGCCACTCTCGATCTCGTAACCCCGGTAGGTTGCTACGAGGAGCACGGGAATGCCGGCGATGGAGCGGCCGAGGAATCTCAGGAAATCCAGGCTGGCTCTATCGTCCCAGTGGATGTCTTCGAGGACGAGCACCAGTGGCCGGTCGGCTGCGAGTTTCTCGAAGAGCGCCAAGCCCCAGGCAAACAGCTCGTCACCGCGTCCTGGGCTCGCGCCGTCGTCGAACCCTCCACTGGTGATCTCACGGAGAGAGGGGAGCCCCTCGACACGCGGGCTTGCCCGGACGATCTCCAACCAGGGTCCAAAAGGCGGGGTCGTCGTGAGGTCGTAGCAGTGGCCGGCCAGGACCAGTGCGCCACGGTCCACAGCGGCGCGCCCGAGCTCCTGGACGAGCGTCGTCTTGCCGATGCCGGCCTCGCCGCTCAGCAAGACGAGGCCGCCGTTACCGTCGAAGGTGCGCTCTAGCGCCGCATGCAGGCGCTCCTGCTCACGTTGACGGCCAAAGACTGCTGGCCCGTCGGTTGAAGGAGTGGAAGCCATGCCCGTTGCTCATCCTGAAACTATGTTGCCCGATGCATGCATCTTCTCCGTACAGCGGTGACTTGTCAAACACTCCTCCGCCGGCGCCGCTAGCTATCCAGCACGGCTCGCAGCAGGAACGCCTGGCTGCGGTTGGCGTCGTCGATGACGGTTGAGATCTTCTTGAAGCCGTGGCCTTCGCCGTCGTAGACCTTGTACTCGATGTCTTTGCCGGCCTGCTCCAGGGCTGCGGTCATGTTGTCCATCTCGGAGCGGTGGCAGACGATGTCGATGTCGCCCTGGAGGATCAAGAGCGGCCCTTGTACATCGTCGACGAAGTTGATCGGCGAGCGCTCGTCGTAAAGCTCGGAGCGCTCGCCGCCGGTGCCGCCCATCAGCTTGGCCAGGTAGTAGCGCTCGAAGACCCAGGTCTTCTCGTGGAACGACTTCAGGTTGCTGATGCCGAAGCGGGCGATGCCGGCCTTGAAGAAGTCGGGCGCTTTGGTCATGCAGATCAACGTGCTGTAGCCGCCTGCTGAGCCTCCGGTCGCGACAACCCGGCCCGGATCGACCGCGCCACGGGCGATGACCGCCTTTGCCCCCGTCACGTTGTCGTCGAGGTCGCCGCCGCCCCAGTCGCCGTAGAGCTTCTCCATGAAGGAACGGCCGTAGCCCTTCGAGCCGCGGTAGTTCGGGACGAGGACGAGGTAGCCTTGCTGGACGAGCTGCTGGATCCACGGCTGCCAGTTCTTCGGGGCCTGGCCGACCGGGCCGCCGTGGATATGGACCATCAACGGGTGTTTTCCGGGCCGGATCTCAGCCGGTTCGAAGAGCATGCCGGAGACCTTCAGACCATCGGACGCCTCCCAATTGAGCACCTCCGGCAGTTTCAGGTCGCCGCCCAGGACCGCGCCGGTCGCGCTTTGCGTGAGCTGCCGTCGGGAGCCGTCCAGGTCGACAACCCAGAGGTCGGCCGGCAGGAGCGGCGACTCGAAGACGCAGAGGATTCGGTCGTCATCAAGCCAGGCAAGGTCGCTGTGGACTCCGGCTTCGCTGGTGATCTGGCGCGTCTTGCCATGCTCCCAGACCCAGATCTGATGCTCGCAGTCGACGCTCCGAAGGTAGGCGAGCTTCTTCCCGTTGGGCGACCAGACCGGGCGCAGATGGTCGTGGCTCTCGCTGACGAGCGCCTCGGCGTCGGAGCCGTCCGGCTTCATCCGCCAGAGGTTGGGGTGTTCCCGGTCGCGGTCGGAGACATAGGCGATCCACTCGCTATCGGGTGACCACTGTGACCAGTTGTTCGCGACGCGCTCGCCGCCGCTGACTTCGGTCGCTGAGCCGTGGGTCGCGTCGGAGACATAGACGGCTGTCTCGTCCCAGGGCATGTCGTAGTGGGGCCAGCGCGTCCACATGAGCTGCCCGCCACCCGGCGACCAGCGTGGGTTGGCTACGAAGCCATCGTCCGAGCGCGAGCTCATCTGTCGCAAGAGCATGCCGTCGGCGGAGACGACGAAGATATCGACATCCTCGCCGCGTTCGGCGACGAAGGCGATCCGCGCGCCGTCCGGCGAGACCGCCGGCGAGTGGTGGTTGCCCGGCGCTTCCTCGATCTGTTCCGCCGGCCCGCCGCTGGCCGCGACCTTGTGCAGCTTGCCATTGGACGCCGCGAAGATGATGTCGGCGCTGTCGGGTGTCCAGGTCAGCGGCAGGGCCTGACGCTGATTGGGATCCGGGCCTTGCGGCGTCACGGCATCGGTGAGCTGGACCGGCAGGCCGCCGGCGGTATCGACGACCCAGAGATCGTTGCGGCCGTCGTAGCCGCGAATGTAGGCCACCTGCGTGCCGTCCGGGGAAACGCTTGGCGCTTGAATACGCGGGATCGTCGCCCAGGCTTCCGGGGCGAGGGTGGCCGACCAGCGGCCGGGTTCGTTGCTCCAATGGTTTGCGGCGGTCAATGGACGGTCCTTTCTGGCGTTGCCGGTGATGGCGCATCATAGCCGACCTGCAATGCAGCGCGGGCTTCAGCACGTGTAGCTAACGACGCGTAAGGTCAATTTCGAGATTCGTGGCGATCGGGGGTTGACAGACGGTCACTGTACGGTTAGTATGTACATACGATCCCGATGAGTTGACGGATCGACGCACCGAAGCCGGACACGAGGAGTCTGGCAGAGGATGCGGATCGGAGTCGAGAACCGGCTCCCGGCTACCCCAAACGGACGCTCCCTCAGCGTTCGGGCCAGGAGACAGGCATCGTCGCCGGACTGCAGGCGCGCGGAAACGCACGCCAGTTCCCGAGCCAGTGGCTTCCGTCGGAGTTCTTCGGAAATCCGCGTTGGAGCCCCGGTTTGACGGACACGCGTCGACTCCTGAGCGGCCCGTCGGGATCGTACTCGTTAACCCCCGATTCCAGTCCAGCTTTCTCCTCAACCCTGTGCGATCGTCTGACCGCAACGCGCTCCACGACCACCTGCGGGAACGAAGCGGTTGGTCCCGCACCCTGTTGATGCCACCTCGCTCAGCCGGTGACCGCAAGGAACGCGGCGCCGGCTGAGCGGTAGTGGATGGCCTTGTACGCGGGTTGGCTATGGGATGTGAAACGGCACGTTCGTCACGATAATGTCCGGGCGGAAGAGCAGCGCGGCTTTGAGCCGAAGCGCCGTCTGGTTGTGCAACAGATGCTCCCACCAGTGTTGCGGGACGTACTCGGGCAGGACGACCGTCATCGTCGACTCCGGATGAACTTCCATGACCGCGTTGATATAGGCAACCAGCGGTGCGAGGAGCGAGCGGTAGGGTGATTCGATGACGACGAACTGGCCCGGCCACTCCATCTCACGCCATTGACGCCGGAGCGACTCTTCCTCCTCCGGCTTGTCGGTAATGTGCAGCACGGTAACGTGGTCGGAGGGCGCAATCGCCGTGGCGTAGGCGATCGCCTGGCGCGAGGGCGCGCCAAGATTCGCGACTGGGACGACCGCGCGCATATCGATCTCGCCCGGCATCAGGAGCCGCTCCGGGATAGCGTTCTCGATCTCCTGGAATTGCAGGTAGTGACGGTGAATGTGCCACATGACCCAGACGAGCACCGGGATCAGGATCAGGACCATCCAGGCCCCGACGAGAAACTTCGAGACGCCGACGACGATGGCTACGATGCCGGTTACACCAGCGCCAAGCGCGTTCGCGCTGAGACGCCACTTCCAGTTCTTGATCGTTCCCCTGGCGCGCGACCAGTAGCGGATCAACCCGGTCTGGCTCAAGGTGAAAGCGATGAAGACGCCGACGGTATAGAGCGGGATCAGGTTGGTGACGCTAGCGTCGAATACCCAGACGAGTATGCCCGCAATAGCCGCCAGCAGCAGGATGCCGCCGGTGAATGAGAGCCGGTCTCCGCGGTAGGAGAACTGCCGCGGGAGATAGCGGTCCTTCGCCAGGATCGACGCCAGCATCGGGAAGCCGTTGAACGCGGTGTTGCCGGCCAGCACCAACAGCAAGGCCGTCGAGAACTGGACGATGAAGAAGAGCACACCGTCGCCGACGAGCGCGCGGGTGAGCAGACTGTTGACTGTCTCGACCTCGTTCGGGTCGGGGATCACACCGATCTGCCGGGCCAGGAAGCTGAACCCGACGAAGATAGTCGCGAATAGCGCGCCCATGGCGAGCAGGGTCGTTTGGGCGTTGCGGACTTCGGGTTTCTGGAAGGCCGGCACGCCGTTTGAGACCGCCTCGGTGCCTGTCAGCGCGACGGAACCGGAGGCAAATGCGCGCAGGACGATCAACACGCTCAGTGTCTGCACGCCGGTCTCCTGCTGCCATTCACCCGACCAGCCCGCCGGTGCGGTGAAGTCCGGGAGATCGCCGGCGAGGTATCGGGCCATGCCGTAGCCCAGCAGCCCGAGCACGCTGACGAGATAGAGATACGTCGGAATCGAAAAGATCTGGCCGGACTCGCGGATACCGCGCAGGTTTACCAGCGTCATCCCGAGGATGACGACGAGCGCCACCGCGACGCGATGGTTGTAGATGCCGGGGAACGCAGAGCTGAGCGCGGCGACACCGGCTGAGACCGAGACGGCGACCGTGAGGATGTAATCGGTCAACAGGGCCGCCGCCGCGATGAGCCCGGCCAGTGGGCCGAGGTTCTCGTGCGCGACGACGTAGCTGCCGCCGCCGTCCGGATATGCTTGGATTACCTGGAGATAGCTGATGATGACGATGCCCAATACCATGATCACGGCCATGGTGATCGGTAATGTCAGAGACAGGGCACCGATACCGGCGATCATCAGCACGCGCATCAGCTCTTCGGTCGCGTAGGCCGAGGAGGAGATGTTGTCGGAGGCGAAGATGGCCAGGCCGCGCGGAACCCGCACCCGTTCCTCGCTTTCCGCGGAGCTGGGGATGGGGGTGCCAAGAATCAGCCGCCGCACAGGATCGATCAGCTTGCCGATGCGGGTTGCCGGCTCGGCCCTTCCATCGCTCGGCATGATGATGCCGGGCCGCAGGCGTTGGAATCCCGGGTGGTACCCCATGCGCACGTGGCGGTCGCCGAGCTTGCTGCCCTTGACGACCTGCCGCCATTCCAGGCCGGTCTGATCGGACGCGGTGCGCTCGCCTACGGCGGGCTCGCGGCCGTTTGCTGCCCCCGGCTGTTCGCCGGTTGTGCTCGTAGCCATGGTTCCCGTTCCTTGTCGCCAGCGAGCAGTGCGCTTAGCGCGCTGTCCGTTTGACGAACGTGAGTCTCAAATCATCGGCCCGGAAGCGGACATAACTGTCCAAACCCCATTCCCGGGCGATGTCCTGGGCACATCGAATGAGGGCCGTCGTGTTCTGATCGTCGGCTTCTCGCTGGAGGCTCAGGTCAACACGCTGCAGCCGCAGCGTGTTGGCAAGTGCCCGGCAGGTGCCGTTGACGACGTTGGATACGTCTGGATTCGGGCGCGTCCTGCCAGGCTCCGATAGCTGCGCCCATTCGTGTTGAACTCGTTCTTCACGCATCGTCTAGCTCTCCGATATCTGTGATGAAACATCCGGGTCAGATCTGCCGGCCTGTCCGTAGGACGCGCCCTGCGGATCCGACATGCGGGCAGCGCGTTCGCGCCGTTCTCGCCGTTCGCGGGCGCGGTAGGCGAGGACGCCGTAGCGGCTAAGCACTCCCAGATAGAGCAGCCCCATGATGGCCAGAAAGAGGACGACATCCAGGTATGCGCTCATTGTCCGTTCCTCGCTACGGGCTGCCGGTCGGCGGACAGGTCCGGCGTTGCAACCGTTATCCGTCGGACCAGCTCATCGATCGCAAACGGCTTGTTCAGGCATGCGTCGGGCCGGAGCTGCGGCTCCGGCTCGAGCGGCCCGTATGCCGCTGTGATGACGATCGTGCGCAGGCGCCGTTCATCGCGCGAGGTTGCCCAGCGCACGAGATCCCAGCCGCTACCGTCCGGCAATCCAAGGTCGACGACGATGACTTCGACAGCGGTGCTGCGCAGTACCTCGTACGCCGCGGCCAGCGAGCCGGCTGCGTGGGTGGGAAATCCGCAGCTCTGCAATCCTTTGGCGAGGATCGCCTGCAGCCGCGCATCGTCCTCAACGATCAGCACTGTCGTGTCAGCTGTTGCCTGCATACTCGTCGGCTCTCTGCAAAACCGGATCTCCGGTACAACAGCCCAACGGTACGGCCAGGCGTGTCAGCGAGATATCAGGATGTCCGGGGCAGGTATCAAGGAACCGTTAAGATCGCCCGGAGGCCTCTTCCGGAGGACGGAAGCGATAGCCAATACCGGGGTCGGTGACGATAAAGCGCGGCCGGGCGGAATCCGGTTCGATCTTGCGGCGCAGCTGGTTGATGTACACGCGCAGATAGTTGGTCGAGTCTTCCGAGGCCGGCCCCCAGACCTGGGTCAGCAGCATCTGATGGGTCATGACCTTGCCGGCGTTCGTTGCCAGCACACGCAGCAGCTCGAACTCGGTCGGCGTCAAGTGGACCTCCGCCCTGTCAATCGTGACGACGTGACCGGCGAGGTCGATTCGCAGGCTGTCAAAGTCGAGGATGGGATCTGCCTGTGACTCCTGTGTCGTACGCCGCAGCGCCGCCCGGATGCGGGCCAGCAGTTCCTCCATTCCGAACGGCTTGGTGAGATAGTCGTCCGCCCCGGCGTCCAGCGCCTGCACCTTCTCGCGCTCCTCGGCGTGGGCTGACAGGACGATGATCGGCAGCTGCGACCATTCCCGGATCTGCCGGATGACTTCGAGGCCGTCAGGAGTGTCCGCTGTTGGGCCCGGCATCTCGAGATCGAGGACGATGATGTCCGGCGGGTTGCTGGCGGCCAGCGTCAGCGCGCGCTCGCCGTCGGCGGCCAGCTCCACCTGGTAGTTGTTCGCCCGCAGGCCGGCGCTGAGCGCGCGGAGTATCTGACGTTCGTCATCGACGACGAGCACTCGTTCGGTCACGGTTGTGCCACCTGTCCCGCGGGCGGCTCAGCCGTGAACGCTTCGGCCCTGGCCAGCGGTACGGTGAAGCTGAACCGCGTCCCACCGCCCGGATTCGGTTGCGCCGCGATGCTGCCGCCGTGTGCTTCCACGAACCCGCGGCAGATCGCCAGGCCCATGCCGGAGCTACGGCTGCGGGGTTGCTTCTCGACGCGATAGAACCTGTCGAAGATGCGCTCTTCGTCACCGGCAGGGATGCCCGGTCCGCGATCTTCAACCCGGAATTCGAGCATGTCGCCCAGTTTCCTCGCAGCTATCCGGATCTCGTCGTTTGCCGGAGAATACTTCACCGCGTTCTCCAGCAGGTTGGCAAGCACTTCGGAGATCATCACGAAGTCGATGTCGATCAGCGTCGATTCGCTCGGCAGATCCAGCCGAACCTCCCGGCCTTCAAGCAAGTGCGCCGATCTATCGAGGACCTCGTTAACGACTTCGGCGGGCTCATACCAGTCCCGCGCCAGGTTGAGCGCGCCGGCCTCGATACGCGAGAGATCGAGCAGATTCGTCACCAGCCGGTTGAGCCGGTCGGTCTCTTCATCAATAGCTTCGAGCAGCTCCAGACGGTCGGCCTCGTCCCAGCTCACGCCGGACTGCATCAACGTCGTCGCCGACGCCTTGATCGACGCCAAGGGCGTGCGGAGGTCGTGTGAGACGGCGGAAAGCAGCGCCGACTTGAGCTCGTCGGTGCGGCTAAGGATTTCCGCCCGGGTCCGTTGCTCGGTCAGCTGGCTGCGCTCGATCGCCAGGGCAGCCTGATTCGCGAAGGTGACGAGGAGACGGCTCTCCTCATCATTGAAGGGGCGTCGGTCGTAGTCGCGGACAACGACAAGCACGCCGATTGGCTCGTCGGTCGTCCGGATCGGCACGACCAGCGTTTCATTGCCGCGCGGGCTCGACGCGCCATTGCCGAGCTGCAAGCGCCGGGTACCGAGCCCCGTCATCTCGCGCTCGTGCAGCGCTCGCCGCGCGGTGGAGAAGAGTTCCCGATCTGTCACGTCGATCCCGTCGTCGGTTGCCGCGCCGACGCGAAAGCCGTCACCCTCAACAAGCAGCACGGCGCAGCGGTTCAAATCGAACATGCGCTGGACGCGCTCTGCGATCGAGGCCGAAACGCTCTCGACCTCGTTCGAACGGATCAGCGCCACACTAAGCTGGTAGAGAGTGTCCGTCTGCCGGCTGCGGCGCATGGCATCGCGTGTCCGCTCGCGGGCGCGGACGACGAGCCGGGAGATGATGATCGAGAGGCCGAGAAAGGCGATGAGAGCCAGGATATCGTGGGTATTGGCGACGAAGAAGGTGTGGTAGGGCGTTGTGAAGAAGAAGTTGAAGGCGAAAAACGCGCTAGCCGCGCTTGCAATGCTCGCCCGCATATCTGCTACCAGCGCGATACCGGTCACCGCGACGAGGTAGAAGACCAGCACATCGACGGTATCCAGATACGAGCGGAAGGGTAGCGTCAGGCCCGTAACGGCGATGATCGCGAAGAGCGCGGCAACAATTGTAGGCGGGCGGGGTCGGAATCGCTGGCGCGTACGGTGGTCCCTTCATCATCACGGCGCTACGACACTATCGAAGTATTCGCCCTGAGGCGTGGTCCGCCAAGAATAGCTGTGGGTTCATGGTCTGGATGCTGTTCCGTAGAGCAGCACGCCGTCACGTAGTACCTGTGTGATGAACTCCTGCACGCGGGCATCCGCCGGCGGATTCTCGAAACGCTCAACGGTCCAGAACTGTGGCGCGATCTGGCGTCCCGCCTCCAGGAAGAGCGGATAAGTGGCATCGACCAGCGCTTGCTGGAGTTCTTCGGGGATCGGTGCGTGCGTGAGCACCAGCAGGTCGATGTCGGATCGAAACGGCAGGTGACTGGACCACATCTCGCCGCGTGCCGCCGATCCATAGAGTATGACCTTCGTCAGATTCTGGCCCAGCCGGCCGCTGAGTATGTCGAGATACCGCTCGACGATTTCGCGTTCGGCATCGGACAAGTGTCTCAGGGTATCGTCGGTACTCTGGTGATCCACTAGCTGCTCCAGCGCCGGCGCAAGCGGCGAGTGACGAACGAAACGGCTACGACTGCAACGGCGGCGATGACGATGAGCTCGAAGATGTCAGTGTATTCGGACGCCCGGCTCCACTGCGAGCCGAGCAGCCAGCCGGTCAGAATCAGCGCCGCGTTCCAGATTGCGCTGCCGATCGCCGTCAGGAAAATGAATTCGGCGAGATTCATTCGCGCCACACCGGCCGGGACCGAGACCAGGCTGCGAATGCCCGGCATGAGCCGCCCGAGCAGCACCGCCCAGCGCGCGTAGCGGTCGAACCACTCCATCGACTTGTCGAGATCCTCCGGGCCGGTCAGGGCATAGCGCCCGTAGCGCTCGAACCAACGTGTGAGCGTTGCAAATGGCACGCTCCGCGCGAGAACGTAGGGCACGAGTGCGCCGAGCACCGAACCGACCGTCGCTGCGCCGATCAGCAGGACGAGTTGGAACTCACCTTCACTGGCGAGAAAACCCGCCAGCGGCAGGATGATCTCGGACGGGATTGGCGGGAAGACGGACTCGATGATGATGAGGATGACGACGCCCGGATAGCCGAGCCCTGTCAGGACGTCGCGCGCCCATTCTGTCAGATCGATACCTGGCATCGAGCGGTTTGTGTTCCTGTCTGACGTCTATCGGGCGATGTGCGTGGCCAACCTGCGGCGGCGTCTCTGGTGACAATCCGGAACGATATCACTCGCAACGCGTAGCGACTGAGAGACCGGTTAATCGGGATTTCATGGCGCCGCGCTAGGCTACGGTGGACAACCCCTCCGGGGCTACGGAAGCGAGGACTGACGAAGCGATGCGAGTGTTGGTTGTTGAAGATGAAACACGCATGGCCGAGTTCATCAACAAGGGCTTGACCGAGGCAGGCTACGCCGTCGATATCGCCGAAGATGGCGAGCGGGGCCTGGCCTGGACCAATGTCGTCGACTACGACCTCATCATCCTCGACATCATGCTGCCGCGCCGCGATGGCCTCGATGTCTGCCGCACGCTCCGCGCTCGCGGTAATCAGACGCTGATCCTTATGCTGACGGCGCGCGATGCCGTTGAAGACCGTGTGCTCGGCCTCGACAGTGGCGCTGATGACTACCTGGTGAAGCCCTTCTCGTTTGCCGAGCTCGTCGCGCGGCTGCGGGCGCTGGCGCGGCGTGAGCCGGTCCTGACTGGACCGGTGCTGGAGATCGCCGACCTGACGCTCGACACCCGGACACGCGAAGTGACGCGGGCCGGGACGCCGATCGAACTGACCAACAAGGCTTACGCGCTGCTTGAATACCTCATGCGGCATCCGAATCAGGTGCTGACCCGGACGATGATTGGCGAGCATATCTGGAACTATGACTTCGACAACGCGACCAACGTCATCGATGTGCATATTCGCTATCTTCGCAAGGCTGTCGATGATCCCTTCGAGCCGAAGCTCATCCAGACGGTGCGCGGCGCAGGCTATCGCATCTCCGACCAGGCGCCGATGAGCTAGCAATGGGCAATCCCCTGCGCTCGATCCGCGTCCGGCTGACTCTCTGGCATGTCGTGGCGCTGGCCTTGTTACTGGCCGTCTTCAGCGCCGGCGTCTATTTCGCGTTACGGCGCGAGCTACAGGAAAACCTCGACAACAGCCTTGAGAGCCGGGTCGCGGCGCTGTTGCCACTGGTCGAGGTCTCGGGCGGGACGCCGCGTCTGCCACCGAACGTCGCGCCGGTCGAGCTCGACGAAGATGGTGACGATGAAGCTCCCGAGCCGGATGACGAGGTCTTCGTGCGCTTGTTCGACGATACCGGCGCGCTCGTTCTCGACACCAGCGAGACAGACGAGGTCGGCCAGCTCGCTACCGCCGACGTTGCCGTGGCGCTTGAGGGCTCCCCACAGTGGCTGACGCTGAGTAGTGAGGACGAGGACGAGGACTTTCGCGTGCTCATCGCGCCGGTTGTGCGGGATGGTGAGGTCGTCGGCGCGCTAGCCGTGGGTGAGTCTGACGAGGATGTGGCCGAGGCGCTCGACGCGCTATTGACGATCGTCGGCGTCGCCTTGCCCTTGTCATTGTTGGCTGCCGGCGGCGTCGGCATCTTCCTCTCCTCGCGCGCCCTCGCGCCGATCGACCGCATCACCCGCGCGGCGCGCGACATCTCAGCCGCAGATCTCGGTCAACGGTTGGACATGGATCTGCCGGATGATGAGCTGGGCCGCTTGGCCCGCACCTTCGACGACATGCTGGAGCGGCTCGACGATGCGTTCCGCCGCCAGCGTCAGTTCACGGCCGACGCCTCGCATGAGCTACGCACACCCCTCTCGATCATGCGCGGCCAGATCGAGGTCGCGCTGGCCCGTCCCCGCGGCCCTGACGAGTACGTCGAGACGCTGGAGGCCGCCGCGGAGCAGACCGAGCGGCTGATCGCTCTGACGACGAGTCTGCTGACGCTCGCCCGAGCCGATGCCGGTCGGATCCCGCTCCAGCCGGAGCCGCTGGAAGTCCGGGCGCTTGTCGAGCTGACCGTTGAGCAGGCGCGCCATCTGGCCGAGGAGCGGGGAGTCGCGCTTGCGGTCGCAGGCCCCGAGGCGTGGATTGAGGCCGACACCACACTGCTGATTCAGCTCCTGCTCAACCTGCTCGACAATGCCGTGAAACACACGCCGTCCGGTGGCCAGGTGCGGGTGACATGGACAACGGAGGCAGACGATCTTCAGCTGAAGGTCACTGACACCGGCGAGGGCATCCCATCCGAGCACCTGCCGCACATCTTCGACCGCTTCTACCGGGTCGACGTCGCCCGCAACCGTTCCGAGGGTGGCGCCGGCATCGGCCTCGCCATCGCCCGGTGGATTGCCGAGGCCCACGGCGGCACGATCTCAGCGACCAGTCGGCCGGGGGCGGGTTCGACCTTCCTGGTCACGCTACCTGGAACGGACGCCTCGTGAGATGCGTGCCGGGCGAGCCAGCGATCCTCCTGCCGCGGGAATCTATCTGACGCGATCAAGTATCTTGTCGAGCGTCAACGGGCCGTCCGGCATCGAGGCGTCGTCGACAATGCCCGCGCTCGCTCCGTGCGCCATCTCCGGTAGCACCTGGAGTATTTCGAGCTTCGTTGCATACCAGATTTCTGGTTGTGCCTGAATGAAGCTGCAATAGGCAGTGAGCCGGGTTGCGTCGTCGCGCCCGCTGGGTGCTGCCAGTAGGGCGCATAGCCCTTGCGCTGCCAGGTCGAGCAGTAGCGGAGTCGCACCCGTCTCGCGGACCAGCTGAATCGCATCATGCAACGTTGATAGTGCGTCTTCGGCACGGCCCAGCGCTAGCATCGCTCTTGCAACCGCGCCCAGCGCGCTGGCGCGGCCCCGGATGTCTTCGAGTTCTTCTGCCAGTGCGAGTGCTTGGTCGGCGTCCTCCAGCGCCTCGTCAACTCGATGCTCCGAGAGCGCGACCTGGGATCGAACGACGCCCCACTGCACAATGCCGGGCAGGAAGCTATGCGCTTCGAATACCTCTTTGCACTGCCGCAACCGCTCCAGGGCATCATGCGAGTCGCCACTCAGCAGCGCTATCTCAGCCAGCCGGAGCGAGGCTATCGCGCCAACGATATACCCGCCCCGTTCCTGCGCGACCTGCCGGCATTCGATGAGGCGACGATGCGCCTCCGCGAGATCGCCCTGTCGTAGCGCGAGACGCCCCAGGCCTTCGAGCCGAGCGGGCAGGTGTTCGACGCCGAGCTCGCGGTAGAGGGCGAAACTCTCCTCCATATGGTCCTGAGCCCGCTGGAAGTCGCCAGTCTCGCAAGCGACTTCGCCAAGATTTCCAAGCTCGCGGGCGACGCCCTCCCAGTCGTGTAGCGACCGGCGGATCTCCAGGCTAGCGGCAAAGCCACGCCGCGCAGCCAGGAAATCGCCAACGTCAAAGGCGATGCCGGCCAGCCTGTTTCGCGCCGTCGCCTCACCGTAACGGTCGCCCGTGCGTTGGGCCTCCTCCAGGGAGCGCTGATAGAGGCGGCTGGCTTCCCGGAAGTTGCCGGCCATGTTTGCGATGCGCCCTTTGATATCGAGGCTGAATGCGAGCTGGTGCTGCGCCTGATGACGGGCCAGCAGCGCGTCTGCGGCAGCCAGGCTCGCTTGCGCCTGCACTGGCTGCCCGAGCATCAGCATGAAGCGCGCCTTGCGCCCGAGGATGCGCCCCATCAGGATGTCGGCGTCGACTTGCCCCTCGAGCTCCGATTGCAGCGCCGCTTGTGCCATGTCCATCAGCTGTAGTCCGGGCGCCGGCAGCTGCCGCAGGGCGTAGAACAGGCCGACGCCGTCCAGGGCGCTGCCGATCGACGCGAATTGCCGGCGGCTCACTAACCACTCCCAGGCAACCCGCAGATTGCTCCGCTCGGCATCGATCAACTTCAGCGTATCCGCCTGCTCTACTCCCTTGAGGCGCGTCTCGGCGTTTGACATGAGGTCGGAGTAGTATCGAGCATGGCGGTCTCTGGCGGCTGTAGCCAGGTCAGGATCCTCTGCAAGGCGCTCACCGGCGTATTGCCGCAGGACTTCATGTAGCGCGAAACGGCTTGTCCCGTCGCGACGTACGAGCGATTTGTCGATGAATTCCAGCAGGTCGGGTAGTTCGGCATTGGCCGTCGCCCTGGCGGCAGCGGCGGTGAAGCCGCCCGAAAAGACTGAGAGCGCCGCGAATGTGCCCTGCCCGACAGCGTCAAGCAGATTCCAGGAACCGTCGAATACGGCTCTCAGACTCTGGTGGCGTTCGGGACGGTCGCGAGCCGCCATCCCAAGGAAGTCGAGATTCTCGCCGATTCGGCTGGCGATCTCCGCGCATGTCATCAGCCGCGCCCAGCTTGCCGCCAGCTCGATCCCGAGCGGCAAGCCGTCCAGCTGGCGGCAGATGTCCGCGATCTGCTTGAGCTCCTCATTTCCAGGTAGAAAGTCGGGCTGGACCTGGCGGGCCCGGTCGACGAAGAGCCGGACTGCATTCGAACGCCGCAGATCCTCGCTGCCGCCTCCGTCAGCCAGCAGCCCGGCCAGCGGAATGTTCCATGCGGCTTGCAGCGCCAGGCGCTCGCGGGATGTCACCAGAATGGTGACGCCGCTGACGTGCTCGAGCAGCCCGCTGATTACCGGGGCCGCATCGATCAGGTGCTCGAAATTGTCAAGCAGCAGCAACGCCGTCGCATCGGAGAGCTGGCGCTGTAACTGGACCAGCGGGTCGGTCGATCCGGAGAGCGAGAAGCTGTAGGCCTCGGCGACAGCCTGGGGAATCTGTCCGACATCCTCGATCTCTGCAAGCATGGCGATACCGGCAAGGTCGTATGCGTGGCTGTGCTCTTCAAGCGCTCGGAGCGCGAGCCGTGTCTTGCCGCTCCCGCCTGGGCCGGTCAGCGAGATCAGCCTGACGGATTGATCTTGAAGGTATCGCGCCAGCAGCGCCAGCTCGACGTCGCGGCCAATGAACGAGGTCGCCGGTCCACGGACGCGGAGCCTGGGCACAGGCTCCGAATCTGGCTCGGCGATGACGAGCGGCCGGGCTGTCGCGGCCTCGGCGTATGCGCCGTCACGGATCTCCTGGTAGAGCCTGATCGTCTCCTGCTCCAGCGCAACGCCGAGCTCGTGTTCGAGCATCTGCGCGAAGGCGTCGAACTGGACCAGCGCGGCGTTGCGCCGGCCTGCCAGAACAAGTTCACGGGCATAGCTCCGAAACGCGGTTTCGTGCCAGGGCTCGATCTCCAGCAACCGTTCCAGCGCGCCCGCTGCCGCGTCATGTTCCCCGGCGGCGGCGTGCAGCCCGGCTAGCTGCTCGAACGCCGCCATCGCCCGGGAGCGCAGCCGTTCCCGCTCGGCAATGAGCCACTCATCGAAGGACGGCGCAGCGCGTACCGTGAAGCCGGCCAGGAAATCGCCGGCATAGAGGGCACAGGCGCAGCTGAGAGTCTCTACGTCCAGCCCTGTTGACCCCGGGGCCGCGCCGGTCGCATCCAAAAAACTCGCCAAATCCGAGCTAATCGGCGCGGCGTCGGCAAGTGCGACATGGGTCCGGCTCGTTTCAAGAAAGCCCGGTCCAAGCGTCTGACGCAGGTTTGAGAGCACGACGCGCAAGCTGGCCCGGGCGTCTCGCTCGGAGACTTCGCCCCACAGCAGGCCCGCGAGGTACTCGCGGGTGTGGCTGCCGCCGGTGGCTACCAGAAACGCGACGAGCGCCGGCCCTTTCGATGAGACGAAGCCGCCGACGGGCTCGCCGTCGCGCCGGATATCCAGACCGCCAAAGAGCTGCAATTCAATTGAGGACCCCACCGGCCAGCTACCCCGCATTTACGTTCTGCCCGATGTCCAACGGTTCTAGTTTACGGCCTCTTTACGGTGACTTTGCGATCGCCAGATAACGTGCGGACATGATTCCGGTCTGACGCCGGAATTGATGGTGGTTTGGCTGTTCCAGAGAGGGCGGAACGAGTGGACCAGGGCCGGAAGGACGCTGACTATCGCGCCTACTTGCTGCGCTGCCGGCGCAGCGGTCCGGGGCCAGGCGCAGACGTTAGCTGGCGCTGTAGCCTGGAAGATCCTCACACCGGCCGCCGGCGAACCTTCGCCGACGTCAACGCGCTGCTCGCCGCCCTGCGCCAGGATCTGGCCGGTAGCGACGGCAGCGCCCGGCGGCACGGACCAGCGTCACCACCCACGCAAACCCAGGAGGGGGAAGGAAACCATGTCTAGTCGAACGCGCCTTGCAGCTGCGGGCACGAGTATGTTCGTCATCGCGTTGCTTCTGACCGTGTCGGCGTTGCCGCATCCGACCCTCGCATTCAGCGGCGGACTCAACGTCGGGGGCGCTGAGATCTGGACGCAGGCGCATTCCAATCTATCCGGCATCAGCCCGGAAAAAGACGACCAGTTTGGTGGTGTGAAGGACGATGCGGGCACCAAGCTGTTCTCAGACACCCTCGCATCCGGCGACTTCGATGGCGACGGCTTCTACGACCTGGCCATCGGCACGCCCTATGAGAACCTGGGCGGCAAGACTGACGCCGGCATGGTCGTCGTGCTCTACAGTGACGGTCCGCTTGGTATCTGGACCAACGGCTACCAGGCCATCGACCTCGACGACGGTAACCTTCCGGGAAACAAGGAGTACAACTTCCTTGGCGCATGGATGACCGTCGGCGACTACGATAACGATGGCTACGACGACCTCGCGATCAGCGCTGGGGGTAGTGGCCTGAGCCCGACGATCCAGAAGCTCTACATTCTCCCCGGAGGTCCATCGGGGCTGTCGCGCAACACCTTCCAGACGATCGACGTCGACATCCTTGGATGGGACGGCGCGCTGGCGTCGGGCGATCTCAGCGGCGATGGCTACGATGACCTCGCGGTAAGCAGCCCGACATTCGGCAAGGCCAGCCTCTACTGGGGCTCCGGCTCCGGACTGGTGAATGGTGGCTGTCCCGAGAGCGGCGCGTTCGGCTGCCCGACAACCTTCGGCGATGAGGAGCTCATCAGCGAACTCGGGTTGACCGATGTCAAAGTGCCAGGGGTCGATAAGTCGCTCTTCGGCAATTCGCTGGCCATCGGCGACCTCAACAATGATGGCTATGACGACCTCGCCATTGGCGATCCCTATGCGGATGCAGAGGCTAACTGCGCCGATGTTCTCGGGTTCCGGGTCGATTGTGACGAAGGCGGCGTCTACATCATCTACGGCTCTTCAAGTCTGGATGATTCCGGTGGAGACTGGAACGTTACCGGCGAATTCGTCCACCAGGAGGATCCAGGCTCGGATACCAACGAATGGCACGACGCCTGGGGCCGTTCGGTAGCCATCGGTGACTTCGACGGCGACGGCTACGGCGATCTGGCCGTCGGCGCGCCTCAGGAGGACCACGGCTGCGTTCAAGCGATCCTCATCTGTGACAACATCGGCAAGGGATCGATCACCGTCATCTACGGGAACAGCGGCGGCCTGTCGAACAGTACGAAGCGCATTACCCAGGAAAACCTTAGCGGCTTCTCGAACGAGGCCAATGACCGTTTCGGCGAGTACCTCGCGGTTGGTAACTTCAACGGCGACGGGGCCGACGATCTGGCCATCGGCATTCCGGATGAAGACATCAACAAGGATGATGGCAAGGCCGAGAACTCCGGCGCGGTCGTTGTGCTCTACGGCACGGTCGGGGAAGGGCTGAAGGGCGGAGAGTATCAGGGCTGGAGTCAGAAAGACTTCGACGGCGCGTCCGCCGAGGACGATGACCAGTTTGGCCGTGGCGTCGTCGCCGGCGACTTCACCGGCAACGGTGGCGACGATCTGGCCGTCGCCGTGCCCGGTGAGAACCTCTCAAGTGGCGACAACGACGATGATGGCATGGTGGTCGTCTTCTACGGCACCGGCGACACGAGCGCTCCATCGATCACCGCGAACATCAGCGGTACCCAGGGTGACAACGGCTACTACACGTCGGACGTTACTCTGAGCTGGACCATTGATGAACCGCAGTCGCCACACACGCTCTCAACGTCCGGCTGCGGCTCGGTGTCCGTAACGACGGATACGACGGGCGTCAGCTACACTTGCGAGGCGACATCAGCGGGTGGCACGGCATCGAAGACGGTCACGATTCCCCGAGACGCCACACCGCCAACCATCGACAGTGTCGATGTTCCACCCGCCAACGACAACGGCTGGCTCAGCATCTATCCCACCGTGACCTGGCACTGTAGCGACGCGACCTCCGGGGTCGTCGATGCCGCCCACAACGCGTCGCTCGAGGTTGAAGGCGAGAACCTCGCCTTGAGCAGCGGTTGCACCGACAAGGCCGGGAACGAGACGAAGACTATTGAGGGACCGTTCAACGTCGATGTCACCGACCCGGTCATCGCCAACTTCGACTTCAACCCTGCGAACGCCGCCGGCTGGCACAACACGCCGGTCGTTGCCACCTGGAACTGCACTGACGCGCTCTCCGGGCCGGCGCAAGCCTCCGGCAGTCAGACGCTCGATCAGGAGGGCGCGAGTCAGTCGCTCAATCCCGGCTGCGCCGATCTGGCCGGCAATACTGCCTCCCATGTCGAGGCCGGGATCAACATCGACCTGACCGCGCCGGTCGCTTCACATACCGGCCCCTATGTCGCAAACGAGGGCGATACCGTCACCCTCGACGGAACTGGCTCGAACGACGCGCTGTCAGGGATCGCCAGCACCGCCTGGGAGGTCTCCGGAACAAACGACTTCGACGACGGCGACCCGGCCAGCTACTCTGCGGTCAATGGACCCGAGACCAACCCTGTCCGGCTCAAGGTCATCGACGTTGCCGGCAACGAAACGATCGTCTCGACGACGGTCGATATCGCCAACGTCGCCCCAGCCATTACCTCGCACGTAGTCTCGCCCGACCCCTCCCAGGAGGGTGTCGATCAGGTCATGGCCATTGCCGACTTCACCGACCCAGGTGTGCTTGACAGCCACACTTGTGAAATCGATTGGGGTGATGGAACGGCCCCGGTGGCGGGCACGGTGACCGGCAAGCGCTGTTCAGCCTCTCACACCTACGCCGACAACCACCACGTCGGAACGCCATACGAGGTGACGATCACAGTCACTGATAACGATGGTGACAGCGATGAGATCACTGAGATCCAAACGGTCAACAACATCCCTCCGTCACTTGCAACCCCGGTCGTGGCCCCCGCGCCGTCGTCCGAGGGCGAAGCAGTTACGCTCAGTGCGGACTTCACTGATCCCGGCACGCTCGACACGCACACCTGTGTGATCGACTGGGGTGACGGCACGCCGCCGGCAGCCGGGGTGATCGCGAACATGAACTGCTCAGCGAGCCACACGTATGCCGATGACAATCCATCGAACTCGGCGTCGGACGACTACACGATCACCGTCACCATCACTGACAACGATGGTGCCGCGGATCAGAAGAGCGTCGTCCAGACGGTCAACAACGTCCCGCCCAGCATCGATGCGATCAATGTCCCGGCGGCCGTCGACCTGGGTCGATTGGTCGAGGTGAGCGTCGCCGCCAGCGATCCCGGCGCAGCCGGGGATCCGCTCACGTACGAGTTCGACTGCGATGGCGACGGTGTCTTCGAAGTCAACGCTGGTAGCGCGAACAGCTACAAGTGTTTCCCGGATCAGACGACGCTCTCGCCGTCGATCTTCGTCCGGGTGAGTGACGATGACCTGGGGATCACGGTGAGCGAGGTTGAGCTCTACGTCGAGCAGCACTTCTGCGCCAGCTTCATGACCGGCCGGCTGAGTGACGGCGGCCAGTGCTCCAGCGGCGAGATGCAGATCACACTCGGGCCGGACTCGGCGGTGCTCTTCTGCATGAACATGATGACTGGCGCACTGCACTACTCATCGGCGGCGGCTTGCTCGACCTATTGGTACGGAATCCAGGTTCCAGCCGTGAATCAGACGAGCGTCTGTGTGAGCTACTACACCTCGCTCCTCAGCTATCGCTTCACCGGCTGCACAGCCTCTGAGTACGAGCGGAAGATCCCGGCAGCCTGATCGTTCGGGACCCGCTCACCATCGCCCGGGCAACTCGAATGGTTGCCCGGGCGATGTCGTCATCGAACGTGATGCATACGCTTGTGTCGAGTTGTCAGGGTCAGCCTCCCAAAGACCGCAGGGCCCGTCGCGATGATCTCTCTCCAACATTGATGGCGCAACCAAGTGCTGCCCCTAGCAGGGCCGGGATGAGCTGCATGGCGTGAATGACCATGTGGGCCAGGGAGTCCTGGGCCAACCAATCGAAGCGCGTCCCGGGCGGGTTCAGGTAGGTCCTGCCCCAGCCTTCGTAGAGATCCGGAGAGACCGCGCGATCAAATACGATCCAGGTAGCGAGCATCACAATCGGGACAACCGCGGTTGCCCGCCATGTCCGTGCCACGGCTGCCGCTACCCCGGCGACCAGAAACAACGCCATATACACGAGCAGCGTCGCCAACGCCTGCCCTCCGATCGGTAAGGTCTGTGGGGAGCCGTGGCCGTCGAGCAAGAGCGCAAATGCGGACGTCGATCCAAGAGCTGCGCTGGCTATGCTGGCAACTGCGCGCTTGTTTGGCGGTAAGAAGCGGGCGCGGCGCATGTCCCAGGCTGCGCGCAGCCCATTGCCGACCTCTTCCGATGGTCCGAATTGTTCCAGCGCGCCAGCTACTGCTTCAGATTCCGACAGCCCCTGGTCAATGTGGGCGGCTATTAGGCTCTCGAGATGCTGCCGGAGCTCCAGTAGCTCCTCGTCGCGTCGTTCCCGCGGGACTCCGCGGAGCCTCTGTGCGATAGCGTCGAGATACTCGTCCAGGCGTGGATCATGCATTTGAGCTGCCCTTCACGCGCAACACCGACTGGACTGCGCCGGCATAGGCTTCCCAGCGCCGCACACGCTCCGCAAGCTCACGCGCGCCGGCATCGGTGAGGGTGTAGACCTTCCGCGCCGGACCTCGCTCAGGCGTCTCCCACGCCCCCGCAATGTGCTTGGCCTCTTCAAGCACGCGCAGCGCCGGGTAGAGCGAGCCTTCGCGCATACGCAGCACAGCGCCGCTCTTACGCTCCACCGCCCGGGCGATTGCGTAGCCGTGGGTCGGTTCCTCGCTCAGCACAGCCAGAATCAACGTGGGAATATCTCCCCGTGGAACGTCCCGGCTCATCCCGCTCGCCCTCTATAGATCGACACTCTGGTTCGCTAATTCACCAATACTACTAAGAAATAAGAGGTAGCTCAATGCCGCGCGCCTGCGCTCCTGTCAGCGCCGCGGACTCCCGCGGTATCAGTGGTGATGGCTGCGCGTGCATCTGGGCGGAGACGACGGCATTTCGGGGCGGCTGGAAGATCTCATGTTGAGTTCATCGGCCTTTAATCCTGCCCTTCAAGACTCAATTCCGTTGGGAATCGAGCTGATAGTGTGAATGAAAGGAATCGATGACGTGACCTCACGAATCAGACTTCCATACGTTTTCGCGGCCGCGCTGGGTGTGACCCTGGCCGTCGCCATGATCGCTGTGCTGTCGGTCCAGACGGTGTTCGGAGATGAGAGCGACAGTGGTCGGCTGGAAGAAGGCCGCGAACTTGTTTCCGAGGCGTCGATCTCGGTCGACGAAGCGATCTCGATCGCCGAGTCGGAGGCCGCCGGGAGAGCTGAGGACATCGAGCTTGAGCGCCAGGGCACCCGCCTTGTCTACGAGATCGAAGTCGGCGAGACCGACGTCTACATTGATGCCGATGACGGCAGTGTCCTCGCAGTCGACAACGACATGGACGACCGCGATGAGCGTCGTCTTGGTGAACCGGCCATCACCCGTGATGAGGCCATCGCAGCAGCCCAGGCTGAAGTCTCCGGCAATGTGACCGAAATCGAACTCGACGATGAAGCCGGTCGGCTGGTCTGGGCCATCGAGATCGGCCAACAGGAAATTAACGTCGACGCGCTGGACGGCACGATCCTGTCCGTCGAGTACGACGATTAACCCGTCCCTTCCGGCGCGCTCGAATACCGGGCGCGCCGATTCCACCTTCAACTGATTCTCAAGCATGTCACGGAGACGAACGATGAGTGCCTCGCCACTTGTGGGCCGCCATACCTATCGATTGCCGGTCAGCGGCGGGCGCCGCGTCTTGAGTCTGGTGCTCCTCCTGCTGCCGGCCCTCATGCTCTCAGCGCTCGCGGCCGGTCCGGGGCAGGTGCCGGGCGATCTGACAGTGATGCGGTTTGTCCAGGCGGAGATTCCCGCCGAGCTGGGCTGGCTCTTCGAGGCCGTCAATCTGATCGGCGCGACTGCCGGGTCCATCATCGTCACTCTGGCGCTGACAACCCTGCTGGCTGTGTCGCGGCGCTTCGATCTCGCGCTCATCGTCTTCGCCACCTTGCCACTACGTCTGGTCAACTTCGGCTTGAAGGCGCTCAACGACAGCCCACGCCCTCCCGAGCACCTGGTGCGGGTAACTGAGAGCGCCAACGGGCTCGGCTTTCCCAGCGGCCATACGATGGGCTCGACGTTGCTCTACGGCGTGTTGCTGATCCTCGCGACCCGCCACATCACCAGCCGTCCGCTACGGCTGGCAGCGCAAATCGTCAGCGCCGCGATGATCGCGCTGGCCGGGATCAGCCGCATCTACGTCGGCGCCCACTGGCCCTCCGACGTCCTCGGCGGCTACATCTGGGGCGTGATTGCCATTCTTGTTGTCTTCATCGCCGCCCGCCGCCTTCTGCCTCGCTACCGTTGCTATTGAGTGGGTGGCCGGCAATTCTCCGGCGGCGCATCTCCTGGTTGATGGTTGCATTCGAAGGGGAACACGTAGACGGTGACTGAGAGGCTAGCCGTGTCGGACGTGCCCGAAATCTCCCAGCAGCCTGGTCTAGGAAACTCGATTTCGGATTCCCAGCGCTGGCCGGATTCGCCGATATGCCGGCTGGTGGAAGTCAGTAGGGTAGTGCCCGGACTATCCCGGTGAATCCCACGTATCGCCAGATCGTCCGAATCCGGTGAATACCAGGTCATCGTCATCTGCTGGTTAGCCCAGAACACGCCCGGAGGCGGGACGGAGGCGGTCAGCGCCTCACCGTCGAACCAGTACAGGGCAGCATCCGAGTCGAGTTGGCGGTCCGCCAGGAATGGCTCAGTAACGCTACAACTAGCTGGCACCTGAAACAGACTCGTCTGTAGCGCCGTGCGTGCCTGTGCGGCGGCGGCAAAGTCGGGACGCTCGTTTTGATCGAGGGCGAAGATGACCAGTGTGTCGGATTCTTCCCCGACCGTGACTTCCAGATTCCAACAGCCCGGCTCTGGGAACGTGATGGTCGAGTTCATCACAAATCTTGGATCATCGTCGTGAATCTCGAATTCGATCGTGCCACCTTGATTTGCGGCTGTTTGACCGGTTATCAGTAATGGATCCTCTAGAATAGGCGGCCATACAGTAACCCGTGAAGATCCGGTGAACCACGTAGCGGAGAGTGTGTCGAGCGTTGGATCGAACTCAGTAATTGACACAGGTGAGATCCAGACGCCGACTCCCTTGGCTTCGTACCAAACAGGGTTACCATCGACATTCTCGATCCAACCGTCTGGAGGGGTGGGACTAGGCGGTGTGACGGGACAGTTGGCTGCTTGCGCGGTAGCAGCCACGCCGGAAGTGTGAGTGGCAGTCCGTGAGGAGACAGGCGGCTCAGTTGTATCGTCTGACGCTTGCGCTGTCAGCGTTGCGGCAGCGACTGCGACAAGCTTCCGGTCATCACCGTTACCGGGACTACGCTGCTGCCACCAGCCGACGCTGAATGCGATGGCGATAATCGCCGTGGCGACGATCCCAAGCTCAGTGAGGCTGCGGCGGCGAAGGAAATCCATCTCCCGTACTCCCTGCTCAAACAGTAGATCGCGGTACTGTGTCCGTTGTCGCGCAGTTGCCGGTACCGGCCTCAGCGCGCGCCGTAGTTTGCGGTCGAGGTCGTGGCTAGTCATCATCTTCCTCTTGTACTTCTCCAAGGCGTCGAGCGATCCGCTGGCGAGCACGCGTCAAGCGCTGACGGGCGGCCGCGTCGTTGATCTTCAAGATGTTCGCGATGTCTCTGGTCGATAGCCCGGCGCTGTAACGCAACGCGAGGATGTCCTGATCATCAGACGAGAGTTGTTCGAAGGCGGAGTAGACAGTAGTAATCTCCTCATCCCGCAGGATGCGCGTGAGTAGTTCCTCATCTACTGAGATTTCATGGACGGTTCCATGGCGCCGGACATAGCGCCAGAAGCGGCGGTGGGCGCGCTGCTGATCGATGAGCTTCCGCCGGGCGATGACGAACAGCCAGGCCGCGAAGCTGCCTTTGTCCGGATCGAACGATGCGATGTGTTCGAAGGCGGCGAGCATCGTTTCACTGACAATGTCGTCGGCTACGGCCGCTGAGCGAGTTCGAGGCAGCGCGTACCAGTAGATGGCATCGACATAACGCTCATAGAGCTGCCAGAAGCGCTCCCGATCCCGCAGAGAGGCGCGCACCAGTTGCGCATCGCTGAGGGGCGGGGCCGCGCCTCCGTCTAGATTGCGTTCAGCCGTTGTCACACGCCCTCATCCCGTTCGGGAGATAGATACGCGACCTGTCCCGAAATGTGACAGCTGCATGGACCTGCACTCGCGCGGCCGTCCGCGCCAGCCGCGCGCGTCGACACTACGGTCCCGGGCAGTCGGCTGGGGTGTTTGTCAGCGCGGCATACTATTATGGTTGGCTGAGACCATGTGACGTTGCGTGCCGGCCGGGTTGGTCGGGTGCAGATGTAGGCAGTGGAGGAGGCTGTTGCCGGAACCATGTCGACTCTCCCTGTGCCGCTGACATCGTTGATCGGGCGTGACCGGGAGCTGGCCTGGGTGCTGGAGGCCCTGGCGCAGCCGGATGTGCGGCTATTGACGCTGACCGGCCCCGGCGGCACCGGCAAGACACGCCTGTCGACGCAGGTCATCGCCGAAGCGGGCGAGCGTTATTCCGACGGCATCGTCTTTGTCTCGCTCGGGTCGGTCATCGAGCATTCGATGGTCATGGCGGCAATCGCCCGGGCACTGGATGTGCGCGAGTCGAGCGAGCAGTCGCTCGGCGATGCCGTTACGAGCTATCTCCAGGACCGCCATACCCTTCTAGTGCTCGACAACTTCGAGCACGTCGTCGATGCCGCGACGGTTGTCTCGGATCTGATGCTGGCTTGCCCACTGCTCGACGTGCTGGTGACGAGTCGCATCGCGCTGCATATCCGTGGTGAGCGGGAGTACCCGCTGAGCCCGCTGCCGCTGCCCGATCCTGGCGAGTATCACTCGGTCGAATCGCTGGAGCAGAACAGCGCCGTGACGCTTTTTGTCGAGCGGGCGCGAGCATTGAACCCGCGCTTCGAGCTGGACGAATCCAACGGCGAGGCGATCGCGTTGATCTGTACCCGCCTCGACGGGCTGCCGCTGGCGATTGAGCTGGCGGCAGCCCGGACGCGCATGCTGCCGCCCCCGGCGATCCTCGGCCGGCTCGAACGGCGCTTCTCGCTCTTGACCGGCGGCGCGCGCGATCTCCCGGATCGCCAGCAGACGCTGCGCAACGCCGTCGCCTGGAGCTACGATCTGCTGACCGACGACGAACAGAAGCTCTACCGCCGTCTCTCGATCTTTCGGGGTGGCTGGACCATCGAGGGCGCAGAGCACGTCGCCGGGACACCGCTGACCGGCGAGGTCGAGATCGACGTCTTCGAGGGCCTCTCGGCGCTGATTGACCATAATATCGTCCGGCCGGAGGACCAGCACGACGAGCCGCGTTTCACGATGCTGGAGACGATCCGCGAGTACGGATTCGAGCGCCTGGAGGAAGCGGGGGAGGCCGCCGAGGCCGGCGAGCGCCATGCCGGCTACTATGCGCGGCTGGCGGAGCAGGCTGAAACGGACCTGACCGGAGCCAACCAGCAGTTGTGGTTGGAGCGGCTCGAAGGCGAGCACAACAACCTGCGCCTGGCCCTGACCTGGAGCCTCGCTGACCCGGCGCGGACCGAGCTTGGGATGCAGATCGCGACCAGGATCTGGCGCTTCTGGTCCTGGCATGGCCATCTGCGCGAGGGTCGCCAGTGGTTCCAGCAGTTGCTCGACCGCGCCAACGAGCCGGGCGTGGATGTGCTGCCGTTGCTCCTGGCGAAGGCGCTCAACGCCGCCGGTGTGCTCGATCTCGTCGTCGGCAATCTCGACCAATCCGCCGAGCTGCACGAGCAATGCCTGGAGCTTGCGCGTGAGCTGGCGGATCAGGAGCACATCGCCAAATCGCTCGGGAATCTCGGCGTCGTTGCTCACAAGCTGGGCCGCTACGACGACGCGACGAAGTGGACCGAGGAGGTCCTGGCGCTGGCCCGCGAGCGCGACGATCAGTGGACGATGTCGTTGGCGCTCCACAATCTCGGGGTCAACCTCTTCGCCTTGAGTGAGTGGGATCAGGCAGCCGAACGGTCGCAGGAGAGCCTGGCGCTGTCGAAGCGGCTGGGGAACGAATCGAACGTCGCCAAGGCGCTGATGAACCTGACCCAGATCGCGATTTTGCAGGGTGTCGACGTGCAGGCTGAAGAACTTGTCGGCGAATCGCTCGAACGCAGCCGCCAACTCGGCAACAAGCTCGATATCGCCGACGGGCTCTGGTTCCAGGCCGAGATCGCTCGTCGCCGTGATGATCTGGATGCTGCACTGAGCCTGTTCCGGGAGAGCCTGAAACTGTTCCACGAGCAGGGCGCTCTCGACAGCGTCTCGCGTGCGCTGGAAGGCCTCGGCCAGGTCGCCTGCCACCGTGGGGCGCCGCTGACGGCAACGCGGCTCCTCGGCGCAGCTGAGACGTTGCGGGAGCGAACCAAGTCGCCCTTGCTGCCCCCGTACCGTGCCGATCACGAGAGCGCCGTCGCCAGTCTGCGGAGTTTTCTTGACGACGACGATTTCGACGCAGCCTGGTCGGCCGGTGCCGGACTACCCCTGGAAGACGCCTTGCAGCTGGCCGCGACTGACTCCGCTGAAGCGATTGTCGAGATCCCACAGCTTCAGGCCGGAACCGCCGAACGGTCCGCCGAGCCTCCCGACGCCGCCGAACGCTGGGGCATTACGCCGCGCGAGATGGACGTCATCGAGCTGCTCGTCGAGGGCCGCACCAACCAGGAGATCGCTGACCAGCTCTTCATCACCCGCCGTACCGCCACGACCCACGTCAGCAACATCCTCAACAAGCTCGGCCTCGACTCCCGCACCGCCATCGTCGCCTGGGCCGTCCGGGAGGGCGTGGCGTAATGCTTGTTGCCATGCTGGCCGCGACTGCCGCGCTCGTTGCCGGGATCGTAGCTCTCATCCGTCGGCGCAGAAGATCGTCAGCCGTCCCGCCGCAGATCGCCGGGCTCTGGCGCGCAATTGGGGAGATGATCGACGCCATCATCAATCCACGCTGACCGTTAGAGTGCTGGATGTAATTGATGGTCAGCATAGGCGAAGATGCGTCGGCCATCGTAGCGGTGGAGATGAACTCCACCTTCATATACGAGTCAAGGAAACCGGCGCAGTTTGGATGGGCGCGACATCGCGTATGTACGTCTTTACTCTGAGCGGCTGGTTGGTCTCTCCGTCACGATTGTGCGGTCCGCCGTACGCCGCCAACCACCATCGATGATGCACGTCCCGCACCAAGGTTGGCATCCTGAGGCAACGAAGGATCTACGAACGACAGCATTGGGCGTTGGGCCAGCCGATCCTCTCCCAACGTCGCTGCTGATGGCCGTCTACCACATCGACATGCGGACCGGACGTGGCAAGATCCTCGTCCTTCGGGATGACCAGGTTGGTACGGTGGAGTGTCCAGCGACGGGCTGAAAACCGCGGATTATGGACATCTGCCGGCACGACGCCTTCACTTGCTGCATGAAAGGCGACGACAAGCTTCGCCTTGACGCTGTTACGAGGACACGCATCCATCAAGCACATCACCAAGCCGTTCGAGGATCAGCTCCGGTTCGCCGGGGAAGAGGCAGTGCATGTTGATGTCGATGCCGCCGTCGCGGGGCGGCTTGCAGTAGATCGGCGGGCTGCCGCGCTTCAGCTCCTCAACCACCTTCGCCGGGTCCCAGGCTCCGTCGACGGGATGGATGCCGAGCAGGGGCGCGGGGTAGGCGGACTGGTCGGCGAAGATGCGGCAGTAGGTGTCGGGTCGTTCTTCGAGGACCGCCTGCATCATCTCGGCCTGGGCGAGGCGTTCGCGGTATTCCGCGTCGTGGTCATGCTGCATGAACCATTCGAGCGCCGCCAGCAGGCCAGCCATCGCTTCCTTGCTGACCTTCATGCCGCGCCCGATCCCGGCGTTCGGGCTGCCGTGCATCGCCGCCGCGGCGATCAAATCGCTTCGGCCGGCTAGGAGTCCGCTATCCTGCGGTCCTCGGATGCCCTTGCCTCCGCTGTAGATGACGAGGTCCGCGCCCTGCGCCGTCCAGCGGGTGAGATGGCCGGCGGGCGGTAGCGACGAGGCCGCGTCGACGATGACCGGGATGCCGTGGCGATGGGCGATCTCGATCACTGTTGGGAAGTCCAACGCGCCGTCTCCGACACTAAACGAGTCGACGTAGGCGACCGCGGCCGTGCGGTCGTTGAGCGCTGATTCAAGCTCCCACGGTTGGGTCTGGTGCAGCCCGCCAATTTCCACCAGCGTTGCGCCGGGGGCCCTGAACATCTGCTCGTAGGAGATATGGTGGCAGCGATGGATGACGACCTCGTTCGGCATTCCAGTCGTGTCTGGAAGACGTTTCGCCAGCGCTGGATTGGTCCCGGTAATACAGGCGGCAACTGCCAGGAGCATGGCCGATGCCGACCCGGAAGTGACATAACCCGCTTCCGTCCCGGTGGCCTCCGCGATGACCTCGCCAACGCGCGCGTTCATCTCTTCGATGACGACGAAGGACTCGGTTGCGGCGAGCATCGCGGCGGCGGCCTCGGGCACCATGCGGGTCCCGCCGACCGTCGTCGTCGCCCCGCTGGCATTGATGATCCGCGTGATGCCATGGCGCTCGTAAAGCCCGGTGATTTTGGCCGCTGTCGTCGCCACTTCTGGACACCTCGTCCCTGTATGCCGTTGTCGATCCGGTGATTATCGGGGAGCGTTCGATGCTTGCCAAGCGTTTCCACTTGGTGTTGTGCTGCTTGCCATTGTACGGCATGTAGCCGTACAATACATGGCTGAACTGGCATCACTCAGGAGGTAGCGATGAGCACTTCGCAAACTACGCCGAAGCGCGAACGATTGGAAGCGCGCGTAACTGCGGAACAGAAGGCTCTGTTTCAGCGCGCGGCCGATCTCGAGGGCCGGACGTTGACCGACTTCATCGTTGGCAGCCTCCAGGCGTCGGCTCAGGACACGATTGCCCGGCATGAGCGAATCGCACTATCGCCAGCGGCGAGCGAGGCCTTCGTGGAAACGTTACTGAACCCGCCGGAGCCAGGACCGGAACTCGGACGGGCAGCCCGGCGCTATCGCGAGTTCCGCCAGACGCAGGCGACATGAGTTTTGGGCAGTATCGCTTCGAGCCGCTTGGTCGTCATCACGATCGGGCGGCGTTTTCTTGTGGAGTTGATGAGCTTGATCAGTATCTTCAGCGGCGGGCGCGGCAAGACATGGCGCGAAACGTTGCTGCCGTGTTCGTCTTGCATGATGTCTCTGAAAGCAAGGTCGCAGGCTTCTACACGTTGTCGGCGACAGCGATCCGGTTGAGTGAGTTGCCAGATGACCTGGTACGCCGCTTGCCCCGTTATCCGAACTTGCCGGCTGTGCTCCTGGGCCGGCTTGCCGTCGATACCAACTATCGAGGACAGCGGCTCGGGGAGATGCTGTTGATGGATGCGCTCGAACGGTCGCTTCTGAGTAGCCAGCAGATCGCCGCTCTCGCCGTTGTTGTCGATGCGAAAGACGACGCGGCGGTCGGATTCTATCTCCGCTATGGGTTCCAGCCGGTTGTTGACGACCCGCGCCGTATGTTTCTGCCGATGCAGACAACCGCCGATACGCTCACGTCAAGCCCCTAGATCAGTTTCGCCACCACTTCCTCTCCCGAACGCTCATGGAAGCGCCGCAGCAAAGGAGGTCGTCGTCTGATCATCTCGAATCTTCAGTGACTGTCGTTCTAGCTCCGAAAGGCGGTGCAAATGACGTACGCAATCATTACGAGTGTTGAGTACCCGGAAGAAGCGACAGAAGACGATATTCATGCATACCGCGCCAACCGGCTGGCTGCGCTACAGGAGTTCCCCGGTTTCGAGACCATGATGGCAGTCAAGACTGGAGCGCGCACCGCAGTCGGGATCATGCTATGGAAGTCGGAGCAAGACGCGAATGAGGCGTTAGCAGAGATCGCGAAGAGACAACTGACGGAACTGCAGCTCTCCGGCGAGGTCCAACGCGGAGAGGTTGTGTTCTCCGGTCCATAGGAGTTGGTCCACGGTGTATTCGTCTCGGAACTTTGATGACCCACGAGATCTGATCTTATAGGAATAGACCAGCATACTTGAAACCGGGCTCAGATCGACATCCCTACGGGACCACGATCTGGAGGTCGTTGAGGAAGGCGTAGCCGTCGTCCTGGGCGTTGAGGAGCGGGGTGACGAGCTCGCCGGTGGCGGGGTTGCGCAGGCCGACCTGGAGGCTGGCCGCGAAATCGCCGGTGCGTGGGAACGGCAGCCGCACGTGGGCCAGCAGGAACTCGCCGCCGAGGACAGCAGGCAGCTTCCAGGGCATGACGTCGACGCTGTTGGCGGTGATGAACTCGCCGGATTGGTCGCCGGCTGGGACGAGCCGCGCCTCCGCGACGAAGGGATCGCCATCGCGCGGTACCTGCCAGACCAGGACGACGTCGATCTCCGGTTGGGCACCGCTCGGGGTCGGGCCGGCCCGGGCGTCGAAGCCGCCGAGCAACCAGCCGTTCTCGAAGGGGATCGACGGCACGGCATAGGGCAAACCGTCGCGGGTACGTGGCCCGACGAGCCAGATGCGGTAGCTGGTTTCGCCGGCCTGGCCGGAACCGGAATCCAGCAGCTCGGCGCCGGCGAGGTAGGCGCGGAGCTGCGGCACTGGCTGTGTCGAGCGCGGCGCGACGAGATAGGCGTCATCATCAAATGGGATCGAGATCTGCTGGCGCGTTTCGATCTGATGATAGAGCCGCGCCGGCCCAAGATACTCGACGATGTTGTACGCGTCGGCGGAGGTGATGTAGATCGGGATATCGTCGTCTGGCAGCGCGTCGGCGGCCGCGAGCGCATCGCGCAGGTCGCCGCGCATGGCGACATAGGTCTCCGGCGATTCGCTCCACTGCCAGAAGTAGTCGTAGATAGACCAGCCGGCGCTGATCGCTACGCTGGCGGCGATCAATATGCCGGCCATTGCGCGCGCCGGCAGCGGCCTGTCTCGTAGCGCTTCCCAGGCCGTCCACATGCCGAACAGCGGGAACGCCACGAGGAGCGGCGCGAGCGGGAGGTAGAGCGCCGGGTTGTCGCCGCCGATCAAGCCGATGGCGAAGACGCCGAGCAAGCCCCAGACCAGCAGCGTCCCTTCGAGCGTCCGTGTCGGATGGCGGATTGCGGCCACGAATCCGACGCCAGTCCAGAGCGCCAGGAGCGGATCGAGCAGCGCCCGCCCCGGCAGGTTGGTCGCTGGATTCTCCGAACCGCGCCAGATGACGCCCCGGAAGCCCGCCGCGACATCGTCGCCGGTGTCGGCGAGATCTTCCGGCAGACCCGCCGCCAGGTCGAGCGCCCGCCGGAAGTCGTCGGGGTAGTCGAGATAGTAGCTGGCCAGCGGTGTCATCGCCACGACCATCGCGAGCAGCAACAACGCTGGACCCAGGGCATCGCCTTCGCGGTTCGCGCGTAGCTGGTTCAGCGCCAGGACGCCGGCGGTGAGCAGCACTAGCGGCGGGACGGCCGCGTAGCTGGCGTCGGTGTGGAAGCCCGCGCCAAAGGCCGCGCCGGCGCAGATGTACCAGAGAAGATCGCGGCGGCGGTAGATCCGGTCCGGTTGTCTCCGGCTGCCGCGCTCCAGTCCGATCCAGGCCAGCCAGAGACCAATGCTGACGAAGAGCGCGGTCGAGATCGGCGGAACCGCCTGGCGGCTGAACATGATCTGCCAGAAGCTGGACGCCGCCAGCAAGCCGCCCAGCAACCCCCAGAACGGGCCGAGCGCGCGCGCCAGCCAAAGGGCGCAGGCGACCGCCGCCGTGATGCCGCACAGCGCCGCCGCGGCACGTGGTCCAGCGACGCCCCAGCCGCCGAGCGTGCCGGTGATCTTGACAAGGTAGGGGAACAATGGCGGCAGGGCGTCCTGCTCCTGCCCGAAGAAGACCGGCAGGTTGTCGCGGTGTATCCGTTGGGCCATGAGCGCGATGGTCGCCTCGTCGCCACCGAAGCCGGGTGTATGACGCGCCAGGCCGATCAGGCGCAGGCAACCGGCGAGAACGGCGATAAGTGCCGCGCCAAGGGCGGCCTGGCGCCTTGGCGGGAGGCTATCCCACTTCCCGACGGGGATCCTTGGCATAGTTCTCCAGCGGTTGCGCGTCATGCCGACAGCATAGAGGAATTCATGCCGCCGGATGGCTACCGGTACCGAGCCGACTGATAATGGCCCATCTTTCATCGCTGACTTGCGTACAATTGTTGTGAGCGAATCCGATGCCGGGGTCGCCTTGCCGGTCCAATCCAGATGGTAGGCTGGCATGATGAGCCATCCAATTGCCCGAAGTGTTGGACGCCTATCTGGAACCGAAACGAAGCGAGTCTGTATCGTTGGAACTTCGCCAGCTGCGCTACTTCATCGCCGTAGCCGAGGAACTGCACTTCACCCGCGCCGCCGAGCGCCTGGGTATCACCCAGCCACCATTGTCCCAACAAATCCAGCGTCTGGAAGCGGAGCTCGGGATCGCGCTCTTCACGCGTGACAATCGCGGCGTGACGATGACCGAGGCGGGCCACGTCTTCCTCGATGGCGCGCGCCGCACGCTGGCCGAAGCCGACCGCACGCTGCACCAGGTCAAGCGCGTCAGGCGCGGCGAGGTGGGCGCTTTGACGATTGGGACCGTCTCCTCGGCCTGGCATGGCCTGCTGCCGCGCGTCTTGCGGCGCTACC
>JAUIIK010000194.1 GCA_030431755.1 Chloroflexia bacterium
CTGGCGGCGATCGCCACCTCCTGGGCCGGCTTTGAATCGGCCAAATGGGGCGGGGTCCAGGCGACGAATTTCAGCCAGGCCGGCGCGGCGCGAACCGAGTCGGTGCGCTTCTCGACCGCGGCAGGGCAACAGCAAAACATCGACATCAACACCTTCATCAACTGGTTGAACGTAACATTTGCCGAAATCGAGGCCGGTAGTCTCGAAGCGCCTGAAACCGCCGCCGAGTATCAACCGACCGAGGGCACGCTCTCGGGCTTCTATTTCCTGCGCTTCCGCGAAGAGTTCCAGCCGGCGGTGCGCGCCTGGTTAGACACGAACCCGTTTGGCGCAAATCCCGATGCGCCGGCCTCGCCATTCGGCATGGAGGAGTACCAGCTCGCTGCGTCGCAACAGGCGCTGGAACTCGAAATGCGGGCCGATCAACGGGCTGCGGACGCGGCCACAGCCAATCAGAACTCAGACAATTATGTGATGACGGCTGTCCTCTTCGCGACAGCCCTCTTCTTCGCTGCGTTGGCAAGCCGTCTCGGAGCCATTCGCTACCGCTACGCCTCGCTCATCGTCGCGACGCTGATGTTCGGTGGGACGCTGATCTACATCCTGACGTTACCGATTGAGTTCTAGAGGGTCACGCGCAACAGTGCGGCATTGGTTTCGTAGGGGTGGGACTCGTCCCCACCTGGCTGCCGGACTGCGAACGAACGCGGGCCCAGAGGGCACTCCGGACGAGCCCCACCCCTACGAGTGCGTCCGATTCCAGCCAGGCGAGAACCGTGGCTCGCTGGGTCGGGCGGGGCTGTTTAGCGCCGTCCGTCGAGCAGCCGGCGGTAGCGCATCGCGCCTTGGAAGATCGGGTGGCGGAGCGACTCGGGCGGCCAGCTGGGGTGTTCCCCGGGCAGCCGGATGAGCTGGTCGAGGTCGGAGTCGGCGTGGCCGAGGATGCGGCGGGCCAGCAAGTAGCCGAAGTAGTGCGATGGCATGACGCCGCCGCCGTTGTAGCCGGCGGAGAGATAGACGTGGTCCTCGATCTCCCCCAGCACCGGCCAGAGATCGCGGGTTCTCGCCGTAACACCGAGCCAGCTGTAGTCAATCGACGCGTTCTCCAGCCACGGGTAACGCCGCAGTAGCTCACGCCAGCCGGTCGCGATGTCGCGCTCGTCAATGTTCCAGCTGACCGCTTCTTGCGAGCGGTGGCCCAGGACGTGCCGGAAGAAGAAGCGTCGGTCGGGTGTCGCCCGGACGGTGTGGGTGTAGTAGGTGCCGTGCTCCAGCCGCATCGACCAGTGGCCGAGCCCGCTCAGATCCCATTCTTCGTCAGTCAGCGGCTGAGTGACGATAACGCGCTGGTGCATGACGAGCAGCTGATCGACGGCGACGCCGAGCTGGGGTGTGTAGGCGTTCGTCGCCAGAACGACGTCGCCGGCCGTAACCTGGCCGCCGGGCGTCGCGAGCACGGGTCTGCCAGCACTCCTGTCAAGCGCCGTTACCGGCGTGTGCTCGTAGAGCTCGACGTCGAGCTGGCGGTTGGCGTTGACGAGGCTGGTGATGAACTTGCCGGGGTGCAGCGAGCTGGCGGTGAAGGCTTCCGCTGCCTGGTAGAAGCTGGAGCCGATCTGCCGGGCAAGCTCGTCGCCGACGAGGTCCGGGCCATCGATCGTCTCCAGCGTCCGGTGGAGCCGTAGTGCCGCGACCTCCTCGTTGAGATCGAAGGCCAGTTCTTCACGCTCCTCGAATGAGCGGATCAGCTCGTAGCCGCGTTGGGTGGCGTCGGTCGATTCCTGGCCCCGCAGCTGGCGGCCGACGCCACCGGTGTTGCGGGTGCTCGATCCGGAGCCCATCGTCTGGGCTTCCAGCAGGGCAACGCGGATCGATGGATCGTGGCGTTTCAGATAGTAGGCCGTCGCCAGCCCGGTGAAGCCGCCGCCAACGACGGCGACGTCGACGGTGATATCGCCGGCCAGCTGGGGCGCCGGCGGGATCTCCGGGATCGTCGCCATCCAATAGCTCGGCGCGCGCGCCGGCTCGGAGCGGATATCGCGGGCAGGCCGGCGGTTCAGCTTGCGGGCCGCGACGATCGGAATGGCGACTGCTCCGGCCGCCGCCCCGGCGATGAGCGCTTTGTGCTGAGTCTTCATGGCGAATCCCGCTCCCGGTCGTTGCTAGCTGCTCTGGCAGGTCTCGACGATGCGCCGCGTGCCGTCTACGAGGGTTGCCTGTGGCGCGCCCAGGTTGATGCGGATGTAGTCGCTCGTCGACCCGCCGAAGCTCGATCCCCGGTCGACGAGCACACCGGCGGCCGCGAGCCGATCCGCGACCGCGTCGCCGCCACCATATGGCGCGACGTCGATCAGCAGTGGCGGGAAGGCATCGGGTACGAGGTAGTCGAGGCCGGCATCATCGAGCAGCGCTGTGACCAGGTCGCGGTTGGCGGCAAAGTGGCTGCGGCGCTGCTCGAACCACGCGCCGGGTTCTCCAAGCGCGGCGACGGCGGCGAACTGGGAAACCGCCGTCGTGCAGATGGACATCGCCGTCTTGAGGCTTTGCAGTAGCACCCGGTCAGCAGCCGGCGAACAGAAGTAGCCGATGCGCCACCCGGCCAGCCCGTGCGCCGTCGAGAAGGAGCCGGTTAGCACGATCTCCTCGGCTAGCTGCGGGTTGCTGAACTGCACCGGCGAGGGTTCATAGAGCCCGGCTGCATAGGAGAGATCGAGGATCACCGCCATCTCGCGCGCCCGTGCTGCCGCGATGAGCGCTTCGAGCTGGTCGTCAGGGATGCGTTGTCCGGTGATGGGTGAGGGTGATGCCATCAGCAGCACCTGTGCGTCGAGCGTATCGAGCGCGGCCGGGTCGGGCAACAATCCATGCGAGGGTGATGCGGGTACCCGTACCGGCTCCGCGCCGATGAAGCTGACCATATCGACGACATGCTGCGACATCGGTTCGAGGATGGCGGCGCGGTCGCCCGGCTTCAGCGCGACCTGGAGCGCGATGTAGACGGCTTCGGTCCCGCCGTTGGAGACGCCGATGCTCTCAGGTTCGACGGTAAAGCCCAGCCCGGCCAGATGCCCGGCAATCGCGGCCCGGAGCTGCGGGATACCCGACGCGTCGGTGTAGTGCGTCTCGCCCTCGTCCAACGCCGCCTTGGCGATCTGACCGACATGCTCCGGCGTGGCCGCCGGTTCTGTCGACGTGAGATCAATGGCGTCCGTTGCCGCTGGTTGAGCGATGCCGACATGGCCGAGGACACGCTGTGCAAGTGCCCTGCCCATCGGCGTATCGGGCCGTTCGGAGACTGGCGCGTTGGACATCATCTCACCTCTATCTCTGACGGTCACGCTACCGGATGACGACTGTAACAGATGGGCAGATTGGAGGGCGCAACGCAACGCTCCGCTACCCCTGTAGCCGCGACTCGGTGAGTCGCCCGATGGGCGGCTAGATATCAGCACCGCCACAGAGCCCACCGCCAACATATCGTCCTGCGCGGGGCTACATAGGGTATGCGGCCGCTTGGGCCGGCACGGAAACCGGCCGCAGATGTTCGAGGAAGTGGTCGACCGCCGCTGGCGACCGTAGTCGGATGAAGGTGATCTCGGACCACTGTGGGTCGCGGGTGTAGCGCTCGAAGAGGCGGCGGCGGGAGCGGTGGGTCTTGAGGGTGTAGGCGATCAGGGATTCGTCGGTCTGCCAGAGTTTCAGGTGGTCCCAGAAACGCTCGGTGTTGCCGCTGTCCCAGAGGTCTTCCTGGCTGACGTGGCGCTCCCAGCAGCGCCGGATGATGCGCGGCATGACCGTCGCCAGCGGCAGATCGAGCCAGATGATCGTGTCGGCTGCAGGCCAGCTGACATGCTGCTGTTTCCCGGTGTAGTTGCCGGCCATGACCCACGACTCCGGCTGCATCGCCTGGCGGATGCGGGCGTGGAAGACCTCGTCTTCGGCCATTGTCCAGCCCGGTTCCCAGTGCAGCGCGTCGAGCTCAATGAAGGGCACGCCCATACGGTCGGCAAGGGCGATGCCGAGGGTGCTCTTGCCTGAGCCGGAGTTGCCGATGACGATCACCCGCCTGCCAATCTTCGTCGCCATGCGCGCCGCTCCCCTCGCTGTCGTCCACCGGTCTATGATTCGAGCCGGGAAGTATGGCACACGGAGAGTGTGGCGACACATTCCGTAATGTAGCCCCAACGGGGATGTAATTAGCGCGACACCCCCGGTCATTTCGACCGGAGCGGAGAAATCTCATGCGAACAAGCAGCTACCGTCCACTTGAGATCTCTCCACTTCACTCCGCGGAGCCTCGGTTCCGGTCGAGAAGACAGATTCTGGAGTTGGCTTTGTAGATGAGGGAAGAGCATAGTGACTGAAACTTTCGACATTATCGTCGTCGGTCTTGGGGCCGCCGGGAGTCCGACGGCCTACCGGTTGGCACAGCGTGGGCAGCGCGTGCTCGGGCTGGAGATGTACGAGCCGGGGCACGCGCTCGGCTCATCGCACGGCTACCACCGGATGATCCGCAAGGCCGCGATCCAGGGCAGCGGTTACGACCCGCTGGCCGACCGCGCCTTCGAGCTCTGGGATGAGCTCGAGGACGAGACCGGCCGCGAATTCCTCACGATGACCGGCGAGGTGCGGCTGATCGCCGAGGGCACCGATCCCCGCTACAAAGGCGACGCGCTTGAGATGGAGCGGCGCGGCGCCTGGGAGATCCTCTCCGAGGCCGAGTTAGGCAAGCGCTTCCCGGGTTTCCGGCTCCACGAGGGCATGATGGCGACCTTCGAGGCCGGCGCGGGTTTCCTCTGGTCGGAACGCGGCATCATCACCCACGTCGAGCTGGCCCGGCAGCACGGCGCGACGATCAAGACGTCCGAGGAAGTGACCGGCTGGGAGGCGGACGGCGAGGGCGTCACCGTCACGACGGACAAGGGCAGCTACCGGGCAGCGAAGCTGGTGATCACGACTGGCGCATACGTCGGAGAGCTGTTGGCAGAGCTGAACTTGCCATTCCAGGTCAACCGCAGCATCAACGGCTATTTCGCGCCCTCGCGGCCGGACTGGTGGAGAGCGGAGAACGGCGCGCCGGACTTCATCCTCGATGTGCCCGAAGGCGGCTTCTACGGGATGCCGGCAATCGGCGATATCGGCTTGAAGATTGGCCTCAGCACCCAGGACAAGACCGGCCCGCGCACGATCCGGCGGACAATCGAGCCGGAAGAGGTTCAATACCTGCGCGACACGCTCGACAAATACATGCCCGGCGCGGCGGGTGAGGAGATCACCGCGCTCACCTGCATGGATGCCTATACCGTCGACGACCACTTCATCATCGACCACCACCCGGAGCACCCACAAGTCGTCATCGGCTGCTGCTTCTCGGGCCGGGGCTACAAGTTCTCCCCGGTCCTCGGCGAGATCCTCTCCAGCCTGGCTATCGACGGCGAAACCAGCCACGATATCGACTTCTTGACGGTCAAGCGCTTCGCCAATGACTGAGCGCGACGAGCGCCACGCGCAGCCCGAATATGATCTGGCTGCCGTGCGGCGTGAGCTGCCGGTATTGCAGGAGTGGACCTATCTCGGCACGGGGACTCAGGGCATCATGGCCGAGCCGGTGTTGCAACGCCACCTCGAACGCATCGCGGCCTTCGAGCGAGGCGGGACGGCGATGCCGGGCCGGGTGGAGGCCGAGGCCAACTACCAGGCTTGCCGCGAGTCCGTAGCCCGGCTGATTGGAGCGGAAGCGAACGACGTCGCGCTGCTACGCAACGCCAGCGACGGCATCAACATCGTCACGGCGGCTATCGACCTGCAGCCTGGTGACGAAATCATCACCTCGACTGCCGAAGGGTTGGAGCTGATCATCCCGCTGGTGGGACTCTGCGCGCGGACTGGCGCGGCGTTGCGCTATATCGAGCTGACTCCGGACCCGGCCGAGTTTGCCGCGCGGCTGGAGGCGTTACTCAGCGACCGCACACGGCTCATCATCCTCAGCCAGGTCTCTTGCGAATGGGGCACCCGCGTGCCGGTCGAGATCATGCGCGAGCTGGCCGGCCCGGAGGTCTTGATCGTCGTTGACGGCGCACAGTCGGTTGGCCAGTTCGCGGTCGACGTGACCGCCTTAAACGCCGATGTCTTCATCAGCAACGGGCACAAGTGGCTCTGCGGCCCGAAAGGGACCGGCTTCAGTTGGTTCTCAACGGATGTCTACGACAAGCTGCCGCCGGTGATGTTCGGCTACGAGAGCGCCGACCCGGTCTGGGAACGACACTATTACCAGCAAGAGCCCGCGCCCGCCTTCGGCTTCCGGCGCGCCGCCGAGCGCTACGAGTTCGGCACGCGCTCCTGGCATCTCTTTGGCGGCCTGGCCGACGCGATCGATTATCAGGCCGAGCTCGGCTGGCAGGCGATCTTCGACCACTCCCGAACCATGTCGGACTACGCCAAGGCCAGCCTCGGGGAGCTCCCCGGTGTCGATATCGTCACGCCGCTGGGCTGGGAGGATGCGTCCGGATTCGTCACCTTCACCGTCGAGGGCTACGAGGGCCACGAACTGCGGGACCGGCTACGCGACGAGTTCCAGATCACCCAGAGGTCGACCGAGATCCCGAGCGCCGTCCGGGTTGGCTGTGCCTACTTCACTGCGCGCGAGGACATCGACGCGCTCGTTGCGGCACTCCGCCAGATCACAGGCGTGACATAACGCAGATCGGCAGTTTGACTGAATGTTCATCGACGATGCCGTGAGATTGAAATGAGCGCCGGTCGGTTGATCGCCTGCTCCCGGATGTACAACGTCGCCCCGGTTGTGACGGCGGCCTGGGACCGGCTTTTTGCCTGGCTCTCGAATGAAGCTGATGTCGATCTGGAGGTGATCTACCACGCCTTTCCGACGCCGATCGAAGAGCTCTGGGGGCTGCCGGGGCTCGGCTGTGTTTTGATGTGCGGCTACCCCTATGCTCGGGCAACGCCACGACCGCAGTTGCTGGCAGCGCCAGTGCCCTCCTACGATCATTACGAAGGCGAATCTGTCTATTTCAGCTACTTGCTGGTTGGTGAAGACAGCCCCTTCGATACGCTTGAAGACACCTTCGGCCATCGCATCAG
>JAUIIK010000195.1 GCA_030431755.1 Chloroflexia bacterium
GACGGCGGACCCGCCACAGCACTGCTCATGGCCGGTCAGTTCGACGGTGACGCCATCCGCTTCGTCGCCGTCCATGATCTTCCACGCGAGGAAGTGAATGCCCTCGGCGGTGACTTTGTAGACCTGGGTGAAACCTTCGGGGTAGCTGTCGACGTCGACGTTGCTGGAGAGGGTGCCCCAGACCAGCCAGATGTCGCCGGCTGAGAAGGATCCTGGGAGCTCGTAGTCTATGTGGTCCCAGAACCAGCCGTCAGAGGCTCCGGTCCAGACGGGCGCCAGGACCATCGTTAGCGCTTTCGAGGTTCACGTTTGTGACGTGGGCGCTTGGGAATGTCGGGACGCTGCCGCGACTCCTGGACGGTGTTGGGTGGCACGGTCTCGGTGATGACGAGGTGGAAGTTATCCTGCCGGAAGCGCTCTTCGTCGAATTTCGTGAAGCGATGCAAGCGCGGATCACGCGGGTTGATCGTTACATAGAGCGGTTCGGCGTCCTGCTCGCGGCGTTTACGCTCAAGCCGTCGCTCGATGTCCATCAGAACGCCTCCGGATCGTCGGTGACGAGGACGGAGCCATCCTCGTAGAAGACGCTGTAGCAGCTCACCACCGCATCCCCAACATGCCGCTGGAACCCGAGCACATGGCGCGTTGTGCGTGGCGCGGTCTCGCGATGCTCCGTGGGGCTGAAGGTCAGCTCGCGCCGGCGGAAGAAGATCACGCGGAAGTCGGGATCATCCTGCGGGACCATCACGTTCGGCGTTGGGAGTCCGGGACGCTGGGGAATCAGGACGAACGCGACCAGTCGCTCATGCTCGATGGCGGCGAAACCGTGGGTCTTGCCGCTGCCATCGTCTTTGAACTCGTCGATCACGTCGCCATCGCGGTAGATGGCACGCCATACGAACGCGTCGCCCATTGCCGGCGATCCCTTCGTCAGATGTGCGCACTACGCTTCGTCGTAAACCACCTTGAGGTCGCCGACCGCCGCCGCGCTGGACGCGCCGCCGCCGTAGTTGCTGGACACTGCAAGCGCCACGCGTGCGAAGTCACCGTTGCGCCCGGTTGACGCCGCACTGACGCCGTCGGCATCGAACACCTGATTCGACGTCGTCATGTCGGTGTAGCCGGACGGCGTCGCGCCATCCGAACCACTGTCGCTGTCCGCGGCCGCGCTCTGGGCGAAGGTGTCGGTCCCGAGAAACGACAGCTCCATGCCGGTCGGCAAGGCCGACTCGTGCCGAATGCGGCGGTTCGAGATCGTGGTCGAATCTCCGACCGTCACGTTGAGCGCCAGGTTCTTGTGCCAGCTGAAGGCCGTCCCGGTCGTTGGCGGAATCGGGATAGGGGCTGTGGTCCCGGCGACGGTGTCCTCTTTGTTGAACTTGACGCCGGTGCCGCCGCCTTCGGAATCGACGTTCGTCACTGCGCTTTCTGATGCGCCGGTGTAGCACCCGACGCGCACTGTAGCGGCTATGGCGCTACCCTCCCATCCTCAATCAGTAATGTGGTCATCTGGCATCTGCCAGCAGTTCATGCTTCACATGATACAAGAGCCGGCACGCTTCTGTGTGACCTCCAGACCTACGGTTGCGTTGTGCGGGTCACGATGTTGCGGTTGCTCCGCAGCGCGGCGTCGGCGGAGACGAGATCACGCCAGGTCGCCGCGCCTTCCGGGAAGACCGGCTCACCGAGCTGGACGGTTCCCCGTCCGGCCACGCTGTCGTACTCATGGCGCTGGATGTACTGGGGCGGTTCGTCGCCAACCTGCACGGACTCGCCGGCCTGGACGTCCCAGATGGGACGCTCGCCGCCGTGGGACATCTCCAGCCCACGGTTCCAGGTGCGTGTGAGCGCCATCGCCGTGCCTTCGGCGGTGCGCCGTTGGAGCTCGCTGCGGGCGAAGGCGAGCGCGGCCGAGGGCGTCATCTGCCCGCCGGAGAGCGGCAGAATCCGCGAAACTTCAAAGCGCTCTTCGGCATGGTAGTCCCTGAGCACAGGCGTCGAGCGCGCCACGCCGTCGAGGTCGGTGTAGTCGAGCACGATGCCGGTGTAGACACGCTCGTTGTCGAGATCGCGCTCGACAAGGTCATCGACCGGCACACGGTAGGTCGCGACATCCGGCGCGCTGAGTGGAAAGAAGCGCAGTTGCCGGCGGTAGACGGTCCATGTCCAACCAACGCAGGTGCCGCAGCCGGTGTCGGAGACGGCCTCCAGAACATCGTACGGATGCCGTCCCACAAACTCGGACAGGTCGCGGACGACGCCGGGGTTGTGAATCTCGAGCGGCTCAATCAGCGGCGCGGCTTCCCGGAGGACGGTCTGAACGACGACGTCGGTCTGCGCCGCGCCGCTACGCGCCGGCATCCGGTCATCCTGGAGGCCGCTGCTCCCGTAGCCGGCCAGCACAAGCCCTCGGACTGCCCCGCCAACCTGTCGCCGGCTACTGACTCGGCCCTCCCAGACGAGGTGCCCGCCGGCCGTGCGAATCTCGGCGTGCCCGAAGGCCGGCACGTTGACCGGCTCGGGCAGGATCATCTGTTGGATGTCGGTCGCTCGCAACGCCCGCCGCACTGTGTCCGGGACGATGCCGATCGACGCCCGGACCCAGCCGCCGGGCAGCTCCGAGCTGTAGCTGATCTGGACCTTTGGCGGTAGGTCGAGGTGGTTGATGAGCCGTTTCTCAGGGAGCGGGCCGTAGAGCGTGAGGCTGAACTCAGGCCGGCCGCGCTGACCGGGCGGGAGAATCAGGATCGGGCGCGAGATGACGGCCGTCGCAACGACCGACAGCGCCACACTGCCGAGCTCCGAGAGCGTTGCTGTGGCAATTACTGAGCGGCTCAGGGTCCGGAGCAAGGCGGCGGTCGAGCCAACGGTGTAGCTGAATGTTGCCTGGAGCGCCGCCGTCGCCGGGATGGTCTGTTCAGTGACGCCAATGAGCGCGGCCGTCGCCGGTGTTGTGCGGGTAACGAGCGCAGACAGCGCCGCGGTCATGTCCGTCCCGAGCGTTGTGCCGGAGTCCGACAGGCTCGCGGTGACGACCACGCTGTAGGTGTTGACCCGGCTCAGTGCCGCCGTCGCCGGCATGGTCCTAGTCAGGCTCGCTTGCAGGGCGGCGGACGCCGGGACAGTGAAGGAGCCGCCAGATAGCTGGTAGAGCACTGTCAGCGTCGCGGCGCTCTCCGGATCGGTGTCGTAGTCGTACCAGTCGGTGTCGGCAAAGTTCGACGGGCCATCTCCTACGGCAATGAGCGCCAGGCTGTTCCCGGACGCCCACCCTGGAATGTTGACGATCTCCTGAACAATTGCCGTCACGTCCCAGGCGACCCAGTCGCCTTCGGCACGCTCAACGTTGGTGTTCTCGATGGTGCTGGCAGTTGTCAGATCGCGGTCGGTGACGTCCCCGCTCAACGCGGACGCGTCGTCCGTCGCTTCGCCGCGCCACGTCCAATAGGAGGGCTTCGACTCGGTCGTGTACTTGCGGAGTTGCACGGTCGCGGAGTGGATCGTGACGCCGCTGTCGAGCAGGACGTTCGTGAAGCGCCAGAGGCCGTAGTTGAGAAGGTCGGGAGGGCTCTCAACCGTGCCCACGGTGAGCGGGGGAGTTCCGGTCGCGATGGGAAAGACAGAGTATTGCTCCGCGTCATCGTTCGCCGTGGCTACCTGAAGGTCCGCCCCTGCGACGCCATTGAGTGAGAGCGTCGCCGTAGCTGGGACGGTGCGTGGTTCAACGGCGGACAATGCGGCGCTGGCAGGAATCGTGTATGTTCCTGGGATGCCCGATGAGGTGAAATCTCCGTAGCCGAGTCCGGCCCCACTGTTGTAGAGGGCGGCGATCTCGTCTGGACTGAGCACTCGATCCCACCGGCCAACCTCATCAAGCACACCTCGAATTGTGCCGGTGCCGTTGAAGCGGATGCCAATCGCTGAACTGTTGTCGATAACGCCGGCGACGTCGCTCCCATCGGCGACGCCGTCGAAGTAGCCAGTGATGGTTGTTCCGTCGAAGGTGAAAAGGTAATGATGAGGGTCAAGATCCTCATCTGGAGAGCCGTTCATGAGAAACAGACCATCAGCGCCATAGGCAACGATGGTTCGCGCGTTATCAGGCTGGATGCTAACTGAGAAATCGCTCCCGACAACGACCGGAGCGGAATCCCCGACGGCAGGGTCCCACCAGAAGCTCAGGGTCCATGTGTCATCTGGAAACTCAAGACTTGAGTTGTCCAACCGACCGTCGTCGCTCAAGCTGAACTCAGCGCCATCGGCGATGGTCCCCGTGGCGGAGCCGACGGTGCCTACTGCGACGGTCAGATCATAGGTGCCGGTTTCATCGCTACGGTCCCCGGAGGCTTCCTCCAGGGACCAGTAGGCGACAAGTCCGTCAAGGAGTGCAACGCTCACGGCCGCTGGCCGGCCCCGCCGTTGTAGAGCGCGGCGATCTCGCTCGCGTCAAGCGCCCTATCCCACTTCCCGACCTCGTCGAGATCACCCCGCGCTTGCCCGTCGAGGTTGACGGCAAACACATACGGCGCGGGAGAGATCGGTGGCCCGACCGCTGTCGTCAACGGCGTGCCACTGTCGATCGACAGCGCCAGTGTCGTCCCGTCGTAGGTCAAGGCGTAGAAGTGCCAGCCGGCGTCGCTTGGTCCGGAGCCGGTGAAGAGGTACTGACCCTCGTAATTCACGATGACCCGTTCGCGGTCGACATTCACCGAGAACCACAGATCGGTCCACTTCGCAAGCGGGACGGCGGTGTCGTAGGGGTTGCTCTTCCACCAGAAGGTCAGACTCCAGGGGCTGTCCGGGAACTGGAGCTCCGGCGCGTCCTGGGCGTAGAGCGAGCCGTTGCTCGGCCACCAGTTGAGTGAGACGGCGTCGCCAATGACACCCGGCGCGCTGTCGACGTTGCCGATCTCCACGAAGTCGTTGGAGCCGACGCTATCCAGCCGCGCCCCGGACGGTTCGTCGAGCGTCCAGTACGCCACGAGCCCGATCGAGAGCGCGAGCGTCGACTGCGCCGGCGTCAACGCGTTGCGTTTGTCCGGCACACGCTGCGCTCCCACGGGCGCGACGATCAACGCGACGATCAAGACCAGAAGAAACGTGACAGACTGACAGAATCGCATAGGTTGTCCTTTCACCTTAAGCGCCTATAGAAACATCCTACACTGACTCAAGCGGGGATTACACGAGCCAGTCAGCCACCGGATACATCGTGATCTGGCAGGTACCGCGCGCGGCGCTGACGTTGGCGACGCTGCCCGCTTGCTCCATCGTGAGGCTGAGAATGGCGTCGCCGGCCGGAATCCTGAGCGCGCCAATGGTTCGCACCTGCCCGACATAGTTGCCGGAGCCGTCCTCCAGCCAGGCGACGACCGTCCCATCCCGGCGCACCTCGGCAACCCACAGCCGGTTGGCGGTCAAGTCGAGGCCGGGGTACTCCAGCGTCATGCCCGATTCGTCGGAGAGCGCAATCAGCGCGTCGATGTCCATGTTGGCGGTCGGCCCGCCGCTGTTCTTGCCGAACGCTTCAACCGCCCAGCCGGGTTGCGACCCGTCGGCTATCTGTTGTTGCAGCGGCAGGTGCTCCAGGCTCGCTTCGTGGTAGTGCCACTGTCCGAGCATGGCGCGATTGGTTCGCGCGGTATGCACAACCTTGAAGTTGTCGTTCCGTAGGCCGGCTGTCGACGCGGTCATGTCGTCGGTCCCGATCTGGACCTGGATCAGGTTCGGCGCGATGCTTGTTGCGCCGAACGAACCGAGCGAGAGCCCGTCGAGCGACGTCAACTGGAAACTGGTCGAGGCATCCTCCGTGATGATCTGGTACGTCGCGCCCGCATAGCCGATCTCCAGCTCGTAGTGACTGACGGCCGTTGTTGACGGCGCACTCCAGCTGAAGAGCGCGGCGCTGTTGTCAACGGTCACGACCGCGTTGTGCGTGCCCGACGCCGTGCCGACGCCACCGCCGCGGTTGACGCAGCGCACGCGCGCCGCGTAGGTGCCCGGTTCGAGCGCGCCGGGCGGATCGTCGTCTATCGACCGCTGCCGGAAGACCGCCAGAATGTGCGCGCCGGTGTCGGTCGCCGACTGGGAGGCAGCGACCGACCACGCCTGGAGACTGGCCGTGGTTGCCCTGGCCAGACTGAGGCCGTTGGCCGTGCCGATGTGGGTGAAATCTCCCGAGTGGCCGCTCCAGACCGTGCTGGTCGAGTACGCGCCGAAGACGGCCAGGGCGAGCGTGCCTTCCTGATCGACGATGGCCGTTGGTCCGAGATTGGCAATCGCGCCGTCACTCGTGGCAATGGCCGACGTCGCAAGCACGCTCGTCTCAGCCAGCCCAACGATTTCCACCAACCGCACCGCCGCCGTGACTGAGGTGTTGAAGGTGACAGCTTCCGCGCCGCTGGTCGCCGGCGCATTCTGGCGGTAGAAGAGCGCCGTCGTGACGGGGTTGTCGACGTCGTCGAGGTTGGCGACCATCGACACCAGCGCGTAGCCGGTCGGAGGCGTGACGGCAATGGGTTCCGGCGGTTCAGCCACCTGCTCGGCGGCTGCGAACGCGGCCACGATGCCGGCATGGTCGTCGCTGGGGAAGTAGGACGCGGTGACACTCTGCGAGCCGGCTTCGCTGACGATCTTGTCGGCAACGCTGAAGCCGTCCTCGTCAAAGCGCTCAATGAAGCTGTTGGTCCATGACATGCGGCCATCGGCAACGCCCGACGCGACGGAGTTCGCGGCGACCAGGAGCGCGTGCGGACTGGCTGTCGGGTTCGAGACGGCCATCGAGACGCCGAACGAACCGTCGGCGGTGTTGGTGTCGACGGCAATGAGCGAGCCGCCGGCGGCGACGCTACGGTACTCGGTCGTGTACATCGACCAGTCGACCGGCGATGAGAACGCGCCGCCGCTTTCGGAGCCGCTATGCACGCTGGCGCTTTCGATGTAGAGCATGACCGTGTGGACATTGGGGGAGCCCGGATTCGATGAGCCCTCGATCAGGCTCCAGCCGGCCGGCGGCGTCCAATCCTCGAAGTTGCCTTCGAAGCGGAGGATCATCACGAGCAGGCTGCCCGGCTGGGTGCTGGTACTCC
>JAUIIK010000034.1 GCA_030431755.1 Chloroflexia bacterium
GAACCAGCAGGGCTGCAGCAAGCGCGCCGAAGCTGGTCAGGCGGCTGCGCAGGCGCTTCCGGGCGGACTGCCGTTCGACATCCGGCGCGATCTCTTCCCACAGCGGCGCGCGTGGCGACTCGATAGCCAACCGGCGCAGCGTGTTTGCTACGGTCTCCCCAGCGCCGATGGCCGCAAGCTCGCGGACTCTCCGGCGGATCTCGCCAACTGGAGCAGTAGACAACTCCCGTCCAGCGACGCTTGCGGCCATCGCGGCCGCCTCGGGTTCGGACAACCCCGCATAGTCCACAAGCACCAGCTGCAAACGCTCGGCCGGGCTGAGGCGGTCGAGCCCGTGACGCAGCCGCGTGCGGTCGTCATCGACCTGAAAGCGCTCAGCCGCTGCTCCCATCAGCGCCACTCTGTCGAGGCCGTCGCCATGCTCCAACGTGACGTTAGCCTGAGCAATTGGCATATGTCGCAGGAGCCAGGGATAGAAGTCCGCTTCAAGATCGAACGAACCCAGCCTGCCCAGGGCCAGCACGCACACCTGGCCGGCAATCTCCCGCGCAGACTCGTGCTCACCCGTCAGCAGGTAGGCAACGCCGACCAGGTCATGCTGGAAGTGCTCGACGATCTGCCGGGCGGCCTGGGCCGAACCACGTTGGGCCGCGGCGATGAGCGCGGTCAGGTCAACGCGGCCGCCAGCCGGTTTCATCCCGATGGCACGTCGCCCGCCGGCGCGCCTTCGGCCGTGACCGGTGCGCTGACCTTCGCGGCGTCCGGCAGGAGCAGCGAGCGATCGGGCAACCCACCATCCGGCCAGTCGATGTCGAGCGCTAGCGTCCAATCGCCCGGCTCCGCGAGCTGGACAACGCCTTGATAGTGACCATAGGCAACGCGGCCAAGCTCCAGGATCAACGGCTGCGCGTCGGCTGCCTGGGTCCAGCGGGCGCGGACGCCGGCCGGCGGGTCGAAACGCGCGCCGCCGGGCTGGGGCTCGACCGCCTCGCCGGTCAAGGGATGGACAAAGCGCACATCGACCGTCACGGTCCCGCCAGGGTTGGCGTCGGATTGGGAGACCTCCACCCGCGCCGCCGCTAGCGGTTCGGTCGCGGCCTGGCTCTTCTGCCGCTGGCCGTCGATAGCCGGCGAGCTGGCGTAGGTGCGTTGATAGAGGGTCGCGATGGATTCGAGCGAGAAGCGTTCGGCGGCCGGGATGTCGAGCGTCTGGTAAGCGCCGGTGGCCGTGTCGATGGCGATGAGCTGCCCTTCGGTTGAGCGCCCCCCGCCACGGACGGCGACGCGCGCGTAGAGTGTCGCGCCGTCGCCACTAAGCAGGATCTCGGTCGGGCGCAGGTCTGTCACCCAATGGTCGACAATCGTCCAGCTATCGGCGTCGATCACCCAGATCCCGGCGGACGCGCCGCCGAGCGTGCCTTCAGCGTAGATGCGGCTGCCATCCGGCGCGATCTGCATGGCGCGACCCTGCGGGTAGCTCACGCCGATCTCCGCACCGGCCAGCACTCCCGGATCGAGCGGGATGATCCCGGCGAGCGTCTGGTTGAAGAGGTTGAAGACCGCGACTTCGAGGCTGGCCGTCGAGAGGATGTAGAGCCAGTGGCCATCGTGCGAGACCGCCTGCTGGTAGGGCAGCGGATCGGCGACCGGTTGGAAGGGCAACACCTGGCGTGGCTCCAGGCGGCCCCGGTCGAGATCGAAGAGATGCACAGCTAACTGGTGATGATAGAGCGTGTGCTCGACGCCGAAGAGCATCTCGCTCCCGGCAATCAGCTTGCTCTCATAGAGGAAGAAGGTGCGGCTGTCGGGCAGATCGAAGAGAATGCGCCCGTGAATCTTCCGGCCACCGGGAACCGCGTAGGCCAGGTAGGTGATCTGGAGGCCGGCGGTCTCGGGCGGCGCTTCGTTGGTGATGGCGAAGAGATTGAGCTGGTTGGCCCCCGGCGGCGCGTGCAGCCGGACATCGTGGGCGGCAAAACCGGCCAAGTTCGTGCCAATCGTCTCCAGCAACGAACCGTCAGCGCGGCTCAACACGTCGATCTCGACGAGGTCGCCCCGCTGCCAGAGGTGCCGGGCAACGTAGACACGCTCGTGGTCGGCGGCGACGCTCAAGCGGGTTTCGGGCCGCTGGCCGAGGGCGGCCTCCTCGTCGGTGGCGACGGCGACCCGCCAGAGCTCATGGGAGAGATCGCCGGCGAACGCGCCGACATAGGCAGTTGCCTGACCATCCTCGAAGACATACCAGCGCAAGTAGACCTGGCTGCCATCCGGCGCGACGACGGGCGGGCCTGCTTCCAGCGTGTTCTCGCCGAGCAACGGCGCGGCATCGAGCCGCTCGGTGAAAAGCCACGACTGCCGCGCCTCCGAGCTGCGGCTGGAGAAGAGCAAGGTGTCGCCGACATTCGCGGCCGGCGTGGGCGTTGCGGTCGGAGCCACCGAGACAACTGTCGCCGCCGTCGGCCCGGCCGCCGCGAGCGCGGTCGGCGTAGGTTCCGGCGCGCTGTCGCCGCCACGCCAGAAGACGAATGTGCCGCCGATCAGAAGGATCGCGCAGACTGCGGCGGCAACCCCGAGCGACATCCAACGCTGGCGTGCGCGTTCCCGCTCGAAGCGCCGCGCCACCCGTTCTTCAATCAGTGGCCAGAGCGCGACACGCGGGGCGCTGAGGGCGATGGCGTTGAGCGCCGTCGTCAGCTCGTTCGCAGTCGCAAGTCCGGCAGCCTCGCTCAACCGGCTCCGGCTGTCGGCAACTTGGACGTAGACCAGCTCCGGCGAAAGATCGAGCACAACTGCAAGATCCTCGACCGGCAAGCCTCCGAAGTGGTGGAGCGCGATTGCCGCCCGCTGATGATCGTCGAGCCGCGCCAGCGCCTCGCGCACGCGCCGGATGGCGGGCTCGGGATGTTGCGTCTGGTTGCCGCCGGTGCCCGCAGCCACCGGGACTTGCGGCGTGTGGCGGTCGCGCTCGTTCCACTGCATGGCGGCCTCGCTGAGCAGCGCTTGCTCGAAGCGGTCGACCGTCGCCCCATGCCGGAGCCGGCTAAACAGCTCGACGGCGGCGTTGGAGACGAGCTCGATGGACCAATCGCGGTTGCCGGTGAGGAGGTAAACGGCACGCAACGCCAGCGGGGCGTGCCGCGCCGTGAGTTCCCGGCACGCCTCCAGGTCGCCGTCATGACATGCATCGAGCAGCCCGCGATCGTCCAGCGCTGTCGTCCCTCGCCTCCCGGCCGCGCACCTGGATGCAGTGAACGCGGCCCGTATCCATGACTCAGTACGTTAATGATAACGAGCGGCGACTACGTTCGATATCCCACTGGCGGCACGAAGCCCCCAAACGCCTCCTCGACCAGCGCTGCGAAACGTAGCGTCGTGCGATCTTCGAGGTAGGGGCCGATAGCCTGGAGACCGAGCGGCAGCCCAGCCGCAGTCTGTCCGGACGGGAAGGCAGTGCCGGGATGCCCAGAAAGATTGCAGAGCGCGGGGTAGGGAAACATGTAGACGGAGCGGACCGGCTCGCCGTTGACCGTCACATAGCGCGTCGCATGTTCCTCAATCAATTCATCATGTGGGAAGGCATTCGTGAGTGTGCAGGGCGCAAGGAGGATATCCCAAGCGCGGAAGAAGTGGGCCAGCCGTTCACGGTAGACCTCGCGCTCGGCAAACCAGCGCAGGTAGTCGCCGACGTTCGCCGCGAACGCCTCGGCGATCGTCGGTACGAACTGGTCGTCCCCCTGCCGGGCTTCATCGCGGAATGCCTCGGCTTCCTCGGGCGGCGATTCGGCCCCGGCTTGGGAAAAGAGAATGCGCAGGTACGTCTTGAAGTAGGCGGGGAAGTCGCCATCGAACGGGTCGACCGTCGCCACCGTCGCTCCCGCCGCTGCGAGCCTGGCGCCCCAATGCTCCACTGCCCCGGCGATCTCGTCATTCAACGGCAGCCAATCGAAGCGCGGCAGCAGCGCCACTCGCAGATCAGCCAGGCGCTCGGTGCGTGGCGCGGGCAAGTCGAGCCGCCAGGCGATGTCTTCGCCCGCAGCCGGGCCGCTCATCAGATTGAAGAGGAGTTCCAGATCCCCGGCTGACCGCGCCAGCGGCCCCTGGACTGCCATCGCGAAGGCGGCGTTCTGGTGTTTGCCGCCTGGGAAATGGCCACTCCGCGGCAGCGCAGTCTCGCTCGACTTGTGCCCGAAGAGTCCGCAGAACGCGGAGGGCACGCGAATCGATCCGGCATAGTCGCCGCCAATCTCCAACGGCGTCATGCCGGTGGCCAGCGCGGCAGCCGCGCCGCCGCTCGAGCCGCCCGGAGTGCGGGTCAGGTCCCAGGGGTTAGACGTGCATCCGTAGAGTGGATTGTCAGACTTGTGGTCGGCGGCGTAGGGCGGCATGTTGGTCTTGCCGATAATGATGCCGCCGGCGCCCTTAATGGCCGCGACGGCCGCGGAATCCCAATCCGCTATCTCATCGGCGCGTTCGGGAATCCCGCCACCGGTGGCCGGCAAGCCATCGACGAAGAAGCCGTCCTTGACCGTCATCGGCAGCCCCAGCAGCTGGTTGTTCGCGCCGGCCGCACGAGCGTCGTCGGCGGCTTGCGCGGCAGCCAGCGCCCGCTCGAAGTCGCGCACGACGACAGCGTTGATGGCCCCGTCGATCTGCCCGATGCGGTCAATGTGCATGCGGGTCAGGTCAACGGAAGAGACCTCGCGACGGTCCAATGCGGCCAGCAGCTCGGTCGCGGTGGCGTACGGATTGACACTCATGCGGAGCCGCCTCGCAGTCGATGTAGAGCTCATATCGCTAGCTGCGGCATCATATCAATTTCAGTTGCTGTGGATTGGCGCTGGATCAGGCCTTGCGGCGGGAGGCGGGCACCGTTGTGAAGCGGACGACATTGTCCGGGTAGTCATCAACGACGACGGCGGCTTCACGAATGGTGCGACGTTCCTGAATCCGCCGGACGGTGGCGTCTTCGTAGTCGTCGAGGCCAAAGGCGGAGAAGACGGCCCGGTGCGGTGCAGAGAGGATGCGGCTGTTTCCGCGGGACATGAGCAGTCGTGGTGTCGGCTCAGGGTGAGTGAGCTTTTTCATTCGTCCGCACTTCCGACCAGACTATACGTACACACTGTACGTACTATACAGGCGGCAGTGACAATAGGTCAATAGTCCTAGTGTACGGACACTCCGTTACGTGCGACGCTTACCCCTCGTTGCGGCACGCATGATGGACCGGGCGGCGCTCGCAGTGGTGGCAACACATCACCTCCCCGGATAGGCAGTGACGTGGCCACGGACCGGGTAACCAGGGCTACCGTCTAGGCACGCTGATGCGGCACTGGACGGAAGTCGTCAGGGCCATGGCCGCGCCGGTAGACCATGAAGGTGCGCTGGAAGGTGATGACGATCACGCCATCCTGGTTGTAGCCCTCGGTCCGGGCCGTGACGATGCCGAGCTGCGGGCGGGAGCTGGACTCGCGCTTGTCGAGGATCTCGGAACGGGAGTAGAGCGTGTCGCCCTCGAAGACAGGGTTCGGCAAGCGGATCTCGTCCCAGGCGAGATTGGCGAAGACATTCTGGGTCAGGTCGGTTACGCTCTGGCCGGTCACCAGCGACAGGGTAAAGGCGGAGTTGACCAGCGGTTTGCCGAACTCGGTCTGGGCGGCGTAATGGTGGTCGAAGTGAATCCGGGCGGTGTTCTGGGTCAGCAGCGTGAACCAGCTATTGTCCGTCGTCGTGACCGTCCGCCCGAGCGGGTGCTCGTAGACATCGCCGACCTCGAAATCCTCGTAGAAGCGGCCTGTCCACCCTGGCTTCTCTGTCATGCTATGGCGCTTTCCGTTGCGGTATTGTTAGCTCTAAGTACCTCGAAACACCCGAGCATAGCGCAGGAGCAACGCATGGCGACAACCAGAGCGCTGACGGTTGACGATCTCTGGGAACTAGATGACGACGGCTGCCGGCACGAGTTGATCCGGGGAGAGTTGGTAACGATGGCGCCGACGGGTGGGGTGCATGGCGAACTGCTGTATCGACTCGTCGCGTTGTTGGCGTCACAGCAGGTCCACGAGCAGGGTCGGGTGTTCGTTGGAGATACGGGCTTTCGGCTCAGTCAAGAGGAAGAGACGGTCCTCGCGCCGGATATTGCGATCATACGGAATGAACGGCTAACCGGAGCGGAACGAATCACGGGGTTCATCCCGCTGGCTCCCGATCTCGTCATTGAAATTCTCTCGCCATCTGACCGAGTTGGTCGGGTGAATGAGAAGATTGCCCTCTACCTGGATGGTGGTGTCCAGACGATCTGGATTGTGGATCCAGATCGTCGCACAGTGACAGAGCATGCTATTGATAGACCAGACCAGCTACTTCAGTCTGGAGATGTTCTGACTGCAGGGAATCTCTCCATGAGTTTCCAGATCCGCATTGAAGAGATCTTCGATTAGTTCAATGGATCGGTAGCAGTCAGGTCGCCCGCTTGATCCATCTCATTGCCCGGCGGAATGAGGCATAGCCGGTCCAGATCAGCGTGCGTGCAGCTCATCTCGAGTCCACGTGATCCGCCCCTGTGTGCCGAGATCAAAGCCCCGCTCCATCCGTGCCATCGACCGCCGTCGCGCAGCTTCGTATTCGTGATGACTTGCAATGATTTCTCTCAACCCTGCCAGCACCAGCTGGGATAGGCTTGTCCGACGCTCGCCGGCCACCGTCTCGGCATCCTGCAACAGATCCTCGGGTAACGTTATTGTGATCTCGACGTCTGCCATGTCTCCACCTTCGCGCAACTTCGCAGAGTCCATAGTGTACCGGCATATATGACGCGCGTAGATCTCAAAACCCTTAGCAAGACTACTCCGACCAGGGCTCACGGTCAGAACGAGCGCGGCAGGCCCAGGATGTGCTCGGCGAGGTAGGAGAGGATGAGGTTCGTCGAGATCGGCGCGATCTGGTAGAGGCGGGTCTCACGGAATTTGCGCTCGACATCGTACTCACGGGCGAAACCGTAACCGCCGAAGGTCTGCATCGCGACATTGGCGGCTTCCCAGGAGGCGTCGGCGGCGAGGAGCTTGGCCATGTTCGCTTCCGCCCCGCACGGCTCGCCGGCGTCGAAGAGCGCGGCGGATCGCTCGACCATGAGCGCTGCTGACTCGACGTTGGCGTAGGCGCGCGCCAGCGGGAATTGGATGCCCTGGTTCTGGCCGATTGGCCGCTCGAAGACAACGCGGGTCTTGGCGTAATCGGTCGCCTTCTCGATGAACCAGCGGCCATCGCCGACACACTCGGCGGCGATCAGGATGCGCTCGGTATTGAGCCCGTCGAGCAGGTAGCGGAAGCCCATGCCCTCCTCGCCGATCAGGCAGGAGGCGGAGATTTCGAGATTGTCGAAGAAGAGCTGGTTGGTGTCGTTGTTGATCATCACCTCGACCGGCTGAATCTCGAAGCCCTCCGGGTCAAGCGCCTCCTGCTCGATCAAGAACAGTGACAGGCCATGCGTGCGCCGCTCGACCTCGTCCAGCGGCGTCGTCCGGGCCAGCAGCAGGAGCAGGTCGGAGTTGTTCGCACGGGATATAAACATCTTCTGGCCATTGACGATGTAATGTTCGCCGTCGCGCACTGCCGTTGTCTGGAGCCGGGTCGTGTCGGTGCCGGAGTTGGGCTCGGTGACGCCGAAGGTCTGGAAGCGCAGCTCGCCGCTGGCGATCTTCGGCAGATAGTAATCACGTTGCTCCTCTGAAGCATGGCGCAGCAGCGTGCTCATATACATCTGACCATGACAGGGACCGGCGGCTCCACCGGCCCGGTTGATCTCCCCGGCGATGACGGCCGCCTCGCTGACGCCCAGCCCGAACCCGCCGTATTCCTCGGGAATCAGGGCGCTGAGATAGCCTGATGCGATCAGCTCATCGACGAACTCGCTCGGGTACTCTTTCTTGCTGTCCTTCTCCCGCCAGTACTCACCCGGATAGCGCTCGCAGACCTCGCGCACCCAGCGGCGGAGCTCGTCGTGAGTTGGTGTGTTGGTAGTCATTGCACGCCTCCTTCGGAGTCGTAGGGGATAGGTGACAGGTTACAGGGGATAGCAGAGTGAAGATACTGACAGTTCTACTATCCCCTGAAACCTAGGCCCTATAGCGCGGCTCTGCGGAACTGGTGCGAGACGCTGGCGCCGGTGTGGATGCGGGCGATCGTTTCGCCGATCAGGCCGGCGACGGAGAGGACGGTGATCTTCGGGATGCGCTTCTCGGCTGGTATCGCAATCGTGTTGGTCAGGATGATCTCTTTGAGCGGTGAGACGGCCAGCCGTTCGATGGCGGGGCCGCTCAGGACACCGTGGGTAGCCAGGGCATAGACGGAGTTCGCGCCACGATCGACACAGACTTCGGCCGCCTGGCAGATCGAGCCGGCGGTGTCGATCTCATCGTCGAAGAGGATCGCCGTGCAATCGCTGACCGAACCGATCAGGTTGAGCACTTCGCTCTCATCCTGGTTACTGACCCGGCGCTTCTCGATGATCGCCAGCGGGCAATCGAGCAGCTCGGCCAGGTTGCGGGCACGTTTGGTGTTGCCCAGGTCCGGCGAGACGACGACCGGATTCGGGACATTACGCTCCGAGATGTAGTCAGCCAGCTGGTACATCGCCGTAAGCTCGTCGACCGGGATGTTGAAGAAGCCCTGGATCTGCCCGGCATGGAGATCGATGGTGAGGACGCGGTCCGCGCCCGACACACCGATCATGTCGGCCAGCAAACGCGCGGTGATCGGGACGCGCGGTTGGTCCTTCTTGTCGGTCCGGCCATAGCCGAAATAGGGGATGACAGCGGTGATGCGGCCGGCCGACGCGCGTTTGAGCGTGTCGATCATGATCAGCAATTCCATGATCGAATCGGAGACTGGGTTCGAGAAGGACTGAACGACGAAGACGTCGTTCTCGCGGACGCTCTCGCCAACACGCACGAAGATGTTGCCGTTGGAGAACTTGAAGACATCGGCCCGCCCGGGCGGGATATCGACGTAGGCGCAGATCTCGCGGGTCAATTCCAGATTCGAATTGCCTCCGAGGATGGTCATCTGATCGTAGTACCTGGCCATGCGGCGACCCGTCCCTCTCAGTGTGGTCTGGCGTCCGCCTCGATGGCGGCTATGTCGTTGGCGGTGGAGGCCGCCTCGTTGGTGTCGTTTGCCATGCGCTGGAGCGCGTCTTTCGCGGCCGCCTGCTCGGCAATGCGCTTCGAGCGTCCGTTGCCGCGGCCAATGGGCTCGCCCCGGTGCCGCGCCTCAATTACGAAGACTCGGTCATGGTCGGGGCCCTTTTCCGAAAGCACGACGTACTCCGGCAGGTGCGTGTCGGACTGCTGGATGGCCTCCTGGAGCAGACCTTTGTAGTTCGTCAGGTCGCGGGTGGAGAGCAGCCGGTCGATGTCACGGTCGAGGATGCCGTCGACGAAGCCGCGGGTGGACTCGAAGCCCTGGTCGAGATAGAGCGCGCCAAGGAGCGCCTCGAATGCGCCTGCCAGCGTGCGCTGGCTCACGACGCCATCCTGCACCTCGCCGCGGCCAACGCGCAGCAGGGAGCCAAGCTCCATCGCTGTCGCCCACTCCGCCAGCGTCTCGCGGCGCACCAGCGTTGCTCGCATCACCGTCAGCCGGCCCTCCGGCAGCGCCGGAAAGCGCCGGTAGAGGTATTCAGCCACCAGAAGATCGAGCACCGCGTCGCCAAGGAACTCGAGCCGCTCGTTCGATTCGTCGAACTCCGGCTCGGTGTCGCCCGCCGGCTCGTTGAGCAGCGACGAATGAACGAGCGCAAGCTGGAGCAGGTCAGGGTCGTGGAACCGCAGCCCGAGCGTATCCTCGGCATGCGCGATGCCGGCGGCTGGCTCTACGGCTGCTGACTCAGTCACCCGCGTCGAGGACATTGGAGAGCTTGACACTGGCTTGGTCGGCAACTTCTTCGAGCGCATTCCAGTCAACGGATATCGTGTAGATATAGTGGTTGTCGTCGGTCTCGCGGGCGATTGACGAGGCGAGGCGCGTCCGCACGAGGAAGTTGACCAGCGCGTCGGCCTGGCGGTTGTCCTCTTCGTTGCGGTCGTCGAGCGAGATCGCGTCGCCACCGGCACGGGTGGCTTCGTAGGCCCGGCGGAGACCGTTGTGAAACGGGCCGGTCATGCGCGCCAGGCGCAGCTCTTCGACGCGAATCGCCCGCTCTTTGCCCTCGGCTAGCTCTTCCCCACGGTCGGACGCATCCGCGCCGAGGTCAACTAGCTTCTCGTCCTGCCGGGCGAGAAACTGGTTCAAGATATGCTGCATCAGCTTCTCGACATCGCTGGCCATGCACACTGACCCCCTGCTGGCGCCACCACCTGCGTTCGATTATAGAGGGTTGTCGCAAGCGACGAACAGGAATAATCGTCAGGGAAAGGCGGGCCGCTCAGTCGCCAGCCCCGGCGAAACCCCGCACGAGGGCCGGCTCAGGGCTCTTTGCGCTCCGCGCGCGATGGATGAGCGCAATGCTAACGCCGACGCCGAAACCTGCCAGATGTGCCCAATACGCGACACTGAACGGGCGGCCCGGCGCAGCGTAGATCAGCGTTAGCTCAATGATCTGCAGCGTCAACCAGGCGAGCAACACACGTCGCAAGTTGATGCTCAACCAACGCCCGGTGCGCGGTATCCGCACACGCACGCCGACGCCGCCGGCCACGACGACCGCCGCCCCGAAGAAGGTCGCGCCGATACCGCTTGCGCCGACCAGCGGCCGGGGTTCGACCGGAAATATCAGCAAGTGGGAAAGCCCGGCAACGACCGCGCCGGTGACGATGAGCAGCCCGACAGTCCGCCACCCTACGCGCCATTCGAGCGTCGCGCCGACCAGCAACATCAGCGTCACATTCCAGAAGAAGTGGCCGCCGCTGACGTGGAGAAAGGCATAGGTGATCAGGCGGCTATAGCCCGGCACATCGGTCCAGGCCCAGGCTGTCGAACGCAATCCATAGGTTGCGTTCAGCGCTTGGGCCTGTGCGCCGCCGATCCAGGTTGCCAGGAGGGTCGCGGTGACCATGAGAGCCGTCAGGGTCAGCGTCGCGACCGCCGGGACATTCGTGCGAGCGGCCGTCTCGCGAGCAGGACGCAACCAATCGACGGTGTGATCGCGCAATTGCTGCTGGTTGAACCCGATGGTCAAGCTACTGTCCAAGTCCTGAACGTATAGGCCTACAGTACGCCACTGCCAGTACGAAGGTACCATACGTTTGCCGGGATGCAAGGACGGATTGCTTAGCCTCAGGCTGACCATTTTCGAGACCGTCACGACACCGCAATACCCGCGCAGCGCCGGCCATGCGCACATATGTTCTAGTCGTGCTAGACTCTGTACGTTCAGATCAGACAGGGTGTTAAGGGGGACGACGTGACGCTCGAACTTTCGATCAAGCAAGCGCGCCGGTTGATGCTAGGAGCGCAACGGCTGGCCGGTCCCGCGCCGAAGCGGCCGACACGCAAACGGATGCTCGACACGATCCAGCAGATTGGCGTGCTCCAGATCGACTCGATCAGCGTCGTCGAGCGCAGCCACCATCTGGTGCTCTGGAGCCGGCTCGGCAACCACCCGACGGAGTGGCTGCACGAGCTGTATTACGAGGAGCGGGCGCTCTTTGAATACTGGTCGCATGCCTGCGCCTTCACGCCGATCGAGCTTTACGGCCCCTTCCGCCGCAGGATGCTCAACCACGAACGCCTGCGAAGCAAACGGGCGACCGAATGGATCGAGGAGAATCAGGATGTCCTCGACCATGTCGTCGAATTCGTCCGGGAGCATGGCGCGGTCAGTGCCCGCTCATTCGACCCACCGGAAGGCGCGGAGAAGGCGGAAGCCTGGGCCTGGTACGGCAACAAGCCGACCAACCTGGCGCTCGACATTCTCTGGACCAACGGCACGTTGATGATCGACCGGCGCGAGGGCTTCCAGCGCTTCTACGATCTTGCCGAGCGCGTCCACCCGGAATGGAACGACGCAGCCCACCTGCCGACAGAAGACGAAGCGCTGGACCTGATCGCGACACGCACCTTGCGCGCGCTGGGCGTCGCGACGGCCGCCTGGCTGCCGGACTACTACCGCTCGAACTCCGCCTCCGGGTTGATCCCGCGCCGCCGGGCCGGCGAGGTCCTGCAACGCTTGATCGAGCTGGATGTCGCTGTCCCGGCCCGCATTCGCGGCATCGACGCCGACGCCGTCGTCTGGAAGGAACTCGTCGGCCGACGCATTCCGTTGAGCCGGACGACGTTGCTTTCGCCCTTTGACAGCCTGATCTGGGACCGCCAACGGGCCGCCGAGCTCTTCGACTTCGACATCAAGCTGGAAGCCTATACCCCGAAGAACAAACGGCAGTATGGGTACTTCAGCCTGCCGATCCTCTACCGCGACGAGCTAGTTGGCCGGCTCGACTCCAAGGTCCACCGCAAAGAGCGGCTGCTGACGATCAACAGCCTGCACCTGGAGCCTGAATTCATCGGCAAGGACGATGAGCGCTTCTACGCCTCGCTGGCCGCAACGCTCGACGACTTCATGGCCTTCAACGGGGCGGACGAAACCCGGGTCGAGTGGTCTAACCCGCCCGAGGCCGCCGGGAAGCTGGAGGCGGCGCTGCGGGATTAGGGATTAGGGATTAGGGATTAGGGATTAGGGATTAGGGATTAGGGATTAGGGATTAGGGATTAGACAAGGGAAAACACGAGAGAGCCCCCTGGCGCAAGGGTCGCGCCAGGGGGCTTTTGCCTGCTCGGGGGCGAGGGTGTTGGGCTGCTGTTCCCTGTTCCCTGTTCCCTGTTCCCTGTTCCCTGTTCCCTTAGACCCTAGTCCCGCCGCATCCCGAGGACGAGCATGACGTAGTAGAGCAGGGACATGACGGCGGCGGCGAAGCTGGCGATGTAGGTCCAGGCCGCGGCATTGAGCACCTTGCGGTTCTGGTCGTACTCGGTCCGGTCGACGAAGCCGAGCGTTTGGAGCTCCACCATCGCCCGGGACGAGGCGTTGAACTCGACCGGCAGGGTAATCAGCGCGAAGAGCGTCGCCGCGCCGAACATCGCGATCCCGAGCCAGGCCAGCGGCGTCAGCTGGAGCAGCAGCCCCGCAAAGACAACGATGAAGCCGAGGTTTGAACCGATGCTCGCCACCGGCACAAGAGCGCCGCGCACCTGGAGCGGCACGTAGCCCTCAGCGTGCTGGAGTGCATGGCCGGCCTCGTGGGCAGCGATCCCCAGCGCAGCGACTGAGGTAGCCCGGTAGACCGGCTCGGAGAGTCGCAGCGTACGCGAACGCGGGTCGTAATGGTCGGTCAGCTGCCCGGAAACTGGTTCGACCGGGACATCAGAGAGCCCGTGAGAATCGAGAATGAACCGGGCGGTTTCAGCGCCGGTCATGCGCCGCTGGTTCGGCACCTGCGAATACTTCGCGAAGGTCGATTTAACCCGGTGCTGTGCCCAGAGCATCAAGACGATGGTCGGGGCCATCATGATCAGAAATAGAGGATCGAAGAACATGTCCGTTCCCCTTCAGCCTATCTAGCATCTAGCATTTGGCGTGCCAGCAACTATTCGATTGTCGCCGATGAACTGGCAGCATTTACCAGGCAGACGCGCAGCCTGCCTCCATCAATAATAACGCTCCAGCAGTCATTTTCGTTCCCATCGCGGGGCAGAATCATATGACCACATTAGCGCATACCGCACTTCAACTATTACAGTATGCCGCAGATAACGGTAAACTTGCCCTGTGACGCCCCGGTACACTCGTCGGAAGGCCCAATACGCTGGACACGAGCATTTCTCCCGCGTCAATCAACACGCTGATCGATTCACATGTACTCGCTCTACTTGATCGCATCGAGGAACAGGCGCTGCCGCGCACCGGGCAGGATCTGCCGCTCTACGGCATCCTGCGCTACCATCTCGGTTATGTCAATGAAGAATTCGAGGCAACGCGGTCGGATCAGGGCAAGCGCATCCGGCCACTCATTTGCCTGCTGGCCTGCCGGGCCGCCGGGGGCGATCCGGAACGGGCGATCCCGGTCGCGGCCGCAATCGAGATGCTGCACAACTTCACCCTGATCCACGATGACATCCAGGATCAGAGCGACCTGCGCCGGCACCGGCCGACTGTCTGGTCGCTCTGGGATACGGCCCAGGCGATCAACGCCGGCGACGCCCTCTTCGCGGCCGCGCACATGATGCTGATTCAGAGCCGCGAGAGCGGGCTGCCGGCCGAGACGGTGCTCGAACTCTCGGAGGCGTTGCATGCGACGACGTTGCGGATCGTCGAGGGGCAGGTGCTTGACCTCGGTTTCGAAGCGCGGCCCGACGTGAGCGCCGACGAGTACCTGACGATGATCAGCGGCAAGTCCGCGGCCATCATCGGCTACGCCTGCTTCGCCGGCGCGACGGTCGCTGGCGCATCTGACGAGACTGTCAGCCATCTGGCGGAGTTCGGCCGGGCGACCGGCATCGCCTTCCAAATCCGCGACGACCTGCTCGGCGTCTGGCAGCCTGCGACGGAAACCGGCAAGCCCGAAGCCGACGACATTCGCCGTCGCAAGAAATCGCTGCCGGTGTTGTTGTTGCACGACAGCCTCTCGGACCGCGACTGGGAGTCGGTCAGCGAGATCTACCGCCAGGAGGAGCTAACACCAGCCGACGTGGCCCATGTCCTCGACCTGATGGCCCGTTACGAGATCCAGCCGCTGGTCCAGCAGCGAGTCCAGCACTGGCACGACATCGCCATTTCACACCTCGAAGCGGCCATTCCGGACCCATCTGCCCGCGCCGAGCTCTTCGCGCTGGCCGACGCCCTGGTCGACCGCCGAGCATAGTATCCTTTGGGCAACGCTCCACCCGACACGCACCACCGAACGGAGCATTAGCCATGCTGGAGTGGATCTTTTGGCTTGCAATAGCCGGAACGCTCGCGCTCGGATTTCGCTACGCCGTCAACAGGTTCTTTGGACCCGAAGAAGACGACAACGGCACGCTCGACAAGACCGAGATACGGATGCAATCAGCGATGCGCTGGTTCACAGCCTTCTGGCCGAACAGCTCGGATAGCCGCCGGAACGGTTCCAACTAGACTCAACTGCAGATACCTCAGGCGCATCGGACATCGAAGCGCCGGGAGAACGTAGGGGTGGGGCTTGTCCCCACCTGGCCACATGACTGCATTCGCACGCGGACCCAGAGGGCACCCCGGACGAGCCTCACCCCTACGAACTCAACAGGATGAGGTGGCGTCGAACTGTCAATGTTTTCACGGTTGGATCTAGCCCGACGCGCGTGCCGCTGAAGTCGCGTTCTGAACCTGTTTCGAGCGTGCTTTCACGCCATTTTCTGCTTCGCCAACCTGATGGAGCTGTCATACGAAATCCGATTGGAGCGTTCCTGTTGCCAGGTTCGCGTCGTCGCAGCTACCAGTGACACCGGAGCCGTACCGTTGTGGGAATCCCTGCCCCTGTAGCTGCGACGCGATGCGTCGCCATACCCGCCGCGCTCACTGTCGGCGGATGAGGAACTCATCACCACAATTCCGTGTGACACCATGACCTGATGTGCCTCGCCAAGTGACACAGGATCGTCCATGCGCGGGGGTACGGCAGCACGGTGGGAGAAGGGCGTGGCCGCTAGTCATCCCCGCGCTCGGTGGCGGGCCAGGGGGCGACACGGGTGGCGACGAGGATAGCGATGAATGCGCCGGCCGCAAAGACCGTGAAGACGAGCTGGAACTGGTCGAGGAGCGGGTTTTCGCCCAGGTAGATCGCCGTCCAGGTAATGCCGATGATGCCGCCCATGAAAGCCGTCGTCGCCGCGACGCCGGCCGCCATGCCACTGTAATCGCGTGGTGAGGATTCAATCGCTGCCGTCTGGCCAGCCGGGATTGCCAGGCCATTGCCGGTAAAGACAACCGCCATCCCAATCGTGAAGAGCCAGGGACTGGAGGTCAGCGCAACGATCGCCAGCGTCAGCAGCAGGCCGGCGACCATGACGCTGCGACCAAGAACCAGCGGGAAGCGGCGGCCAAATCTATCCGCCAGGCGGCCACCAAGTGGCGAGGCTGCCGCGCCGCCAATCGTCCCGAGCGCAATCACAATCCCGCTGACGAAGACCGATTGGTCGAGATAGGTCTGCAAGTAGATCGACGCAACGACGGTCAGGGGAAAGCCGGCCGAGTTCATGAACATATCGCCGAAGGCCGCCGCCCGGAACGAACGCGACAGGTAGAGCCGTACCTGGACAATCGGGTCCGATTGCCGCCATTCCCAGAGGAAGAAGACTCCGACGACGGCAGCCGACACGATGTAGACGAAGGGCAATACGACAACCGGGATGTAGTCGTCGCGCACGAGCGTCATCGGCAGGACGATGGAGACCACCGAGGCCGCCAGGAGGCCAATACCAACCGGATCGAAGCGGCTCTGCCAGCGAGCCGTCGTGGGCGGACGAGTGTCGTTGGGGATGTAAAGCATGAGCAGGATCAGCGCGCCGATGGAAAATGGCAGGTTGGCGATGAAGATCGCTTGCCAGCCGAAGAGCCCGGTCAGCGCGCCACCGATTAAGGGACCGCCGGCAATCGCGAAGGAGATCGCCGAACCGATGACACCGTAGGCCGACGCCCGGCGGGACTCGGGCAGATTGACCCGGATCAACGCGTTGCCGGTCGGAAAGGTCGCGCTGCCGAAGGTCGTCTGCAGCAGCCGCAGGATAACCAGCGCCCAGAGCGAAGGCGCGAAGGCCGCGGCAATCGTGATGATCGTGTAGCCAATCAGCGCGCCAGCGAAAACCCGCCGGTAGCCGAGAATGTCACCGAGCCGCCCCCCGACCGACTGCACCGACGAGGAAGCGATCATCGGGATGATGATGACCCAGGAGGTCGCCGCCAGCGAGATCGAGAAGTCGTCGGCGATGTCCGGCAGGGCGACGACGAGCATCGTGAAGTTCCAGGGACCGGTCAAGGTACCCAGACCAACGGTCAACAGCAAGAGCCAGGTTGGCACCTGCGGCGTGCCCGACTCGATCAGCGTGCTGCCGCTCGGCGGTGTGCCGGGCGCGTCGCTCCGCTCAACCACGCGGCAGCTCGCTGCCCACATCTCCGATGTTCCGCGATATTGATCGTGAGAAGCCCCGGTGAACGGCTTGCCGGAGCCGGGTCACGAGGCCAGCGCCGGGACGTCACGGCCTTCAGCAGCGAGCGACGCGAGGGTGGCTCTGACGAGGCCATAGGGCCCCGAGAGCATCATGTCGCCATAGGGCACCGCCTGGTAGTAGCCGAGCGGCGCGGCGATGTGGCGGTTGGGGCCGGTGATCGCGACGAACTCGAAGCCGCCGGCGTCGGGGAAGTCGGAGCTGAAGGCAGCGCCGTGGCCGCCCTGCGCCTTGACCTCATCGTGCGTCAGCGAGCCAGCTTGCAGCCGGCTCACCAACCCGGCGAGCCACTCCGGTGTTACCCCGCCGGTATGGTGCTCGAAGAGCCCGTAGACGCGCGCGCCGCGAAAGGCGATAGCGAAGGTATGCAGGTTGCCGACGTTGATCAAGACCGCGCCATCATCACCAAGCGCGTGCGCGGCCACGACCGGGTCGCCGAGGATGCCGAGGACGGCCGCCGCGCCGGTGTCCATGATGTACGCGCCGGGCACCTGCTCGGCGACCGCCTGCATCCGGATCATCGCCGCCGGCGGCTCGCGGAAGATCATGTTCAGCGCGTTGCCATCGTGCTCAATGAGGTCGCGCAGGTACTCGGAGCGGTAGGCCCGGCCGCGCTCGCCCGGCACGTAGCCGTGGTCCTGCACCGCGATGGCCAGTAGCTCCGGCAGCTCGACTTCGTAGCGTTCGAGCGCCTGCCGGATGCCATCGAGATCGAGGTCCGAGAAATGGACGACGACCGCATCGTCCGGCGGCTCGTCGACGATCTCGATGCCGAGGGCGGTAACCCGTTCGAGGTTGTTGTGGAGGGTCCGGGCGGCCCCGGGTGTCGCCGTGACCGGCAGCCCGGCCGCGAGATGCTGCTCGACGGCGTTGCCCGACGCGCCGCCGCCCATCAGCCAGCCAGCGAGGTGCAGCGGTCGGCGCTGTGCCGTCGCGCGGGCAATGCGCTTGCCGACGACCTGGGTCTGCGCGGGCAGCACGAGCTTGAAGCAATTCTCGATGGTCCGGCCGCTGTCGTAGACGAGGATGTCCTGCGTCCCGCCGCCGACGTCGATTGCCAGAATTTGCACCGTCTCGGTCATCAACCAGCCTTCATTCAGGTCAACCAGCGCAGGAGGCGCGATTCGTTCCCCAGATAGGTTACATAGCGCGCGGCGTCGTCGCACGGCAGCCCGTCGGACGAAGCCTCGGCCAGCTCGACCAGAATCAGCTCCGGACGGGTACGGAAACGCGCGCCGACCGTCGACTGGCCAAGCCCATCGGAGACGAGGACGAGCATTCCCTCATGCCAGTGTTGACCGCGGAAGTAGGGCAGCGGTGGTTGTGGCCGCAACCCTTTGAGCCGCCTGATCTGCTGGATAAAGGGCAAACGGCCGGAGGGCAGCAGCCGGATCTGGCCGCCATGGGTATGCCCGGCGACCATCAGGCGGGCAGAATCGGGCGGCACGGCGAGCGCGCTCGTCGGCGAATGTGAGACGAGCAGTAGCGCCGGTTCGCCATCGGGGATCGCCGCCAGCGCGCGCGGCACATCATCGCGACGCGTATGCGGGTCATCGACGCCGGCGATCCAGGCGCGCCGACCGCGTAACTCGAACGCCAGCGCCGTGTTCCGCAGGACGACGACACCGGCGGCCTGAAGCTCGGCGAGCAGCTCCGGGAGGTGTTCCGCGCCGCCGCGAAAGTCGTGGTTACCGGTGACGGCGATGACCGGGAGCTGCGCCGGCCAGGTGGTGAACAGGTCGCCGGTTTCGACGCGTTGCCCCTCGTCATAGAAATCCCCGCCAAGGATGATGAGATCGGGATCGAACGCAAGCGCCTCAGTCTTGGCGCGCCGCAGCAGTTCGAGCGGCACACCACGTCCACCGGCATGGAAGTCGGTCAACAGAGCGATCCGCAGCCCGCGCCACTCCTCCGGCAGCGCCGGGGCGCCCAACCCCAGCCGGGTGACGCGCAGCCAGCGGGTAGCGATCCGGGTCATGTAAGCGAAGAGGATGGCAGCGAAGGTCGCCGCAATAGCAAGAAGTGCCGGCAGTGGGCGTTTCAGCGTGGAGCCCCTTTCATCGCTCCGAATAGTAACCCCTTCAAGTGTGTGGCGTTTTCAGGTATGGATGTGGGGAAACAGCGCCGCCTTGAGAGCTCTCATGATAGGCTTTTGAATCAGCATCAGCAGGCGCAAAATGCCCGCCGGATTGCCGGTTTTGGTCACTGCTGGAAGGGAAACGATGTCCAGGAATAATCGTCGTCAGGCTCGCGAGAATCGCGCCCAGAGCCGCCGCGCCCAACGGGTGATCGAAGCACAACAAGCCAAACGCCGGCGTATGCTCACGATCATCGGCAGCGTTGTTGGTGGCGCGGTCGTCATTGCCGGCCTGCTCTTCCTCTTTAGCAGAGAGCCCGAACCAGCCGCGGCCGACGAACCGGTCAGTTCAGCGCCGTCGCCGGCCATCGAAGTTGAGACCGACGGACGCTTCAAAGGCAATCCGGACGCGCCCGTCAGGGTCGTCGAGTTTGGGGATTTCCAGTGACCAGGCTGCGGTCAGTTCGCCCGTGTGGTCGAACCTCAACTCGTTCGGGATTTTGTTGCTACCGGTCAGGTCTATTTCGAGTACCGCGACTATGCCTTCCTCGGCGATGAGTCAGGTGAAGCAGCCGAAGCTGCCTGGTGCGCCAACGACCAGGGCATGTTCTGGGAGATGCATGACGCGATCTTCTACAACCAGGTCGGCGAGAACGATGGCGCATTCGCGCGCAGCCGGCTCAACCGCATTGCCGAGACCGTCGCAGGCCTCGACATGGATGCCTGGGGCAGCTGTATGGATGACAATACCCACGAGGACACCGTCGAAGATGCAACGCGCGAAGCGCAGCAAGCAGGTGTCCAAGGCACACCGTCGTTCCTCGTAGACGGCCAGCTGATGTTTGGCGCGAGCTACGAAGAGCTCAGCGCGGCGATCCAAGAAGCGCTCGGAAGCTAGGCACAGCGCGGACACCCGTGAAGTTGGAGAAGACTGGATGTCAGAGACTCATGCCGGCCAGCTAGACGCGGCTTATCCTGCAGACGGCAACCAGCGGCGCTGGTCCGGTCTTCTCTCTCTCACCGGGCTGGTGCTGGCCCTGAGCATCATCGGCGCGGGCATCTCCGGTTACCTGACCTATGTGCACTTTGACGACAGCGTGCTAGTCTGCTCGGCCAGCGGCGGCTGCCATACCGTGCAGGAGAGCGACTACGCGACCATCGGCCCGGTCCCGATCGCGCTGCTGGGCCTGGGCATGTTTCTGACGCTTGCAGCCATTTCCGGCGCACGCGCGCTACGGCTTGGCATCATCAGCGACGACACCGCCACGATGGCGATCTGGGGCATGACGCTCACCGGCCTGCTCTACTACGCCTATCTCGTCTACGTCGAGTTGTTCGTCCTCGAAGCGATCTGCCAGTGGTGTGTCGCGACGACGGCGATCACCGTCGCGATCTTCGCCATCGAGTCCTATCGCCTGCGCGATGCGCTGTCGATTGATGAAGATGCGCTGATTGACTGAGCCGATGACGACGATCACTCCAGCAATGGAGGACTATCTCAAGACGATCTTCAGCCTCGAAGAGTCCGGCGACAAGATCACGACCCAGGCGATTGCCGACCAGCTCAAGGTCGCCGCCCCGTCAGTGACCGGCATGGTCAAACGGCTGCACGACCTGAACCTCGTCGACCATGCGCCCTACCGGGGCGTCACCCTGACCCCCGCCGGACGCAAGATCGCCCTCGAAGTCGTCCGCCATCACCGCCTGCTCGAACTCTATCTGGCCGACGCGCTCGGCTACTCCTGGGACGAAGTCCACGAGGAAGCCGACCGGCTGGAGCACACGATCTCGGAGGAGTTCGAGGCCCGCATCGACCACGCGCTCGGCTATCCGACCCACGACCCCCACGGCGACCCGATCCCGACACTAGGCGGCGACCTGCCGATTGCCCGGCACCAGCGCCTGAGCGACCTTGAGGATGGCCAGGAGGCCATCGTCGTGCGGATTTTCCACGATGACAGCGAACGCCTGCGCTATCTCGGGCAGCTCGGGCTCTACCCCAACTCGGCGCTGACGGTGGTCGAGAAGCTGCCATTCAATGGGCCTTTGCGTATCCGCGTCGACGACGAGGACCACGTCATCGGGCTCGACCTCGCGTCGGATGTCTACATCGAGGTGGTCGAGCCGGCGCACGAGTAGCCCTTGCCGGTGATACGCCATTGTACGTACAATGCAGCTTCGCGAATCTCGATCCACATGTAGATGGGGTGACGTGGCGCTGGCTATCCCACGAACAACTGCTATCTGGCACGAGCCGCCCGAACTGACCTCGCAGGAGTTGGCGATCACCGACTGGCCCTTGCTCAGCGCCATTCTCCAGCGGCGGGGTATCCACAGCCGGGCCGACGCTGAGCGATTCCTGCGCCCGGAGGCCGCCCCCCTGGGTGATCCTTTCCTGCTGCCGGACATGCGGCACGCAGTTACCCTGATCCAGGACGCGCTCGAAGCCAACCAGCCAATCGGAGTCTTCGGCGACTACGACGTCGACGGCATCAGCTCAACCGCGATGCTCACGCGCGTGCTCCGCAGGCTTGGCGGCCTCGTGACCCCGCGCATCCCGCACCGGGTTAAGGAAGGCTATGGCCTGAATCTCGACGCTGTCGACGAGCTCGCCGACCGGGGCTGCCGGTTGCTCATCGCCGTCGATTGCGGATCCAGCAACGTCGTCGAGATCGAACGGGCGCTCGACCGCGAGATGCGGGTCATCGTCATCGACCACCACCGAGTTCATCACGACCTGCCCGGGGAAGTCGCCTTCGTGTCACCGAAGCGGCCAGACAACGCCTACGTCGAACCCGAGCTGGCGGCGGCGGGCGTCGCCTTCACGCTGGTACGGGCGCTGGTCGGCGACGAGGCGGCCGAGATGTACCTGCCCTACGCGGCGCTGGCGACGGTCGCCGACGTCGTGCCTTTACGCGGCGAGAACCGGGTGCTGGCGGCGCGGGGCATCAGCCTTCTACGCCGTTGGGGCCTGCCGGGCTTCAAGGAGCTCTGCAAGCTGGCAGGCATCGACCGGCGCGGCATCGACGCCTTCGACATCGGCTTCGTCGTCGGACCGCGGATCAACGCCGCCGGCAGGATGGAATCGCCGGATATCGCGCTCAACTGGTTCCTGTCGGACGACGCGGCCTCGTCGCGGCCGCACGCCCAGAAGCTGGACCGGCTCAACCAGCAGCGCCGGGCGGACACGCGCGCGGTGCTCGATCAGGCCGAGCTACAGCTGCGCTTGCAAGATGGCGGCTTCGACCAACCGGCACTGGTGGTTGACGGCCAGGAATGGAACGCCGGTGTCGTCGGCATCGTCGCCGGGCGGCTGGCCGACCGTTACAACCGTCCCGCCGTCGTCATCGCCCGTGGTCCGCGCCACAGCACCGGCTCAGCCCGGACGGCTGGCGCGGTCGATATCGTTGAGGCGATCCGCGCCTGCCGGGATCTCCTGGAGCGCTTCGGCGGCCACACGGCTGCTGCCGGAATGACGCTTGAAACCGCAAAGATCGACGCGTTCAGGACCGCGCTCAACAGCGCCGTCTACGATCAACTCGGCGGTGTGATGCCGGTTCCCGAGATCTTCCTCGACGCCGCCGTCGACCACGCCGACCTGACGCTGGCGACCGTCGATGGGCTGGAGGCGCTGGAGCCTTGCGGCCACGGCAACGACCGGCCGCTCTTCCTCGTGCGGGGCCTACAACCGCAGCGCGTGCGGACGAGCCGGGACGGCAAACATCTTCTCTTTGACGTGGCGGACAGATCGGGAAATCGTCACCAGGCGGTCTTCTTCAATGCAGGTGAGCGCAGCAGCGAACTTCAGTCATGCGGTATGATCGATAGCGCAATGGAACTTAGACGCAATAGTTGGAAGGGGCAAGTGAGATTGCAATTGCAGCTTACCGACTTTCGCCCTGCCAACGCTTCCTAGCGTCTGAATGCAGTGCTGAAGCCTGTTCCTGACCGCTGGATCTTTGCGGACGCTGGCGGTCGGGAGCAGGCTTCAGCACTACATTGGTTGGGTTGGCGCGAGAGTATCGCGAGCATACTGCCGCATGAGTCTACCCGACCTGTCCACCGTTGTCTCCCGTCACTTGATTCCAGGGCGCGTCCTGGCGTTTGACATGACACCGTGTTCACCGATCATGCATCAAGCCCGCTTGCTCCGTGGCGCCACATCAACGAGCACTCGCCTAAAGTGAACCAGCAACAACCGTGGCATCCCGTGGGACGAGGGATCTTCGAACGCAACGCCGGTGCTCCGCAAGCAGCGTGCCCCGGCGTGACTGTGTTGTTGGCAGCGTCTCGTGGCACCCGCATGTGAGACGCGCGCAGCAAGATCCCTCCTGCGTCGGGATGCCACGGTTATAGCTGTTGAGTCTGCTGCAAGGCGCTACGTACCAATCGATTTCGGGCGCACCGCAGGCGAACACCCGTTCTTGCTACGCTGAGATCTCTCCACTGCACGTCGCAAAGCCTCCGCTCCGGTCGAGATGACTCGGGAGGTGGCCTCGCTCTTTACCGCGTGGCGTGGCCGCGATCGTCTATCGTCTGCATAGGCGGGCTGTGCCGATGCGAAAGGGAACGTCGATGAGTGACGAGCGCATGCGTTTTCGAGATCTGACCGGGCGGGGTATTGGGGCGCTGCCGACCGGTCCGTTGAACGCGATCACCGACGTGGCCGGCGTCGAGGTCGGCCAGACGACGGTCTGGCATGGCGAACCGCCAGGCGCTCCCGGCACGGGCCCGGCCCGCACCGGCGTCACCGCGATCTGGCCTGGCCACCGCGACATCTTCGAGCGGCCAGTCCCGGCCGGAACTCATGTGTTGGCCGGAACCGGCGAGATCATCTGCATGACGGAAATCGACGAGCTTGGGCTGCTCGCCTCGCCGATCATGCTGACCAACTCGATGCAGATCGGCAGCGTCTACGACGCCACGGCACGCTACCTGATGGCCCGCAACCCGGAGATCGCCAGGACGACCCACGTCACAATGCCGGTCGTCGGCGAGTGTGATGATTCCTTTCTCAACGACTCGCGCGGCATGCACGTCCAACGGGAGCACGTCTGGGCTGCGCTCGATGCAGCGTCGGCGGACCACGTTGAAGAAGGCGCGGTCGGCGCGGGCACTGGGATGACCTGCATGGGCTTCAAGGGTGGGATCGGCACCTCGTCACGCGTCGTCGAGATCGGCGGCGCGGGTTACACCGTCGGCGTCCTGGCGCTGACGAACTACGGCCGGCGGCGCAGGCTGACGATTGGCGGGAGGCTGCTCGGACCAGACTTCCCGGAGCTGCTGCCGGAGGTCGGCTCAGCGCCGCCACCCGAGGGACGCCACGGCGAAGGCTCGTCGATTGTCGTCGCCGCGACCGATGCGCCGTTGACGAGCCACCAGCTTGCGCGGCTGGCAAAGCGCGCGGCCTTCGGCCTGGTGCGCGTCGGCTCGACCGGCGGCAACGGCTCCGGCGAGCTGGCGGTTGCCTTCTCAACTGCCTACACCGTTGAGCAGCTGCCGCGCTATGAAGTCGAGCTGCTAAACAACTTCGCCATCGACGAGCTCTTCGAGGCTGCCGTCGATGCGTCGGAGGAGGCCATCGTCAACAGCATGTGCATGGCGACGACGACCGTTGGCCGCGACGGCAACACCGTCCATGCCCTGCCGCTCGACCGGCTGGCGCAATTGCTCGCCTGACCGTCGTCGATTGCGCGATTGTTGCCACAGGTTGTCAGCATTGCTGGCTATGATCGGCGCAGAACCGTCGCTGAATGATGGGATGTGCCGTGCGGGCCGACCGTTTGCTCTCGATTCTCCTGCTCCTCCAGACCCGCCGCCGGATGACGACCCGCGAGCTCTCCGAGCGGCTCGAAGTGTCGGCCCGAACGATTCACCGGGACATGGACGCCTTGAGCAGCGCCGGCGTGCCCGTCTTTGGGAAGCCGGGTCAGGGTGGTGGCTGGGAGCTGCTGGAACCGTACCGGACCGACCTAACCGGACTCAGCACGGACGAGAGTCAGACGATGTTCCTCGATGCGCTGCCGCAACCACTGGCGGAGCTTGGCCTCGTTCCGGCCGCGCGCGCCGCCAGAATCAAGCTGCTGGCAGCGCTCCCGCAGGGCTCGCGGGACACCGTCGAGCTTGCCCGGCAACGGCTCTACATCGACCCCAGCGGCTGGCGGGACCGGGCGACCGCCGAGCCCGACCACCTCACGACGATCCAGGACGCCGTCTGGTCGGAGCGCGTGATCCAGATCACCTACCGCAGGGCGGACGGAACCGTCGTCGAACGCGTTGTCAGCCCGCTCGGGCTCGTTGCCAAGGGGCGGTCCTGGTACGTCGTGGGCGCCGTGGACGAGGGCTACCGTACCTACCGCATCTCGCGCGTGCTCGATGTCCGGACCGAGGATGAACCGGTCGTCCGTCCCGAGGGCTTCGACCTGCGTGACTACTGGGAGCAATCGACGAGCGACTTCCGGACCACGCTGCCGCGCTTCGGCGCGACGGCGCGCGTCTCGGATGACTTGCTCACTCGCCTGCGCTTCGGGCTGGGCTTTGCCCGCGTTATGGAGATCGGCGAGGCTGATAGCGACGGCTGGACGCCGGTGCAGATCGACTTCAATGTCGAGGAGGAGGCCGTCGGCTTCCTGATCCGTTTCAGCGCCGAGATCGCCAGCATCGACCCGGACTACCTCCGCGGCCTGGCCCTGGCGCGCGCGGAAACGCTGATCGCCCAATTCGGCGGTGACGACATCGCGTAGGAGTGAGGCTCATGCATCGAGACTTGAACTGAGAGGGGAGTATCGAGTTCGTATGCTCCATGGTGCTACATCATTCAGCGCTCGCCCTGAGCCATCAACCAACGCACTTGGCATCCCGAGGCACGAGGGATCTTCGAGCGCGGCCCTGGTGTTCTGAGGGCGTGGTGTCTTGACGCAACGGCGCTGTGGCTAGCAGCTCGTCTCGCCGACATGTGACACGCTCGCAACAAGATCCCTCCTGCGTCGGGATGCCACGGTTGTTGCTGCGGCATGTGCCGCGCGGCGCTACGTGCCGGAAGAACTCGCGTACTAGACTCCCTCACCGTAGGTCAGGCAGCTCGATGCTTGCGAGCATCCGAAGACGCTCTCGGGCTACTTCTTTTTCTTCTTCTGGATACCGTGCGGCGGGCGCGGGAGGACGACGCCGAGCTCGTCCTCGACCCAGCGGGCGACGCGCAGGAGATGGGCGTCGGCTTGCGGGTGCGTGCCGATGAGCTGGATGCCGAGTGGAAGATATTCAGGGTTGAAGCCGATCGGCAAGGTGATCGACGGCAGGCCCAGCAACGTCGCGATGGCCTGGAGGCCGTGATTGCCGGTCGTGCTCAGGTCGGGTGCGACGGATTCGCTGGACGGGATCGCGATGGCGTCGAAGGACGACCAGAGCGTGAGCGCCTCGCGGCGAACGTGGTCGCGGATCTGCTGCGCGCGGACGTAAACATCGGCGGGCAAAGCCATACCGGTCTCGACCATTGAGCGCGCGCCGGGCGCGTAGTCGTCGGGGTGGGCGAAGATCATATCGCTGTGGGTGGATGCGCCCTCGGCCCGCGAGATGATCGTGTGAGCGGCGATGAGGTTATCGAACGACAGTGGTGCGACGGTGTGCTGGATGACCGCGCTCTCGTTCGCCAACGCTTCGATGGCGTCGATCACGGCGGCGCGCATCATTTCGGTCGAGTGGGCCAGACCATCGGCCCAGACGGCCAGCCGTGGCGGTCCAATCGGCGTGCAGTCGCCAACACGCGGCAGCTCGGGGCGGGCCAGCACATCGTAGATCCTGGCCGCCTCGGCGACAGTCCGGGCGTGGATGCCGAGCGTATCGAGCGAGGTCGCGTAGGGAATGATGCCGTCGGTTGACGTCCAGCCGAAGCCCGGCTTGAAGCCGATGATGCCGCAATAGGCCGAGGGCCGCAGGACCGAGCCGCCGGTCTGCGTGCCCAGCGCGATATCGGCATGGTGGGCGGAAACCGCCGCCGCCGAACCGGCGCTGGAGCCGCCGGGGGTCCGTTCGAGATCCCACGGGTTCTTCGTCTTCGATGGATCGGAGACGGCGAATTGCGTCGTCACTGTCTTGCCCAGGATGAGCGCTCCGGCCCGGCGCAGCAGGCTCACCGCGTGCGCATCGCGCGCGGGCATGCGCTCGGCAAAGGGCGCAAAGCCCGCGCCAGTCGGTATGCCGTTGACGTCGATGATGTCCTTGACGCCGACGGTGACGCCCGCGAGGGGCAGCGCTTCACCGGACTCCAGGCGCTCGTCGATGAGCGCCGCCTGCTGCAGCACGAAATCGTCGTCGAGCGCGACCCAGGCTTCGATCTCTTTGTCGGTCGCGTGGATCTCTTTCAGGGTCGCGGGGAGCCGCTCGGCAAGCTTCTCCACTATGGCTGTGTCTCAGGCTTGAGCGCGATGAGCGCGTTGACATTCAACCGTTTGAGCCGGTGAATCGCGCTAGAGACCATCTCAATCTCCTCGCGGTTCGCGATCGCGCGCTCCTCGCCGAATAGCAACGTCGTGCGGAGGACAATCTGCCAGCGAACGCTGTCGCTCTCTTCTCGCGAGCTCAAACTCATCGGCTATCAACCCCTCGGGAAGGACGCCACCGCGCGGCGCAGGGCATCCGGCGCAGGCGGACCGGGTAGGCTCTGCGCGTCGTAGCACTGCTCGCCCAGCTGCGGCTTGATCAATTCATAGGCTCCGTCCGCGCCCAGCTCGTAGGCATTGACCGTCGAGCGGAGCTGGTAGAGCAAGATATCATCGCGGACATAGGCCAGCAGCGACGGGTCTTCGATCGGGAACATGACCTCGACCCGGTAGTTCAGGTTGCGCGGCATGATGTCGGCGCTCCCGGCAATGACATATTCGCTATTATCCTCCGCGCCGTGACGGAAGTAGTAGGTACGGACGTGTTCAAGAAACCGGCCGAGAGTACTAACCACGCGGATGTTCTCGCTGACGCCGGGGATACCGGGCCGCAGCGAGCAGAAACCGCGCACAAGTAGCTCGATTTGCACACCGGCCTGCGAGGCCTTGTACAGCTCCTGGATCATCGGGATGTCAATGATCTGGTTCATCTTCATCATGATCCGGCCCTCGGCGCCGAACTCGGCCTCTTTCCGAATCAGCGCGGTCATGCGCTCGCGCAGGTTGACCGGCGCGACGAGCAGCTTGCGGTAGTTCTGCTGGTCCGAGTAGCCGGTCAGGAAGTTGAAGACGTCCGACACGTCGGCGGCAATGTCATCGTCGCTCGTCATGAAGCTCAGGTCAGTGTAAAGCCGCGCCGTGACCGGGTTATAGTTGCCGGTCCCGAGGTGCACATAGCGACGGAGGTTGTTGCCCTCGCGCCGGACAACCAGCGTCACCTTGCAATGGGTCTTCATTCCGAACGAGACGCCGTAAGCGACATGTACCCCGGCGCTCTCCAGCGCGCGCGCCCAGCGGATGTTGCTCTCCTCGTCGAAGCGGGCTTTGAGCTCGACCAGGACGGCGACCTGCTTTTCATCATCGCGCGCTTCGAGCAGCGCATCGACGATCGGTGAAGCATTGCCGACACGGTAGAGCGTCTGCTTGATCGCGACGACATCCGGGTCGCTCGACGCCTGCCGCACGAGGTCGATGACCGGCGTGAAGGAATCGTAGGGGTGGTGCAGCAGGATGTCGCGCCGCTGGAGCACGTCAAAGATCGAGTTGGTCTCCTGGTACCACTGTGGCATACGCGGCGTGAAGCTCGAGAATTTCAAGTCGGGCCGGTCGATGCCGGTTAGCTCCATCAGGTCGGAGAGACCGAGTGGCCGGTCCATGACATAGGTATCGGTGGCCGAGACATCGAGCTGGGCCGCCAACCAGTTACGCCATTCGGCAGGCATGGCCGGCTCAACGGTCAAACGCACGACAAAGCCGAAGAGGCGCTGCTCCAGCTCGGCCTCGACCGCCTGCATGATCGTCTCGGCGGTGCTGTCGCGCAGCTCGTAGTCGGCGTCGCGGGTCAACCGGAACATATAGACGCTCTTAACCTCCTTGCCGGGGAAGAGCGCGTCGAGGTTCGCCTCGATGACCTCCTCAACCAGCACGAAGCGGAAGTGGTCGACGCCGTTGGCCGACGAGTCGCTGGAGGGCACCTCGACGAAGCGGTCGATGATCGGCGGGATCTTGAGCCGGGCGACGTGCTCGCCCACCTCGTCCTGGACCACGATGAGCATGTTCAGGCTGAGACTGGAAATGTGCGGGAATGGCCGGGCCTCGTCAACGGCCTGCGGCGTCAGAACCGGGTAGATCTCACGTTCGAATAGCGCGCGCAGCTCGGCCTTGGCCGCGTCGTCGATGGCGGCGTAGGGCAGGAATTCGATACCGGCTTCCGCCAGCTTCGGGCGGATATCCTGGTGCCAGACCTCGCGCTGGGTGACCGTCAGCTCGGCGACCGTCTGGCGAATCTCGGTCAGCACGCGGCTCAACGAGAGGCCGTCAGCGCCGGGCTGGCTCGTGCCGGTCATGCGCTGCTCGATCAGCCCAGCAACGCGCACCATGAAGAACTCATCGAGGTTAGACGAGACGATCGCCAGGAATTTCACCCGTTCGAGCAGCGGCAGATCCGGGCGCAAGCCGAGATCGAGCACGCGGCGCTGGAAATCCAGGAGACTCAGCTCGCGGTTGGCATAGAGCTCGGGGCTTTCGAGGTCGATGGGTTCAGCCGGTTGATCGGTGGCTTCCGGGGTGTCATCGACGGTCACGGCGATTGATGCCTGCTCGCTCTGTTCGGGCGCATGAGCCACGGTTACACTCCCTCAGGTAGATGGTTAGGTTGAGACAGTCTTCTGTCTCATGCTAACGATCCGGGAAATCCGTAGCAATAGCCGGACGGGTAGTTTGCCAAACAGTCACCGAACGAACACGTCTGGTAGGCTATGGCAAGGGAACTGCTGGTGACAGGGGAGAGCATGGCACAGGCGCTCAGTGTTGCCGATCCGCCACATGCCGAGCAGGATTATGCTCAGGCAATGGGGCGCTTGATCGAAGAACGCTTCGACATGATGATGTCCTACCGCGATGGCACCGTCGATGGTTCAGATCCCGAAGACCTCCACCAGATGCGCGTTTGGTCGCGGCGCTTGCGGGCGGCGATGGACGTCTCACGCCGCTGTTTCCCAAAGCGCTACAAGTTCTTCCACCGCCGCGTCAAACAGCTCACCGACGTCCTCGGCGGCGTGCGCGACTTTGACGTGATGATCGAAGAGCTGAGCGACTACCGAGACGGCCGGCCGGCGGACGAGCGCCCGGCGATCAATGAGATGATCCGTGATCTACGCGCGCGCCGCGAACAGGCGCGGGCCGATCTTCTGGAGTTCTTCGAACAGATCGAGCGCGAGCGCTTCGACGTACGCTTTCGGGGATTCGTAGCGGAGCACACCTATGGCTAAAGCATCAAAGGTCAAAGGGCTCGACAAGAAGGCGCTGGTGACGGACAACGCAGCCAGGATCATCGAGGTCCGCCTGGACGATGTCTACCAGTACGCGCCCTATGTCGAAGACCCACAGAACATCGAAGAGATCCACAATCTCCGCATCGCCGCCAAGCGGCTGCGCTACACACTGGAGATGTTTCGCTTCGCCTATCCCAAGGAGCTGAAAGAGCTGATTTCCGAGGTCAAGCAGATCCAGTCATCCATCGGGGATATGCGCGACGCCGATATCATGGTCGAGACGGTGCTGAATCTGCTCGACGACCGGGCCACGGCGCGCTCGGAGCGGCTGAAGGACATCGCGACATCCTCGGAACGCGGCACGATCGCCCAGCGCAAGCAACGCCTTGGCGAGGCCATGTCCGCCCCGACCGTCCAGCGCGACGACATCGCCTACTACACCCTCGTCGCCCACAAGGCAGATGTCAGCAATGACTCCTACGCCCAGTTCCGGGTAGCCTGGGCCGAGATGCAGGCGACGGACTTCTACGGCCGCCTGCGGCGCTTCGTCGGCATTGACCCGCCTGAAGAGGAACCGGAGCCGGAAGCCCCGGAGGTGGTTGATGAGCCCCCGCCGGAGATCGACGAACAGCTTCTGGCCGAGGAGCACATCCCGCCGGCGCCGGAAGAGATCCCGCCGCTTGACGTCGTGGCGGAGCCGGACGAGTGAGTGACATCCGGGTCGCGGTCTTCTCCGATGTTCACGGCAATGTCCAGGCGCTGCGTGCGGTGCTGGAGGCCATCGGCAAGAGCGGTCCGTATGATGAGATCATCGCCGCCGGCGACTACTGCCTCAAAGGACCGGAGCCGGTCACGGCATTGGAGATCGTCCGGGAACGGGCGACGAAGATGCTACTCGGCAACACCGACTGGGACATCCACGACAGCGGCGAGAGCCTCGATGATCCCAGCAAACGCAAGCTGGAATCGATCGAGTGGTCGCAGGAGCGGATGGGACCGGAGCGGGTCAGCTTTCTCGGCACACTCGATTTCGACGCGCAGGTCAACGCGCCCGACGGCTCGACGCTGCATGTCGTCCACGCCAACCCGCGCGATCTCGTCACCCACATCATGCCGGACTGGAGCGATGGCGAGGTGCTGGAGATCGCCGAAGACAGCCCGGCGGACGTCTTGGCCTTCGGGCACCTGCACATCGCCTACGAGCGCCGGGTCAACGGCCTGCAGCTCTTCGACATCGCCTCCTGCGGCTTACCCCAGGATGGCGACCGGCGCGCGGTCTGGGGCGAGTTCAATTGGTCGGCTGACACCGGCTGGCGCGGCACGATCCACCGCGAGGACTATGATCTGGCCGAGACGATCCTCCATATCGTCCTGTCGGACATGCCCGGCCAGAAGCGTCGCATCCGCGATCTGGTAACAGCTTCCTATGCCTGAGCCACAGGAGCTCGAAGGGAAGTTCACCTGCCGCGAGGAAGATCTCGAGCGGGTGCTGGGACTCACCAGCATCGGCGAATTCCAACTCTCCGAGCGCAGCGAGCGCACCCACACCGACCTCTACTACGACACGGCCAACCTCAGCCTGCGCGACCAATCGTGCAGCCTCCGGATGCGCAGCGTCGATGACAAACACAAGGCGACCTTCAAGGGACCGCGCCAGGCGGTCGAGTCGGCCGAAGACGCGCTCCACCTCGTCTCCCGGCTGGAGATCGAGGTGGCCGTCGAGCCTGCCCCGACGGACGCCACGGCGTTCATCGAGCGGATCGACCTGGAGCCGGTCAGCCGTGCGCGCGGCATGGTTGCATCAGACGACCAGCTGACGCCCATCGCGCGGCTGGTCACTCACCGGCAGATGCTGCATTACGAGCGCGCCGGGGGTGAGATCGTCGAACTGTCGCTGGACGATGTCCAGGCGGCGGACTTCCGCACCAACCGCCGAACGCACATTGTCGAAGTCGAGCTAGAGGTCATCGAAGGCACGGCCGAAACGCTGGTCAGCGCCGCCGCCAGCCTCCGCGCCGCGATCCCGACGCTGGAACCCTCGGTCGACTCCAAGCTTGCCCGCACGCTCGGCCAGACGTCACACCCGGCCGAGTTGCGAGGTTAGACCTTTCTCGCAACGCTATGAGGTCAACCAGGTGCCGGTGGCATGCATAGCGGATCAAGCGGCACTTCTCCTTTACGCGCTTCCAACACGCATTGGGGCGAGGCATCCGACATCATACCTGGCATCCCGAGGCAACGAGGGATCTACGAACGCAACGCCAGTGTTCCGGAGACTTGAAGCCTCGTCGCAACGGCAATGTTGTCAGCGTCTTGCGGCACCAATGTACGGCACTCTCGCTACAAGATCTCTCCTGCGTCGGGATGACAATGTTGCTGCTGTGGAGTCGTCTCCATGGCGCTGAGTGCCAACAGATTGAGAGCCCTTCGCGGGCGACCGCCTCCACACGATCTATGACCGGTGAGATCCGTCGCCGCCCGTGTACGGAGGCAATTCCAAGTCCGGGTGGAGATGGACTCCACCGCTACGATCATGGGCGGTCGTCTCAGTGTGGACGGTATTACTGTTGCGTCCGTGATTAGATCCTCACCATTGGACAGATGAAAGTTCAAGTCCCGCATCGTGGAACCGTGACATTGTGTGCGATCCGTGCCCTGGATCTACCTGAAAGATGAAGCGGACACTGTCAAGGGTGGCGCTCGGCTGCGTGCCGCTCCAGAACCGCGCTGCACCCGAGAGAACGCTAGAGAAGTTGGCAAGCGCGGCAAGGTCATCGCTCAGAAGCTGGTCAGCATCGATAATCACCACTGCCAGCCGGGAGGCAGCAATCCACTCCAGATCGCAGATGCACTCGTCAAACGCATCCCAGTTTTCGCCAAAGTAGTCCGGGAATTGCGGCACGGCCGCCCACTCTTGGAAGAGCCGGGCAGCCGAACGGCAGCGCCGACCGCGAATCAATCGCACGTCGACGGAATCCCCATCTACCGAACGTGCCCCAGCAGCAATCTCGTCAAGCGAGCGCTGGTTCGTCTCGATAAGCACGACCTCAGATTGCGGTCTGGCGCTCAATCCAGTCCAACGGCGTTGGTCTTCGGGATTGATCAACGCCGCTAGGACGACTTCTCGCGCTGGTACTCGGCGTAGGTCTCGTCGCTCGGCGGGTAGACGTCGAGGATGGAGGAGCCTGACTGGATGCGGGCGAGCGCCCAGTCCTCGTACTGCTCCTTCTCATAGGCCTCGCGGGCGATCTCGCCAGCCATCGCGCGGGGCAGGACAACGACGCCCTCACCGTCGCCGACGATGACGTCGCCGGGGATGACCGCCGCGCCACCGCAAGCGACCGGTGTATTTGTCTCGACCGGATGATGGAGGATCGAGCTCATGTACGGGGCCGAGCCGCGGCAGTAGGTCGGCAGGTCGATCGTGGCGATGGCAGGCGTGTCCCGGAACGCGCCGTCGGTGACGATCCCGGCGATGCCCCGCTGCTGCATGCGGGTAATGAGGATATCCCCGAGGACACCAGCACTGGTTTCGCCGCGGGCATCGATCACCAGCACGTCGCCGGGGCCGACATCTTCGACCGAGACCCGCTGCGGGTTGGTCGTATTGTCGAAGTGGGTCTCGCCGCCCAGGTCCTCGCGCATCGGGATATACCGCAGCGTGTAGGCATAGCCAACGAGCCGCAGGTCGGGCCGGACCGGATGGATGTCCCGCAGGTGCGCCGTCCGGATGCCCCGGTTGAACAACGCCGTCGTCAACGACGCGGCGCTGACGGTGCGGAGCGCGTGTACTTCCTCGTCAGTCAGGTAGTTCGTTGGTCTCGTCATGGTGTTGCTCCTTCGGAGTAGGGGATAGGTTATAGGTTACAGGGGATAGCAAACCCGCCGTCCCTGAAAGTTGCTATCCATACACGCGTCAAGTACGTGTTGTAGAAAGTTCGCTTACATGCGCTGCTGCGGTTCCAGAGCAGCGGGGTTGTGCTAATTGTTCACTACCGCCACGAAATCCCTTCTGTGTCGGGATGCCACCATCGTTGCTCCGAAGTTCCCAGAATGCAACCGCAAGCCAGCAGGCCCAACCCTCTGCTATCCCCTAAACTCTACAAACGCCCCATCACCGCCCGCACGGCCTCGATGATCTGCTCGGGCTCGCCGGGGTAGAGGTTGTGAGTGTGGATGCCGTAGTGGTCCCACTCCATCTTGCCGTGGATCGATGGCTCGCCGGCGGCCAGCAACTCGCCAAGCTGGGTCGGCGTCCAGCTTGCGCCGTTGGCCGGGTAGAGCTTCACGACCGGCATCGGGTAGGCCTCGAAATCGGTGACGGGCACGATCTCGGCGTTGTCGAGGCCGTCGAGCGCGCCGGCGATCATGTGGGCCATTTCGGAGCGCTCGGCGTGCTCAGCGTCGTGGTCGTAGCTGGCGAAGCGGTCGAGAGCGACGTAAAGCCCGGCCATCGCCTCTTTGCTGACCTTGGCGGCACGGCCAACGCCGGTGGCTGGCGCGCCGTTGGCCCGCGCTGCCGCGATCAGGTCGGCCCGGCCGGCGAGGAGGCCGCTGTCCTGCGGTCCGCGAATGCCCTTGCCGCCGCTGTAGATGGCGAGGTCAGCGCCGCGCTCGATCCAGCGGGTGATGTGGTGCTTCGGCGGCAGCGTCGAGGCGGCGTCGACGACGACCGGGACATTGTGACGGTGGGCGATCTCCACAAGCAGGTCGAAGTCAAGCGGCCCTGGCCCGGTCGCAGGCGAGTCGATCCAGATAACGCAGGCGGTCTTCTCGGTGATCGCGGCTTCGAGCTCCCAGGCTTCGGTGCGGCGCGGCATGCCGATCTCGACGAAATGACCGCCAGCGGCCCGGAACATCTGGTCATAGCCGATGCGGTGCATGCGGTGGATGATGACCTCGTTCGCCAGGCCGTCGCTGTTCGGGAGCATCCGGACCTTGACCGGGTCGGTCCCGGCGATGCAGGCGGCGACGGCGACGAGCATGGCTGCCGCCGAACCGGCTGTTACAAAGCCATCCTCCGCGCCGGTGACTTCGGCGATCTTCTTGCCGACCGCGCGATTGAGCTCGTCAAGCACGACAAACGACTTCGAGGCCGAAATCATCGCGTCGATGACCTCCTGCGGCATCAAGGTCCCACCGACGGCGGTCGTCGCCCCGGCGGCATTGATAATCGTCCGCACCCCGATCCGGTCGTAGATACTCGTCGTGGCGCTCTCCGGCGCGGTCACCAGCTTCGACATCGCTCGCCCCCTTCGTAGGGTATAGGTTATACGGGATAGGTTACAGCAGAAGTGGCGCTAGTCGACTGCTATCCCCTGTAATCTGGCATCTGTACCCTACGAGCGAGGAAGAGCCGTGACCGATATCGAAGTAGTTGTCGCTGACATCGCCGATTTCGCAACGCATCAGACCGAGGCGTATGTCGTGGCGGCGAACAATGAGCTATGGATGGGCGCCGGGGTGGCCGGGGCATTAAAGCGCGCTGCCGGCGAACAGGTCGAGGTCGAAGCGACCGGCCTCGGGCCAATCGAGGTCGGCCAGGCAGTCATGACGAGCGCAGGGTCGATGCCGCCGCCGGCGCGGGCCTTGATCCATGCCGCCGCGATGGGCTTCACCGAACGCACCCAGATCTATGCGACAGAGGAGACTGTTGCGGCAGCCTCCAGCCAGGCGTTGGAGCTATGCCGGCAAAACCAGCTGACTAGCGTCACGATTCCGGCGCTCGGAACCGGCGTCGGCGGCCTGGAGATCGAGGCTGCGGCCGCTGCGATGGCAGCGACGCTCCAGGCATTCGTCGCCGAACATCCGGACACATTGGAGCGCGTGCGCTTTGCGGTGACGACAGAGGAACGCCGGGAGATATTCGCGTTGGCGCTCGGCCTCGCCGACATTTGACACCGTGGACGTACTCAGCGGAGATGCTAACGAGAACCGAACCGGAAGGTAACCAAACGCTAATCCACCCTGCCTATCCTTGGCTTCGAAGGGTCCGGAGAAATCGGACACTCCTTCTTCCTCCTCACTCGGGAAGGGCCCCGGCAGAGTCTCCCCCCGCTCGCCTGTCCGGGGCCAACCCCCCGCTCCCATGTGGCTCAGTCAATGTCAGAATGAGCGCGGACGCCACCAATACAAATGAGATCGTCACGACGATCAGGCCGTAGAGGGTCGGATTGAAGCCGAAGAGCTCAAACGACTGCGCGACGACGAACGAGCCGATGCTGCCGCCAAGAAAGAGCGAGAAGGCGAAGATCGCGACGCCGGTCGCTCGTGCCGACGGCGAGATCTCGGTAGCGCGCGTCTGGAAGGTCGTGTGCATCGTGATGAAGCCGAAGCCGCCCAGGAGCATCGCCAGCGGGAAGAAGGGCAGCGGCGGCAAGGTCATGCAAACAATCGCCAGGGTTATCAGCGTCCCGCCGGCCAGGATCATGCGCCGCTCGCCGAGTCGGCCCGCCATCGAGCCGAGGAAGCGTCCGGCGACAATCGACGCCAGCCCGTAGAGCGAGATGATGACGCCAATGGCGGTGAAGGAGAAGCCATCACGCTCGCGCAGGATCAGGCCGAAAAAGGAGAAGGAGCCAAGGACGATCGTGCCTTCGACGACGATGAGGCCAAAGTAGCCCAGGTGACGGCGGTCCTCCAGCGCTAGTCGGAAGGGCTCGAACCACGACCGCTCTGTCTGCGGCGGGCGCTGACGCACGCCCGGCTCGCGCAGTATCAGCAACATGCAGCAGGCTGAGATGACAGCGATGATGACGAAGATCGAACGCCAGGAGACGACGGCGGCCAGGAACCCGCCAATCGCCCCGGCCAGGACGTTGCCGAGTGACAGCGACATCGCGGTGTAGCCAATCGCCGCCTGCCGCTGACTGTAGGGCACCGTGTCGCCGATGTAGGTAAAGGTCAGGGGAATCACCGCCGCCGCCGTCCCGCCGGCCATGAACCGAAAGAGGATCAGGGCATTGAGATTCGGAGCCAGGGCGCAGAGCAGCGTCCCGACTGCCGCCGCGCCCAGCGCAACGGTGATGACCTGCACCCGGCCAAGCCGGTCGGCCAGCGGGCCGTAGAGCAGCTGGAAGAAGCCGTAGGGCAGCAGGTAGGCCGTGACGGCCAGCCCGGCCCGGCCAACCGTCGCGTCGAAGTCCTCCGCCACCGCCGGCAGGACCGGGTTCATCACCTGCGAATTGACGGAAACAGCGAAAATGGCCGCCACGAGTAACCAGAATATGCGTTGTGGCTGCCCCGACGCGGGCTCCTCTGCCACCTCCTACTCTCCCAGCAGGCGGTGGGACACTTTCGGCGGCAGCAACCAGCGCAGATCGCCCCAGCCGGGCGCGATGCTGTCGTCGGGCAGGTCGACTCTGGCGACACCGGCTGTCCGCATCCGGACACCGCTACGCCGATCGTTCCAGCATAGCCAGCCGACCATCTCACCGATGCTCGGCATATGCCCGGTCAGGACGACCTGCGTCGGGCTACCGTGCGCCTGAATGTCGTTGAGGATGCCTGAGAAAGAGCCACCGTAGATCAGGTGCTCGCTCGTCTCCGGCGTCTCCGAAGGGCCGATGGCCGCGCCGATGATCTCGCCTGTCTGGTAGGCGCGGACGTAGGGGCTGGAGAGGATCAGGTCGGGCTTGACGTTGAGCTGCTTCAGGATGCCGGCGGTCCAGTCGACCTCTTCGCGCCCCAGATCGGTTAGCCAGCGTTCGGCGTCCGAGCCGATGCCGGGCGCGCCCCGGTCAATCGCATCACCATGTCGCACCAGATAGATTCGCATAGCGCCTCACCAACATGCTCCGGGCCAATCCCCGCTGCATCCTAACCCAGCCCGGCGTTTCCAGGCGTATGACAAAGCAACTGGCCGCGGACGGTGACATCCGCGGCCAGCTGACAAGGGCACATCGATTATCCGGGCCGGTTCTCCTGGCGCTTAGGCCGCCGGGACCGTATTCGGCCGTTCGGCCGCCGTGCACTGGGAGTGCGCGCGCACCGCCCGGTGCCGGCCGGTGTACAAGCTGACACAGGTCAGTAGATCGCCATTGTCGGGCACGACATGCGTTCGGTAATTCGTGCCACAGGGCCGGTTGAAGCGGTAAGTGACCGCGCCGGTCCAGTTCGAGATGCAGAAGGTCAGCGGGTTGTCCGACGGCGTCTCCAGCTCGACCTGGTAAGGCGGCGCGCACTGGTTCGATACTGGCGAGGTCAGCTGGCCGGAGTAGAGATCGACGCAGAGCGTGTAGGTCGAGGCCGCGCTGGGCTGCACCTCGACACTGCCGATATCACAGGCCGCGCCGGAGGGACGCGTTTCGCCGCGCTGATCCTCGGCCGGGCAAGCCTCGGCGGCGTTGTCGATGGCGTCAGAGCCCGCCGCCGGCAGTATCGTCCAGGTCGGGCCGCCGTTGTCCTGCAGCTCACCGAGATTGATCGCAGTGCTGTTGACGATGTCGCTGGGCTGGTCGAAGTCGCAGGAGTCGTCGTCGCTCAGATTCCAGCCATCGGAGACGTTGTTTGCGTCACTACAGTTGACGCCATTGTCGGCCACGATCGTGCCGGTAATGTCCGCCGGATCGGAGAAGTAGATACCTCCAGCGCCGCTCAATGCGTCGTTACGGGTGATCGTGCTGAAGGTGATGGCGAGGTTGCCCCCATGGTGATAGATCGCCCCGCCATCGGAGTCGGCGGAATTGCTCGTCAAGGTGCTCGAGGTAACCGTCACCTCGTCGTAGTTATAGATCGCGCCACCGTCGTTGCCGGCCAGGTTGTTGTAGAAAGTGCTCGTGACGATCTCAATGTCGCCGTTATCGTTGTAAATCGCGCCACCGTAAGAGCCGGCAGTGTTGGCGTTGAAGGTGCTGTTCGTGATCGTCACGGTTCCGCCGTTGCCGTTATAGATCGCGCCGCCATCATCCGCGCTGTCGTTGCTGGCAATCGTGCTGGACGTGATCGTGACATCGCCGCCGTTGTTGTAGATTGCGCCGCCCCGATTCGTCGATTGCTGGTCGACCTGGTTGTAGCGCAGCGTGCTTCCGGTGATGAGCGTCGTGCCGTCGTTGTCAATCGCGCCGCCGGCATAGTGCCGGCCATTCTCGATCGTCAGGTTCCGCAAATCCAATGTTGCGCCGTCGTCGATGAGGAAGAACTTCGTCGCATCCCCACCGTCGAGCGTGATCTGGTTCGCGCCGTCGATGATGACGGTGTTCGGATTACTAATGACCTTCGAGTCGGTAAAGGTGATGGTTGCGGGGCCGCCGCAGTTGAAGGTAATCGTACCGCCGCCGTTCGTCTGGGCGGCCGCGAGCGCGGTATCAAACGCGCCTTCGGTACAGCTCGCCAGCGAGCCGGAGCCGACGACGGCATCGTCGGCCAGCGCCACGCCTACCGGAAGCACCGGAACCAGCCCCGCCAGCATCCCGAGAATCATCAAAGCCCGTACATTGCGCCACATGGATTCATCCCCTGTTCCTATGACCACTTGGCGACATAAGGTTAATGAATGTACGTGCGCGTGACAATGTGTATCGGAGAATCCCAGACCATTCTCCTAGCCTGAGAATCAACCGCAATACACGAAAGCCAGTGCCGTTTTGTCAACGCAGTCATCATGCTGCGGCGATCTCGCGCCGGTGTCTCCTCCGGAGCACAGAATAGAAGTGGCAACTGCCAGCGACGTTAGAATTCCGGTATGGGGGCTATCTGTCAGACAACACAGCGACGGGCCGCGATGATCCTGGCGTTTGCCGGGCTCGGGCTCGTCTGCATCTGGTCGGTCTGGCCGGCGACGCGGGAGCTGAGCTACGGCTATGCCAGCTACTACACAGCGGCGCAGATTGTGCGCGAGGGCGAGGAGATCGACCGCTTCTACGAGAATCGCTGGTTTCTCGACCGCTCGATAGCCGAGGGTTTCGTCGAGACGCCGGACATCTTCTTCATCAACCCGCCGCCGACGGCGCTGCTTCTGCTGCCGTTCAGCGACCTCAGTCCAACCGACGCCGATGTCGCCTGGACGCTCGCCAACGTGTTGCTCCTGGCGCTGGCGGTCGGGATCATCTTCGACACACTCCGCGCCGCCGGGCTGGCCGGCGGGCCGGGCAACGCCCTCTTCTGGGCACTGATCGCGCTCGTCGCCATCTACAACCCGCTCTGGGAGAACTTCTTCTTCGGGCAGGTCTATGTCCTGCTGCTGGTCTTCCTGAGCCTGGCACTGCGGGCTTATGTGCTGGACAGGGAACGCGGGCTCGGCGTCTGGCTCGGCTTGATGTTTGCGACGAAGTCAGCGGGGGCGTTGCTCTGGGGACTGCTCCTGCTTGAGCGCCGTTTTCGCGGGCTCGGCTGGGGCATTGGGACGCTCATCGCGACGGTTCTTTTGGCGTCGCCATTGCTTGGTTTCTCGATCTGGTGGGAGTACATCCAGCGCCTTCCGGGGCTCTTCGACCAGCCCTGGAGCGGCGTCACGGCCTACCAGACGACGACGAGCTTCATCCATCACAACCTGCACGTCGAGCCGCGCTCGAACGCCTCGCCCCTCGTCGATATGCCGGGCATCGTCGCGCCACTGTCTACGGCAGTGAACGCCGCGATCTTCGGACTGGCGGCGCTGGCCGGCTGGGTGCTCCAGCGCGATGTCGACGGGCGGCGGTTGCGGCTGGCGCGTTTCGGGCTGCTCTCGGCACTGATGGTCCCGCTCCAACCCCTCGGAGAGGAGCATCACTACGTCCTGGCGCTGCCGGCCGTGCTCAGCGCGCTCTGCCTGAGTCTGGCGGAGCAGCCCGGCGAGCGGCGGGGCTTGATGCTGTTGTTGGCGACCTTTGGAACGCTCTGCATCGCCGCGCCGCTGCACCACACGAACCCGAGCCTGGCCCCGGGCGTCCGGGCCCTGCTGGCCTACCCGAAGCTCTACGGCGGCATACTGATCGCCGGGGCGATGGCGGTCTATCTCGTCATCGCCCC
>JAUIIK010000035.1 GCA_030431755.1 Chloroflexia bacterium
GCTTCAGACAGGCACTGGCCGCATGGCATTTGCCCAGATCAAGAACGAGGAAGTTGTCGCTTGACGGCTGCGGTTCAACCGGTGTGGGGCGCTGTCATCGTCGCCGCTGGTTCCAGCAGCCGGTTCGGTCGCGACAAGCTGCTGGAAGACCTCGGCGGCGCGCCGGTCATTCTCCGGTCAATCGAAGCCATGGCAGCTGTGCGACGCTTCAGCAGCATCGTCGTTGTCGGAAGCAGTACGGGCCTGGTGCGGCTGACAGAGTCCATTGGCCCAAGGTTCCACAGCGTGTGTGTTCGCTGGGTCGAAGGCGGAGCGACACGCAGCGACTCGGTCCGCAACGGCGTCAAAGCATTGTCGGAGGACGTTACGCACGTCGCGGTGCATGACGGCGCACGGCCGCTCGTGCCGCAGCGCGTCGTCGCCGCCGTGCTCGATGCGACGGAGCGCAACGGCGCAGCAATCCCGGTGACGGCGCCGGCTAGCACGATCACGGTTCGTAGCAGTCAAGGCACGGGGATGGCCGGGACGCTCGATCGCGAGCGGCTGGCCGAGTCACAGACGCCGCAGGCAGCACGCAGGGATTGGCTGGACGCCGCGATGTCACGTTTCCCAGGCGAAACCGACGAGAGCACGGCGCTATTTCGGGCGGGCTACCCGGTCGAGTTCGTCCCTGGAGCGCCTGTCAACATCAAGCTCACGGTACCCGCGGATCTTGCGATTGCGCGCGCCCTCTACGCTGGTGATTGGGCCGAAGAGTGATGCGCATTGGCCTTGGATATGACGTGCATGCATTCTCTGCTGACCCGGACCGCGAGCTTCGCCTGGGCGGTGTACTCTTCGCCGGCGAAACGGCCCTTGCCGGCCACTCAGACGCCGATGTCGTGCTCCACGCGCTGTGCGACGCATTGCTCGGCGCGCACGCGCTGGGAGATATCGGCGACCACTTTCCGCCAGGCGACCCGGCGTGGTTCAACGCCGATAGTGGCGATCTGACGCGACGGGTGCTTGCGATGTTGCCGGATGGTGTGGGTATCGTGAATGTCGACGTGACGATCGTCGCCGAACGGCCGCGCATCGCGCGCCGGCGCGACGAGATGCGCCAGGCGATTGCCGGACTGCTCGGTATCACGGTTGACCGGGTAAGCGTCAAAGCGACGACAAACGAGGGCCTTGGCGCACTCGGGAGGGCCGAGGGCATCATGGCCCAGGCAGTGGTACTGACTGAGGTTGCTACATGAGGATCCTGTTGCAGCGCGTCTCCCGCGCTTCGGTCACGGTCGAAGCTAGTGTCGTCGGCAGCATTGACAGCGGCCTGCTGCTGCTCATCGGAGTGGGCCACGAGGACACGTGCGACGATGCGACGTACCTGGCTGGCAAAATCGCCAATTTGCGTATCTTCCCAGATGAGGAAGGGCGCATGAATCAGTCCGTGCGCGACGCCGGCGGCGCGGTTTTGGTTGTCTCCCAATTCACCCTCTTCGCGAATGTCCGCAAGGGCCGGCGACCTTCATTTGTCGACGCCGCGCAGCCGGATGCGGCTGTGCCTCTGCTCGCCGCGTTCGTGGAGGAACTCGAAGCATTCGGCCTCACAGTGGAACAGGGCGAGTTCGGCGCGATGATGGCAGTTGAGCTCGTGAATGACGGTCCAGTTACCATCTGGATGGACAGTGCTGAATTGAGGTCCGGCGGGTAGTGCCGGCTGCCGGTCCATCGTTACTTCTTGGCTACAGGTTAGCGAAAATCGCTATGTTATATTCCAGTTTGAGGGGCGTGAACATCCATCAGTTAACGCCGTGGCAAACGCCCTTCGGCGACGATACGCGAGGACCGTAGCAGGAGGATCAGTCTGTGGCCTCTTCCCCGTTTGAACGCCAGGTCATCGACGACGATACGAGCAGCGACCGCAACCTCGCGACGCCGCAAATGTCCAGTGGTCCGCAGCAATTCCCACCGACACCGAGCTTTGTGGATCGCGACCGTCCGAGTGTCCGTCTTGTCGAGCTCCCGGCCTGGTTGCAAGCATTTGCTTCGTCCGTTGGAGAGCCAACCGAGGACGAAACGCCCGAGCAGCAGCCAGCGGAGGAGCCGATGACGACTTCAAGCAACGACCAGCAGACGCAACCGGCTCCACAACCGAAACCTGCGCCGCAACAAACGAGCGTTGCCGGCACGGACTTCATTAGCGAAGATGACCTACCCGAGTGGCTGCGTGCCATAGCGCCCGAGGGGCCGGCAGAGTCGTCCTTTGACGCGCTGGTGCAGGACACGGGCATCGACGGCGACCAGATCGCTGTTCCGACCATCACACGCGCATGGTCGACATCGAAAGATTCGCGTGGCGTCGATGAAGCGACATCGCTCTTCGCGCTCGTTGCGAGCCAGGCGCCGCAGACCGCCATTCCTGACCAGCCGGGTTCCGCTCCGGCCGCGCCGGCTCCGCCACGGCAAGCGCCGGCGGAGACCGAGGTTGCAGGCTACGGGTCGGAACACCCGCCGGTGCTGCCGGCCGTCTCTGCCGACTTGCCGGTAGCGGTCCCTGACAAGACTGAAGAGGGGGCGAAGACGGCGTCGTCACTGCCGATATTGCCAATCGCCGCAGCCGCGATCATCCTGCTCGTGCTGCTAGGTGTAGCAGCCGTCATGTTCCTCATTTAGGCACGAACGTTTGACGATGTGAAACTGACATCGAATCGCCGCGATTTGATCGGGGGTTGAGTGGTCACGTACAGAAACACAGATGCGCCGACCGGACTCGAAGATAGCGCCATTGCCGGACCGCGCGAGACTGCTGATGCAGGCGCCTCGCTGGTCATCGATGTCGATGGGCTGCATGTCCGCGGGATCGTGTTCGACTCTGTCGAAGGCGAGTCGCGTTTTGTCGCATCGTCCCAGGTCATGTCCACCCTCGGCCCGCCGATCGGCGACCTGCCGACGGCTGTGCGCGAAGTTGTATCTATTCTGGAGGGCCAAACCGGTACGCAGTTCGGCGTTGAAGCCGGCAGCGAGGATCACCTGGGTCCATTTGCGATAACTGGCTACCCGGTCGCGCCGCTGAGCGTCGCAATCGTTCCGGCGGGCTCGCACGCGCTCACACATGTGCTGGCGGCGACGGGTCGCGCAACGCCGTCAACGGTCCATATTCTGACGGACGCGGTGCGAACGGAAGACGGCGTGCTGTCGTCGACCCTACTCGAAGTGCGGCTGCGCGGTATTCGCCCGGATGTCGTCATCCTGCTCGAAGGTGACCGCGCACAATCCGAGTGGGCATCGGCCGTCGGGACGTTCAGCAATCTGATTTCCGAGGGCGCGGTGGGCCAGCTCATCGTTCTGGCATCGGAAGAATTTCAGCAGTACCTGATCCAGGCACTGGGTGAAGGGGCCAACATGACTGGCCTCGATCCGAGCCAGTATGAGCCCCACGAGGTCGCCAGCGCGCTCGAAGCTGAGCTGGCCGAGCTATATGACCAGCGTGTTGCCGGCGAACCCCGCTTCGGAATCAACCGCGAGCTGCGCTTTGTCAGCCGCTTGCGCGCCGGCGACCTTGCCACGCGCTACCTGGCCCGACGCCTCGAACGGAGCATTGTCTCAGTCGATGTCGCGGCCGGAACCGCTATCAATTGGTCGACGATGCACGCCGGCGGTTCGTTAGCTCGACCGGACCTTGATGTGCATACGAACATCCGGTCGCTCTTCGCCATTGGGCTCGACGGGGTGCGGTCAGCATTGCCGCTCGAGATGTCGCGTGAAGATCTTGCAAACTGGGTGCTCAACCGCGCTACCCGGCCGCGCGTCGGCGCGGCTGTCTGGCGCGACCAGATTGTCGAGAGCGTTGCGCTGTCGGCCTTTGTGGCGGAATCCTGGCGTAACCTCGAAGGTGTTGCGAGCGATCAGATCGATCTGATCGTGGCCGGCTCGGGCTTCTGCTTTGATGGCGATCCCGCGCTCGGCGTGCTTGCGGCGCTCAATGGGCTGCGGCCCGCGCCGCTGGGCGGAGTCGTGCAGGTGTTGCTTGATCCTGACTGCCTGTTGTGGGCCGCCGGCGCAATCGGCGACCAGAGCCCGGCCGTCGCTGCCGACGTTGTCGAACACGATCTGCTTTCGCCAACCGCGACCGTTGTCGTCGTTGAAGGCGCGGGCGCGGAAGGGCAGCCGGCGGTTTCCGGAAAGCTGACCTACGAAGACGGTGAGTCCGTCGAGTTTTCGGTCGCCTACGGCTCGATGATGCGCTTGCCGCTCGGTGAGGGCGACCGGGCGACGCTCGTGCTGACCTGCGAACCGGGTTTCGCGGTCGGGGGTAGTAACCCCGGCGAGCAGATCCAATTCGGCCCGGAAGAGGGCTTCGAGGGTGGAGAAGTGGGTGTGATTATTGATGCCCGCGGCCGCCCAATGGCGGAGTTTTCCGACGAAACCGCCGCCCGTGATGCCGTGCGCCGTTGGTACACCGACCTCGGTATCCAGTTCTAGGCCCGTCACGCTAATTTTGATCACTGAGAGGCGATGTAAACGTGTGGAGTTTCCCAACACTTGAACCGATTGTCCTGGCACAAGGCACGTTCGCGATTGAGCGCATGTTGCCGCAGGCCGGCGAAGTGCTGGTGTCGCTCGGCGAGCCGGTCTCTCCAGACGAGGTGATCGCGCGTTCGGAAGATGTTGAACAGACGTTGACGCTCTATGTCGCCAGCGAACTGGGTGTCGACAACAGCGAGTTGAGCAAGTACGTCGCGAAGTCGATCGGTTCCACGATCAAGAAGGGCGATGTCATCGCCCGCGTGCGGCGCGGCTTGCGGACGGCGACGGTGAAGTCGCCGTCGGACGGCACGCTCGTATCTGTCGACGACACGAACGGGACGGTGCTCGTTAGCTCGTCGCTCGGAAAGCGCGAGCTGCTGTCGCTGGTGAGCGGCGAGGTCGAGCAGATCATTCCCGGACACGGCGCGGTGATCCGCACATCCGGCACCCGGCTCTACGGCATCGTCGGCTTCGGGACTGAGGCAATCGGCCCGCTAGTTACGGCGGTCGACCGCCCGGACCGCGAGCTTACCGCCGACAGTGTCTCCAGCGATTGGAAAGGCAGCATCGTTGTTGCCGGGATGACGGCCGGCGCGCCGGCGCTGACGCGGCTGCGCGAGGTCGGAGCGGCTGCTGTAATCCTGGGTTCGATTCCCGAAGGCGATTTGCGCCGGTTCTTGACCGGTGGCCAGATGAACCAGGATGGCTTCTGGAACCCCGTGACGGCCGCCCACGGCGATCTATCACACCCGTCCATCGAATCGCCGCTGGTGACGATTGTCACCGAAGGCTTTGGCCGCCGTCAGATGAATGATCGCCTGTTCGACATTCTGTCGGCGCGGGTCGGACAGACCGTCTCGGTTAGCGCTCGCACACTCGTCGGCAACGGTCTGGCCCGGCCGGAAATCTACCTCGACGACGACGAGGGTGAGGACCGCGGCATCGACGATCGTGTCGTTGCCGGCCGCGAGCTACGTCTCGTGGACTCGGGCGCGTTCTCGGTTGCCGCTACGGCGCTCGGAGATCCCTATGTCAGCCCGGACCGCTACGGCGTGCGCCGGGTCGTCGCCGATGTCCAGCTGGAGAGCGGCCAGAGCCGCGCCGTGCCACTGGCTAACATCGAAGTCATCGAGTAATACCGGTACCGACACTCCTGTAGGCAGGGGCTCGTCCCCTGCCGGCTTGCGCGACTCTTCCCATACGCGGCAGGGGACGAGCCCTTGCCCTGCGAAAATCCGGATGCAACGCGGATTGCGTATCCAGGCACAAGAAAACAGCCGGGCGATTTCGCCCGGCTGTTTGTTGTACTACGCGCTCAACGTGGCGTGAACGGCGTAGCGGAGGTTAGTCTCCGACTTCACGGAACTCGCCTTCGACCGTTGCCTCGTCTTCTTCTTCCTGGGTCTCGCTGGTGGCCTCAGCGCCATTGGCGGCGGGCTCCTCGGGAACGCCCGCGTCCTGATACATCGCTTCGCCAACCTTGGAGAGCGTCTGAGTCAGCTCCTGGTAGGCCGGGCGGAGCCGCTCGATGTTCTCCGGGTCGTTGTCGAGGATGTCACGCACGTCGCTGACCTTGTTCTCGATATCGAGCTTGAGCTCCGACGGAATGGACTCGCCGTGTTCGTCGAGGGTCTTGGTCGCCTGGAAGGCCATCGAGTCCGCCAGATTGCGGAGCTCGACCGCATCTTTGCGTTCCTGGTCTTCGCCGGCGAACTGCTCGGCTTCCTTGACCATGTTGTCGATCTCGTCGTTCGTCAGGCCGGACGATGCGGTGATCGTCACCTTCTGCTCGCGGTTCGTCGCCTGGTCGCGGGCCGTGACATTCAGAATGCCGTTGGCGTCGATGTCGAAGATGACCTCGATCTTTGGCACGCCGCGCGGGGCCGGCGGAATGCCGTCGAGAATGAAGCGCGCGAGCGTCTTGTTGTCGCCCGACATCGGCCGTTCGCCCTGGGTGACGTGGATCTCCACCTGCGCCTGATTGTCGGCGGCGGTCGTGAAGATCTGGCTCTTGCGCGTCGGGATCGTCGTGTTGCGCTCGATCAATGGCGTCGCGACGCCGCCCAGCGTCTCGATGCCGAGTGTCAACGGGGTCACGTCCAGCAAGAGGACGTCGGTCACGTCGCCGCCGAGGACACCGGCCTGAATCGCCGCGCCGATAGCGACCACCTCGTCGGGGTTGATGCCGCGGTGCGGCTGCTTGCCGAAGAAATCATTGACGGTCTTCTGGACGATTGGCATACGTGTCTGGCCACCGACCAACAGCACCTCATCGACTTCTGACTTCGCGATGTCGGCGTCGTTCAACGCGGACTCCATCGGCGGGATAGTGCGCTTCACGAGGCCGTCGACGAGCTGCTCGAGGCGCGAACGGGTCATGGTGATGTTCAGGTGCTTCGGCCCGTTCTGGTCGGCGGTAATGAATGGCAGGTTGACCTCGGTCTGCTGCGCTGACGAGAGCTCGATCTTGGCTTTCTCAGCCTCGTCCTTGAGCCGCTGGAGCGCCATCGGATCCTTGCGGAGGTCAATGCCTTCCTTGCTCTTGAACTCGTCGGCCAGGAAGCTGATGATCTCCTGGTCGAAGTCGTCGCCGCCGAGATGCGTGTCGCCGTTGGTCGCCATGACTTGGAAGACGCCCTCGGAGAGGTCGAGGATCGAGATGTCATATGTGCCGCCGCCGAGGTCGTAGACGGCGATCTGCTCATCGCCCTTCTTGTCGAGACCATAGGCAAGTGCCGAGGCCGTCGGCTCGTTGATGATGCGGAGCACTTCGAGCCCGGCGATCTTGCCGGCGTCCTTGGTGCCCTGGCGCTGGCTGTCGTCGAAGTAGGCCGGGACAGTGATGACCGCCTGGTCGACGGTTTCGCCCAGGAAGGCCTCGGCGTCGGCCCGGAGCTTTTGCAGGATCATGGCCGAGATTTCGGGCGGGCTGTACCAGCGGTCGCCCATCTTGATCTCGACGCCGTTATTATCCGCCTTGCGGACTTCGTATGGCACGAGCTCCAGGTCGCGCTGGACGACCGGGTCGTCGAAGCGGCGGCCAATGAAGCGCTTGACCGAGAAAATCGTGTTATGCGGGTTCGTCACTGCCTGCCGTTTCGCCAGGCGCCCGACGAGCCGCTCGCCACTGGAAGACATCGCCACAACGGACGGTGTCGTGCGTTCGCCTTCGGCATTCGCGATGACCTCTGGTTCACCGGCGTCGATGACGGCCATGACCGAGTTCGTCGTGCCGAGGTCGATTCCTATCGTTCTTCCCACTGTTGCAAACCTTTCTGTCTGCTACTACGTCGTTTCGCTGCCGGCGGCGCGCCATACAAGCGCGGCGACCGGTTTCCTCTGCTAACTAATCTGACTCTGTGCTCGCGGATTGGCCGTCGGCGCGTCCCACTTTGACCATCGCCGGCCGCAGCACGTCCTCGCCGAGCATGTAGCCGCGCCGGTGTTCGCCGACGACAGTGTCGGCATTCTCGACGCCCTGCTCCACCTCGACCGCTTCGTGAAAATTCGGGTCGAAGGGCTGACCGATGGCGTCAATGGGACGGACGCCTGCCTGCTCCATAACCGCCCAGAGCTTGCGCTCGATCAGGCGGAAGCCCTCGATCCACTCCGCCGTCCCGCTGTCGCCGTCGACGCTCGCGAGCGCACGTTCGAAGTCGTCGACAACCGGGAGGAACTGCTGTAGCACCGTCCGGCGGGTCTGCGTGCCGATGCGTAGGAGCTCCTGATCCTTGCGGCGGCGGTAATTGGCCAGATCGGCGACGGCGCGTTGGTAGCGGTCGAGATTGAGGGCCGCCTCGGCGCGTAGCTCCTCGACCTCTGAGACGTCCTCAACACCGTCAAGGTCTTCCGCCTCAATTGCGGCAAGTTCCTCGGCCGAGGGCTCATCGAGGCCGGGGCCGGTGGCCTGCCCCCTCGTCTTCTCTGTCTCCGCGCTAGTCACGGTAATACAACTCCTGCATCATGTCGCTCATCAGGCCGGCCATGTAGCGCACCGTCGAGATTGAGCGTTCGTAGTACATCCGGGTAGGGCCGACAATTCCGATCAGCCCGGTTACATTCGCATCCAAGCCATACGAGCCAATGACGATGCCATAGGGCTGGAGCAGGTCGGCGTCGATCTCTTCGCCGATCAACACCTGCACATCCTCGTCGGCTGCGTCGATCTGCGGCAGGAGCATTGTTAGCAACGTGCCGCCGCGCAGCAGCCGGACAATCCGGTGCATGCGATCGCTTTCGAGAAACTCCGGTTGGCGGACCATGTGCTCAAGCCCGTCGTGCATCACCTCGGTGCGCGCGCCGGACTCTCCGGCGTCGAGCGTGGTCAGGAGGTTCTCGATGACCAGTCGTTCGAAGCCGCTGAAATCACTGATCCGGCTGCGGACATCGGCAGCCGTCTGGTTGCCGAGGATCGCGTTGAGGTGGCTGCTGACGCGGCTGAGATCAGCCTGCTCGATCTCGCTCTCGATGTGGATCATCGACTGGGTAACGGCGCTGTCCTGGGTGACGACGATCAGCAGCACCAGCCGGGGCTGCAGCGAGAGCAGCTCGAAATGCCGCAAACGCACCGAGCGCTGCCGTGGCGACGTCACCATCGCGAGATGACCGGCGAAGTCGGCAAGCACTGCTGCCGAGAGCTGTAGCCACGCCTCTATCTGAGACTCAACCTGCTTGAACTGATGACGAATCATCAGCTGCTCGCTGGTCGACAGGTGTGAACGGCGCGCGTAGCGTTCGACGTAGACCCGATAGCCGCGGTCGGTCGGGACGCTGCCCGCTGAACGATGGGGGTGCTGAATGTATCCCCGCTGCTCCAGCTGGGCCATCTCGTTCCGTACGGTCGCCGATGAGACATTGAGCGGGTAGCTCTCGACGAGTGTCTTCGAGCCAACGGCTTTGCCACTCGCGACATGCTCATCGACGAGGTAGCGGAGGATCTGGTGTTGTCGGTCCGTTAGATCGTCAAACATCATCATTCTCGTCATTTTAGCACTCGAAGGAGCCGAGTGCTAATCGTCTAAGAATAGTAACACTTGACACGATGCGTGTCAACAAACGTGCACCAAGTTCATGATGAAACTCCGCTGTTGATGGAGGTTAGTCGTTAGGCCTGAGGCGCCGGTGCATTGTCGCCCATCGTGTGGTGGAGATAGGCGTCGATGAGCGGGTCGAGGTCGCCGTCGAGCACCGCCGCGACGTTGCCAGTCGAGTAGTCGGTGCGGTGGTCTGTGACCATCGTATACGGCTGTAGGACGTATGAGCGGATGCGGCTGCCCCAGCCCTCGACGGTCACCTCACCCTTGAGCGCCGCCTGCTCCTTCTCGCGCTCGCGCAGCTTGAGCTCGGTCAGGCGCGCCCGGAGGATCTTCATCGCCGTCGCCCGGTTCTGGAGCTGCGAGCGCTCGTCCTGGCAGGTCACGACGATCCCGCTGGGTTCGTGGGTGATGCGCACCGCTGAACTGGTCTTGTTCACATGCTGACCGCCCGCGCCCGACGCGCGATAGGTGTCGACGCGGATATCTTCGTCGCGGATTTCGACTTCGAGGTCGTCTTCGACTGCCGGCAGAACCTCAACGATGGCGAAGGCTGTGTGCCGGCGGTTGGCTGCGTCGAACGGGGAGAGCCGGACCAACCGATGGGTGCCGCCTTCGCCCTTGGTGTAACCGTAGGCGTAGTCGCCACGAAACTCCAACGTAGCGTTTTTGATGCCGGCCTCGTCGCCCTCGTTGCGGTCGAGCAGGGCGACTTCGTAGCCGCGCTGTTCGCCCCAGCGCGTGTACATCCGGACAAGCATCTCGGCCCAGTCCTGGGCGTCGACGCCGCCGGTACCGGCGTGGATTGCGACGATCGCGTCATTCTCATCATAAGGACCGTCGAGGAGCAGCTCGAATTCGAGCTGCTCGACGCGACCGGCGATTGTGCCCGACTCCTGCCGTACTTCGTCAGCCAGCTCCGGATCATCTTCGAGCAACTCGTCGAGCTCAGAGAGCTGTCGGACGGTATCGCGCATCTCGTTCCAGGTGTCGACACGGTCGCGCACGCTCGTCAGCTGGCGCATGATGCGCCGGGCACGGTCGTTGTCCGCCCAGAAGTCCGGCTCGGTTGTCTCTTGCTCTAGTTCCTGGATGCGTAGTTCAAGGGCAGGCAAGTCAAAGACGCACCCCAATCCGGTCGAGGCGCTGTCCGAGGTCTGTCAGGATGTCGGTTGTGCTCAATTCCACAGCGAATTCCTGCCTGCTTGCGTATCAAACCAGCATTGAAGTCTATCACCGCCTGGGCCGGTCGCGTTTTCGCTGGACCGCGGGTATCATCCGGTCTGCTTGACCGGCCAGGATAGGGGCACACACTGGGCTTTCGCGGACTACTTGCCAACCGGGCGTTGCTGATCTTCATGCTCGGGCACTTCACGGTGGACATGTACGGCGGGATTCTGCCGATCATGTACCCGACATTTTCGGACCTGTTCGACCTCAGCAACCAGGCGGTCGGCTACATCGCCCTCGCCTTCACGGCGGCGGCATCACTGTCACAGCCGCTCTTCGGCTACGTCGCGGATCGCTGGGGCAGCCGTTACCTGGCGGTCGGCAGCATGGCCTGGTCGGCGATCATGGTTGGTTGCATCGGTGTTGCCCCGGCGTTTCCGGCCGTGATCGTGCTGGCAGTGCTGGCCGGCCTCGGATCCGGCGCATACCACCCGCAGGGGGCATCGAACGCGGCGGCGGTCGTGCAGGATGAGAACCGCAACTCGGCGCTCGCCTTCTACACGATTGGCGGAACGACCGGCTACGCGCTCGGACCGATCATCGGCGTGACGGCGCTCTACTTCTTCGGCCGCGCGGGCACGCTGGTCGTTCTGCCTTTCGGCGTCATTATCGCCATTGGGCTGTTGCGGCAGTTCAAGCGGCTCAATCTCGGATTGCCGAGCGCGCAGGACGCGGCTGCCGGCGCGATGCAGCGGAGCATTGCCTGGGCGCCGCTGGGCGTCGTCGTGCTTGTCGTGATGCTGCGGAACTGGGCGCACAGTTCGGTTGTGAGCTTTGTGCCGCTGTGGTTCGACGACCTGGGCTACAGCCCTGGTTTCTACAGCGTGTTGCAGACGCTCATCTTGGGAGCAGGCGCGGTCGGGACATTGACCGGCGGAATGCTCGCGGACCGCTTCGGCCAACGGCGCTTGCTCGTGACGTCGCTTCTCTGCTCGATCCCGCCGTTGCTCATCTTCGCCGCAACGCCAGGCCCGGCATCGTTCGTGCTCGGGCCGCTCTTTACGTTTATCGCGGACATGAGCCTGTCGGTGACGCTGGTGCTGGCCCAGCGCTTCATGCCTGGTCGCGTCGGCATGGCATCAGGCTTCATCCTCGGCATCGGCTTCGTGACCGGCGGCATCGGGCTGCCGATCACCGGCGCGTTGGCCGATAGCTACGGCTTCTCAGAGGCGATGATAGCGATGTCGGTCTTGGTGCTGCTGGCGGCGCTCGTAGGAACGCGCATACCGGGGCGGACGACGGGCACGGTTGGCGAGGCTACAGGTTGAGGCTGCGCCAGATCGCTTCGACCTGTTCGCGCGTGGCATCGAGCGAGCCGCCGTTGTCGACGACACGGTTGGCGCGCGCCAGCTTCTCCTCCTGCGGGGGCTGAGCTTCGATACGCCGCATGGCTTCGGCGCGGTCGATGCCGTCGCGGGCCATCAGGCGTTCGACACGCGTGTTCAGCCCGGCGTCGATGACCCAGACCTCGTCGCAGTGGTCGGCAATGCCCGCCTCGTAGAGCTTGATCGCGTCGAGCACCAGCACATCCGCGCCCGGCTCATTGATCGCCGTGACCATGCGCTCCACGACATAGGGGTGAATGAGCTGCTCTAGCCGTTCGAGCTTGACGGGATCGGAGAAGACGATCTGGCCCAGCGCCGGCCGGTTGATGCTGAGATCCTCGTTGAGGACTTCGGCTCCGAACTCCGCGCTCAATGTTTCGGCCAGCTCGGAGTCTGCTCCCATCATGCTGTGGACGAGTGCATCGGCGTCGATGGCGTCTGCGCCAAGGTCGACGAGCATCTCGACCACGGCGGATTTGCCGGTCGCGATGTTACCGGTGATGCCGACGACGAGCTTGCGGCGCGTCACGCCCGCTGCTCCTGCTCGAGTGCTTCGGACTCGCGCTTCAAGCTGTCGAGCGCGGACCCCGCTTCGCTCCACTCGTCATAGACCGCGTCGAGTTTGCTCTGCGCTTGCTCGTACTGGGTGCCAAGCACAGCCAGCCGGTCCATGTCGCCGTCAGCCGTCGCCACGCCAATTGCAGCGTTGATGTCGTTCAGCATGGCTTCGAGCTTGCCGACAGCCCGTTCAGCCGTCTCGAAGCGCTTGCGGGCAGCGCGCAGGTCTTTGTCGAGCTGCCGTCGCGGACTACGGCCGCCGCGTGGCGCGGGTTGCGTGTTTGTCGGCGCGGCAGGCTCTTCTCGCGTGGCAGCGGCCGGAGCTGGCAGCGCATCACTGGCGCGGCGCTCACGGGCACGGAGCATGTCCGTGTAGTTGCCAAGGTATTCGACCAGCTGGCCGTCCTCGATAGTCCAGACACGGTTGGCGATGCTGTCGATGAAGAAGCGGTCATGGGAGACGAACAGCAACGTGCCGTCATACGAGCCAAGCGCCTCCTCCAGCGTTTCACGGGCGAGAATGTCGAGGTGGTTGGTTGGCTCGTCGAGGATTAGCAAATTGGACTTCTCGAGCGTGAGCCTGGCAAGCGCCAGACGCGACCGCTCGCCACCGGAGAGCTGCGCGACCTTCTTATAGACGTCGTCGTCGGAGAAGAGGAAGCGGCCGAGCAGGCTCCGCGCCTGCTCCTCGCCGATGGGCTGGTCGTAGAGGATCGTGTCCAATGCGGACTTATCGCGGTCAAGCCCCTCGTGGCCCTGGGCGTAGTAGGCGGGCCGCACATTCGTGCCGAACATCGCATTGCCTTTGAGCGATGGGATCTCGCCAACGATCGTCCGCAGCGCGGTTGTCTTGCCGCTGCCGTTCGGGCCGACGATGGCGACACGGTCGCCGCGCTCAATGACAAGCTCGCCCGTCTCGGCTAGCACCGTTGGACCTGCGCCGTTGGCCGGCGGATAGCCGATTGTCAATGGGTCGGTGCTCAGGACGATCCGGCCGGTGCGCTGGTTGGCGTGCATAGTGAGGTTCAGGCGCTCATGGTCCTGGGGCGCTTCGATGCGCTCCAGACGCGCCAGGCGGGTTTCACGACCCCGCGCTTCGCGCGAGCGCTGCCCGGCCTTGTACTTGCGGATGAACTCCTCAGTGTGCCGGATGAACGCCTGCTGTTCCTCGTATTCCTTTTGGCGCCGCTCGCGCCGTTCGGACCGGAGCTTGAGGTAGCGGCCATAGCCGCCGGGATAGTCCTCAATCCCGCCGAAGGCCATCTCCAGCGTGCGCTCCGTCACCCGGTCGAGGAAGTAGCGGTCGTGACTGATGACAATGTAAGTGCGGCTCCAGTCGGCCAGGAAGCCCTCAAGCCATTCGAGCGCGGCCAGATCGAGGTGATTGGTCGGCTCGTCGAGCAGCAGCAGATCCGGGTCCGACAGCAACGTCTTGGCGAGTGAGACGCGAGTCTTCTGCCCGCCGGAGAGCTGGTCGATTGGTGTCTCGAACATCTCTTCAGGGAAACCGAGGCCGCTGAGGACCTGGGCGGTGCGGAACTCCATCTCGTAGCCATGGCGCGCTTCGAACTGCGCCGATAACGCGCTGTATTCCTCGAAGAGCGCGTCGAGGTCGCCGTCCGCCTGGTCCGCCATCTGTTGTTCGAGCTCGGACATGCGCCGGCCGACCGCGCGAATGTCGCTGAAGGCGTCCAATGCCTCCTCGTACATCGAGCGGTGGCTGGTGAAGCGCGGCTCCTGCGCCTGGTAGGCGACGCGCAGGCCGGTGATGCGGTTGACGCGCCCCTCGGCGGGTTCTGCAAGGCCGGCGATGATCTTGAGCAGCGAGGACTTGCCGGAACCATTGGTGCCGACGAGCCCGATGCGCTCGCGTTCCGTCACCTGGAAGGAGACAGCCGAGAAGATCAGCTCGGAGCCGAACCGCTGGACGAGATCGTTGACTGTGAGAATGGTTGCAGCCACGGGGCTCCGCCAAGTCGATTTCTGGGCGCTAGACAACCTTCCAAGGATAGCATGTGCCTTCGCCCCGCCGAGGTCCCGGCGCTATACTGGACGCGGCTTTCCACGCGCCTCGCGACGCATTGAGAAGGGTGGTTCATGGTCTGGCCGAACACTGCCGAACGTGATGCTGACGGCAATCTCGCAATTGGCGGCGTCGATGTCGCCGCGCTCGCCGAGGTTGCCGGCACACCGCTCTACATCTACGACGAAGCGACGATCCGGGCACAATGCCTGGCCTATCGCGAAGGACTGGCAACCGGTGTCGAGAATGCCGTCGTCACCTACGCGGCTAAGGCCTGGCTCTCGCATGCGCTCGTCGAGATCCTGGTCGATGAAAGCGTCAACATCGATGTCGTCTCCGGTGGCGAGCTGTACGTCGCGCTGCAATCCGGGATGCCGCCGGAGCGCATCACCTTCCACGGCAACAGCAAGTCCGTCGCTGAGCTTGAGATGGCCATCGAGGCCGGGGTCGGCTCAATCGTTGTTGACAACTTCGACGAGATTGACCGGCTCTACGCGCTCTCAGTGGCGGCGGCTGCGCCGATTCCGGTCATGGTGCGGATCAATCCAGGGATCGATGCCCACACGCACGATTACCGCAAGACCGGCATCGTCGATTCGAAGTTTGGCCTCGGCGTCCAGAACGGCGACGCTGAGCGCGCCGTCGCGCGCTCGCTCGACAACGACATGCTGGATCTGCTTGGTTACCACGCCCACATTGGATCTCAGATATTCGAGACCGAAACCTTCACAGCGGCGGTCGACGCCGTTGTCGACTTCGCAGTGGCGATGCGTGAGCGCTTCGGTGTCACTCCGCGCAAGCTGTCGCCCGGCGGCGGATTTGGCGTCGCCCATACGCCAGATGAAGAGGCTCCGGATGCGAGGTCGTACGCGGCGGCCGTGGCCCAGGCGTACGCCGCGGCGATCGCCACGTCGGGCTTTGATTCCGCCCCGACGCTGGTTATTGAGCCGGGTCGTTCGATCGTCGCTAATGCCGGCGTCGCGATCTACCGGGTTGACGCGCGCAAGGCGATCCCAGGCGTGCGCACCTACGTCTCGGTAGATGGCGGAATGGCCGATAACATCCGACCGGCGCTATACGGTGCGGTATACTCGGCTGAACTCGTCGCCGCAGGAATTGATGGGCCCGCAGGGACTAGCGTGACGCTTGCTGGGAAGTTCTGCGAATCCGGTGATGTGCTAATTCGCGACGTTGAATTGCCTCCGGTTCAACCAGGTGACCTCATCGCAGTTCCAGCCGCCGGGGCCTATTGTCTGGCGATGGCGAGCAACTACAACATGGCCTTGAAACCGGCGGTCGTCATGGTCGCCGGCGGTCGCGCCCGAACGGTACAAAAGCGTGAGTCATACCAGGACCTGATGTCTCGCGAGGTGACGACAAACCAGTACCTGTCGGTCAAACACAGTGATCAACGCGCTGGGTAATATTGAGCGTCGAACGAACTATCAAGCAAGACGCGTGGATCGATTGAGGAGTACCCGGCCGTGGAGGTCTCTCTGGAAGAAGCTCAGTCAATGGTCAGTTCGCCAAAGACCGCATTCAACGCTGAAGACACTCGGGATGACGAGCAAGAGGACGGGCCCGACCGGCGGCTTGTCAAGAGCGTGGTCGAGCTTGCCACCAGGCAGGGACCGCTCGCGCTCGACGATCTCCTGAAGTTTGTGGATCCAGAGCAGGATCCGGCGACGTTTGACCTGCTCGAAGCGGAGCTGTCGGCGCGGGCGCTCGTGATTACCCCGGACGATGAGGAGGACGACGCGGAAGAGGATGAGGCGTCCGCCGAGGCCATCGTCGATGTCGTTCCAACGACCGCAACAACCGGCATCCGGCGGCGCGCGGCCTCCAGCGCCAGCGCATCCTCCGTTGTCGATGACCTGGCCAGCGTCAACGTCGATGATCCCGTCCGCATGTACCTGCGCGAGATTGGCCGCGTCGATCTGCTGACCTCCGAGGAAGAGGTCTATTACGCCAAGCAGATGGAGCGCCGCCAGTACTTGCTCAAGCTGCGCAACCTCAACGGGTCCGAAGAAGCCCAGCTATCGCCCTACGATATCGTCGAGAAGACCTACGAGAATTTCCGGCGCGGCTGGATTTACGTCGTCGCCGTGTATACCGAAGCGAATCCAAGGATCGAGCCGGCATCCCGCTCGCACATGCTGCTCAATGTCTTGCCGGTCACCGCGTTGCCGGAAGGCACGATGGAGCGCGTCGCGGCGCGATTTGAGATGACCGAAGCGCAGCTTGAAGAAGCGTTGCGCGTGCGCCGCGTGGAGTTCGAGCTGCTGCCCGAGAAGCTCCAACAGGCAATCGAAGACCCGGACATCTGGGTCGAACCGGACAATCTCCGAAAAGTCTGCGGGATGTCCTCGCTCGCGCTACGCCGAGCGCAGCAGCGCTTCATGGTCGATGGCGAGGGCGCTCAGGCGCACCTGACCGAAGCTAATTTGCGGCTGGTTGTGAGCGTTGCCAAGAAGTATGTCGGACGCGGGATGACGATCTCCGATCTCATCCAGGAGGGTAACCTCGGCCTGATCCGCGCCGTCGAGAAGTTCCAGTATCACAAGGGTTTCAAATTCTCGACCTACGCGACGTGGTGGATTCGCCAGGCAATTACCCGTGCAATCGCCGACCAGGCGCGGACGATTCGTATTCCGGTGCACATGGTCGAGACGATCAACCGGCTGATGCGGACGTCGCGGCGGCTTCAACAAGAGCTTGGGCGCGAGCCGACCTCGGAGGAGATCGCGGTCGAAATGGAGCTCCCACCGGCGCGTGTCCGCGAGATCATGAAGATTTCGCAGGAGCCGATCTCAATCTGGACACCGGTTGGTGAAGAGGACGATTCGAGTCTCGGCGATTTCATTGAGGACGAATCAGCGCTCGCGCCTGCCGACGTCGCATCGCAGCAGATGCTTCAGCAGCAGCTCGAAGATGTGCTCGGGTCGTTGTCCGAACGCGAACGCGATGTGTTGCGGCTGCGCTTCGGCATTGAGGACGGCCGGACGCGGACGCTGGAAGAGGTCGGTCGGGAGTTCGACGTAACGCGCGAGCGCATCCGGCAGATCGAAGCCAAGGCACTCCGCAAGCTACGGCACCCGAGCCGCTCGAAGATGCTGCGCGACTATCTGCTCTAGATTGCACTGAGTGTTACAAGATCAGGCCCGTATCAACATAAAGAGCGGCAATGGCGGCCGCGGTGTCGTCTCATTTCGCCGTGAGAAGTACGTACCGCTCGGTGGACCCGACGGCGGCGACGGCGGCAAGGGCGGCGACGTCGTCTTCTACGTCGATGACCAGCTCGCGACACTGACTCCATTTCGCTACCAGGTCCATTACGCTGCCGAGAATGGGCAACCTGGCTCGGGCCGGCAAATGCACGGGCGCGATGGTGAAGACGTCCGCATTGCCGTGCCGCCGGGCACGACCGTCTGGGACGACGAGATGACCGAACTGCTCGCTGATCTCGTCGAGCCGGGTGATGAGGTCGTCCTGCTCCAGGGCGGCATCGGCGGCAAGGGCAATGCGCGCTTCAAGTCCTCGCGCAATCAAGCGCCTCGGATCGCCGAGCTGGGCGAGCCCGGAAGCACCTACTGGGTGCGGCTGGAGCTACGGCTGATCGCCGACGTCGGTCTCGTGGGACTGCCGAATGCCGGCAAATCGACGCTACTGGCAGCGTCGAGTAGCGCCCGCCCGAAGATCGCTGATTACCCATTTACGACGCTTGAACCGATGCTCGGTGTGATCGAGATCGGTGGCCCAAGCGGGCATACCTTCGTGATGGCTGACATTCCGGGCCTGATCGAAGGCGCTGCCGAAGGTGTCGGCCTCGGCTACGAGTTCCTGCGGCACGTCGAGCGTACACGGATGCTGCTGCACGTCATCGACGGTTCCGGCGGTCTCGAAGGACGCGACCCAGTCGAGGACTTCGAGCTGATTCAGCGGGAGCTGGACGAGTACTCGCAGGAGCTGGCGGACAAGCCGATGTTCATCGTCATCAACAAGATGGACCTCTCTGAGACGCGCTCCTTGCTCGAGTATGTCGAGCCGCAGCTGGAAGGCAAGGCCGAACGCATCTTTCGCGTCTCCGGCGTGACCGGCGCAGGTGTCCAGGAGCTGCTCGAAGCGGTCTCCCAACGGCTCAATGAGATTCCACGGGAGCTGCCCGAGCCGGACGACGGTGTGCGCGTCTACTCGCTCGAAGACGAGGACGAGTCTGCCTGGGAGGCCGCGCAATTGTCGGCGCACCATTTCGAGGTGACTGGCCGGCGCATCGAGCGCGCTGTGCTGATGACTGACTTCAACCTCGAAGAGGCTGCCGACCGCTTCCAGCGCATTCTCGAAGGGGCCGGGATTTCCGACCGGCTCGACGAGCTTGGGATTGAGCCGGGAGATACGGTCCACATTGCGGACGTAGAGCTGATCTGGGAGCAGGACCTCGTTGAGAGCAACGAGCCGGAACCCGAGCGCCGGCGCCTGACCCGGCGGCAACGCACCGAGGCTCGTATGCGCGCCCGCGCCGGCGAGGACGCCGACTAGTCTGAAGCTCCGGCCAATCCTTCAACATCGGAACGGGACGGCAGTCCGGCGATTGCGCCGCGTACCCGAGTGGCGAGCGCGCCCGCTGCTGCCGCGAAGCTGAGCTCCGCTTCGCCGACGCGCTGTGTTGCCAGGTAGCCGGCGATGAGCGCCGCAAATGACGCGTCGCCCGCGCCGGTTGGGTCGACGGCACCGACGGCAGGCGCGGCGACGTGGAGCATGTTCCTTGCATGTAGCGTCCAACAGCCACGACTGCCGTCGGTGATGAACATTTGGGCCGGGAAGCGCTCGGCACAGTGTCGGAGCAGTCCCGCTGCGTCGCCCGGCCAGCCGAGACCGCGCGCATCGTCCAGGCTGAGTTTCGCGACCGCGCTCCGGCTCAACAGGTACTCGGTTGTTTCTACCATCGCCTGGCGCGATGGCCAGGCCGCAGGCCGTGGATTTGGATCGGCAAAGACCGGCATGCCGGTGCGTTCCGCCGAGGCAAGCGCGTACTCCTGGATCTCTCGTCCAGCCGGGTTCGATATCATCAGTGAGCCGACGTAGAGGCCGGCAATGTCGCGCCGGTTGAGGGCGGCGTCGACGGCTGTGCGTGTCAGCATCGTGTCGGCGGTGTCGGAACCATAAAAGCGGAACGGCGAGGCTGTGTCTAGATGGTCCACCACGGCCAGGCGCGTCGCTCCGGCAACCACCGCGCCAGGAACCCGCTCAACCTGAAACTCATCAAGAACTGCCGCAAGGCGAGATCCGAAGGCGTCCTCTGATAGACACCCGAGGAAGAGCGCGGGCGTGCCCAGCTTCGAGAGACCGATGGCGATGTTCAGCGGCGCCCCGCCGGGATGGACTGATAGCTGATCTGCCGTGGTCGGGCTCTGGCCGGGCGGAGGGACGAGGTCAATCAGCGCCTCGCCGAGGCAGACAACTGTCACCTCCGACTAGTCGTCTCCGGCGATCGGGCTAGCCTGCTCGCGCTGTTGCGATGGTTTACCGGGCGGGTTCTCCCGGCGGACGTCGAAGACATCGCGCAGCGTTTCGAGCTTCTGGAGCACCCGGCTAAGCTGGCCGACATCGTCAACCGTTGTCGTGATCAGCACGGTGACGGTCTGGTCAGCGTGGGTCTGCGTCAGTACCGAGTCCATGTTCAGACCCTCATCGGACACCAGTGTTGTCAGGTCGCGCAGCAGCCCGACGCGGTCCCAGGCGATGATCCTGATGCTTACCGGATAGGACTCGGGTTCGATGCCCCAGCTGACGTTGACGAGACGCGCCTCGTCGTCCGGGTTGCGGACATTCGGGCAATCGGTGCGGTGGACGGTGATGCCCCGGCCGCGCGTCGTATAGCCGATGATGTCGTCGCCGTAGACCGGTTTGCAGCAGTTGCCGAGCCGGGTATAGAGATCGCCCACGCCCATGACCTGGATGCCGCGGGCAATCAGCGAGCGCTGATCGTTGGCCGGTTGCGCGGGCGGCAGCACCTCGGGCTCCTGCGTCTCGACTAGCTTGGTCGCGATCTGCTGGGGGCTGACGCCGCCGTAGCCGATGGCCGCGAGGAAGTCGTCGGTGCGCTGGAACGACGGAAAGAGCTTGGCGATGTCGTCGAACTTGCCGTCGGTGACATTGAGACGGCGCAGCTCGCGGTCGAGAATGTCGCGGCCCTGGGCAATGTTCTCGTCGCGCTCTTGCCGCCGGAACCACTGGCGAATCTTCTCGCGGGCCGATGCTGTGACGACATAGCCATTCGACGGCATCAGCCAGTCGCGGCTGGGACCGACTTTCGTGTTCGAGGTCAGGATGCGGACAACCGCGCCATTGCCGAGCTTGTGGTCGAGCGGCACCATCTGATCGTTGACCTTCGCGCCGACGCACTGGTGACCAACCTCGGTGTGAATGCGGTAGGCGAAGTCGACCGGCGTCGCGCCGTCTGGCAGCTCGATGATGTCGCCGGCGGGCGTGAAGACATAGATCATCTCCCGGAAGACGTCCGTCTTGAGCGACTCGACGAACTCCTGGGCGTCGGCGATCTCGTCGCGCCAGTCCATCAGGTTCCGCAACCAGGCGACCTTGCGCTCGACGTGGTGGTCGACCTTGCCGGATTCTTTGTAGCGCCAGTGCGCGGCGATCCCATATTCAGCGACCCGGTGCATCTCGTGCGTCCGAATCTGGATCTCGACCGGCGTCCCGCCCGGCCCAATCACGGCGGTGTGGATCGACTGGTAGAGCGACTCCTTGGGCGTTGCGATGTAGTCGTCGAATTCGCCGGGGATCGGGTACCAGTTGGAGTGGATCACCCCGAGCGCCGTGTAGCACTGCGGCCGGTCCTCGACGATGACCCGGAAGCCGAAGACGTCGTAGATCTCATCGAAGCTGACATCCTTGCGCTGCATCTTCTTCCAGATCGAGTAGAGATGCTTCTCGCGCTTCTGGAGCTCGGCTTCGATACCGGCGTCCTCGAAGTGTTCGACGAGATCTTCCTCGAAGCGGTCGAGGAAGTCGACGCGGTCTGATGTCCTGCGGTCGATAGCGCGGTCAATCGAGAAATACTGCTGCGGATTGAGGTAGCGAAAGGCGAGGTCTTCGAGCTCCGAGCGGATCTGGGAGATGCCGAGGCGGTTCGCCAGTGGCGCGTAGATTTCGATGGTCTCCCGCGCCGAGCGAAGCTGTTTATCCTCGGGCATGTGCTCGAGGGTGCGCATGTTGTGGAGGCGGTCGGCGAGCTTGATCAGGACGACACGCACGTCGTCGACCATCGCCAGGAACATCTTGCGAAGCGACTCAGCCTGGCGCTCTTTCTCGCGGGCGGCCTGGGCGTTCGCGTCGGCGTCGCTGGCCCAGGCGATCTTGCCGAGCTTGGTCACGCCTGCAACGAGATTCGCGACGGACGCGCCGAATTCTTCCTCGATCTCTTCAATCGTGACCGGGGTATCTTCGGCGACGTCGTGGAGCAGGGCTGCAACCAGCGCCTCCTGGTCGAGCTGCATGCGCGCCAGGATCATCGCGACCTCGACCGGATGGGTGATGAATGGTTCACCCGAGCGCCGCCGGTCATCGCCGTGCGCGGCGGCCGCGAAGTCATACGCAGCCTCGATAGCGGACGTGTCCATGCCTGGCAGCTCGTGGGCTATCAGGTCGAGTAGATCGTCGATACCGGGATGATCGTTGTAAACCGTTTCGATCCGGGCGGGTTCACTCATCTATGCGGGTGTCTTTCCTGACGCTGGATGACCTCGGAAAGGCGGCGCGTCACTCGCTGGATTGAGTAGGTCACTCTAGTGATTATGCCAAATAGCGCCGCCGCGACTCCGAGTATCATATCGTGAGTGTTCGCCGTGACCGAAGGGAGCTCCGCACTCCGTGACCGATCTAGACCGTATGCTGCATCCGGACGAAGCGCGGGCGATAGTTCTGGCCCAGGCCCGCCCACTGCCCACTGAAACCGTCCCACTCGAAGAGGCGGGCGGGCGTGTACTGGCACATGCTCTTGTCGCCGCTGAGTCGCTTCCGCCCTTCCGGGCGTCGACGATGGATGGCTTTGCCGTCGTCAGCTCGGACGCCACCGAGCAGCGGAACATCCTCGGCAGCGGCCTGGCCGGGGCAGTCCCGGCCGAAACCGTCAGTATGGGTTCCGTTGCCCGGATCATGACCGGCGCGCCGGTACCGGATGGCGCGGATGCCGTCGTGCCGGTCGAGCGCACTTCAGAGGCTGACGGCAAGGTGCGAATTCTGCTGGACGCGGTTCTACCGGGTGACAACATCCGGCCTGTTGGCTCGGACATGGTGGCTGGAGCGGAGGTGCTACCGGCGGGCACACGCTTGACCGGCCCATATCTAGGATTGCTCGCCAGCCTGGGTGAAGCGTCCGTCGAGGTTGGGGGCCGCCCGCGCGTGGCAGTCTTCTCGACCGGTGATGAGGTCGTCGCGCCCGACGTCGAGCCCGGTCCCGGACAGATCCGCGACGCCAATCGCTTCACGCTCACCTATGCAGCCGGGCAGGCCGGCGGCGAGGTCGTGCTCAGCCGGCACGTTCCAGACGATGAAGCAGCGTTACGGTCGGCCTTTGCGGAGGCGTTGGAGACGGCCGATGTCATCGTCACGAGTGGTGGCGTTTCGATGGGAGATCGCGATCTGGTGAAGGCGCTGCTTGGCGACTTTGCCGAGGTCCGTTTCCGCCGTGTCTTCATGAAGCCAGGGAAGCCGCTGAACTTCGCCACGGCGGGGGAGAAGCTGATCTTCGGCTTGCCGGGCAACCCGGTCTCGTGCCTGGTGTCATTTCACATGTTCGCGTTGCCGGCGCTCGCGGTGATGCAGGGGTTGGCGACTGTCGAGCACGAGACAGTCTCAGTGACAACAACGGCTGATGTGCAGCCCTCCGACCGCATTGAATACCAACGCGCCGTCATCGTCGTAGCCGAAGATGGTCAGCTGACCGCGTTGACGACAGGTCCACAGCAGTCGTCGCGCTTGCAGTCGTTCGTAGGCGCCAACGGGTTCCTGGTCGTGCCTCCATCTACCGAGACAATCCCGGGCGGTTCGGTGCTCGACGCGATCCTCTACGCTCCGCCGTTCGGGGCGAAAGGCTAGATGCGCATCGAACGGGCGGCCTTCGCCGCGCTCGCAATTCTGGCGCTCCTCTCGACCTACAGCCTCTACGTGGCGGCGATGCGCTTTGGCGACGCCACCGAGACATTTGACGGCGTTGAGTTCGAGCTTGTCGAATTCTCGTATGAGCGCGGCAGCCCGGACGTCGCCTTCGTCATGGCGGTGACCAATAACGGCGTCAACGACATGCGCGTCACCGGCCTCGAATATTCCTGGGTGGTCAACGGGGTCCTTGCCGGCGGCGGGGACGACCTCGAAATCCGCACGGTTATTGAGCCCGGCGAAACTGTCAATCTAAACCTCAGCGGGCGAATAACTGACACGAGCTATGTTGACAGGTTGCCGGCGGACGAAGCCATACGATGGTTGGTCCGTGGACGCATCCTGATCAATGTTGACGAGCGCATGGACAGCACCTGGATCGGCTTTGCGTTCAGGGTCGAGACCGAATGACCGCGGCGTTGCGTTGGGCACGTGCAGTCATTGCCGGGGTGTTTGCGGGGTTGGCGTCGCTTGCGGTGCTGACCAGCACGAGCGGCGAGCTCGAAGCCCTCGTTGCGTTTGACATTCCGACGTCGCTGCAGATACCGGCATTGATGGTCATTGGTTTCCTGACCGGTTTGGCTGTGACCGACCTGGCCCGAAGCGCGACTGCCTATGGTGTAAACTGCCTCACAAGCTCGATGCTCCACATCGTCCTCTACGCGCTTCCGGGCCTGACAACGGCGAACTACACCGTCTCGCGTTTCAACAATGGCTTTACAACCTCATTTTTCGTGCTGATGATGGTGGGCGTGTTCGCCTTGATGGGTCAAGGCGCAGCGTTGGCGGTGAACGTGTATGGAAGGGGCATCCTCGAAGAATAGCCACGGGTTGGGGGACCAGATGACCAGGCGGCCGGTAACGATAGACGACCTCTACGCGCTACGTAGCGTCGGTGAGCCTGCGGTCTCTCCATCTGGTTTGCTCGTCGCATTCACCGTCACACAGCTCGACCGCGACGAGGATGTGTATCGGTCGCAGATTTGGTTGCTCGATGTTGCGAGCGGCAGGTCCCGCGCCTTGACCTCCGGCAAGTACCGCGACGCCGCTCCGCAGTGGTCGCCGGATGGCACACAGATCGCGTTCCTGTCGAAGCGTGGGCCGGAGGATGACAAGGCCGGCGCGCAGATCTACGTGCTGCCGGCTGCGGGTGGGGAAGCCCGTCAGGTCTCAGCCCACGGGCGGTCTATCTCCAGTTTCGAGTGGGCGCCCGACGGCAACCGGATGCTCTTTGTCGCCAACGAGGTTGTAGAGGACCCGGAAACAGATGTCCGGGTCATCACCACACCGCGCTTCAGATTTGATGGCATGGGGTACTTCGACGCTTCATTCCGCCACGTCTTCGTGCTCGACGTTGTAACCGGAGAGGCGCGCCAGCTCACCGACGGCCCCTACGATCACCAGCACGCAACCTGGGCGCCGAATGGCAGCGAGATTGCCGCCGTCAGCAACCGGCGCGAGGGCTGGGAGTTCTCAAGTGTTCGCGATATCTACCTGATCAAGTCGGAGTCCGGCGTTGTGCGGCAACTTACCGGCGGCGACGGTAGCTGGTCGTTGCCTGCCTGGTCGCCCGATGGTTCCCGGATCGCGGCATACGGCACCCGTAACCTCCGCTCTGCAAGCGCGCGCAACGAGCTCTATCTTATCGACGTAGCGAGCGGCGCGACGGAGTCGGCAACGGCGGAGTTGGATGTCGACCTGCGGGACTCGTCGATAGCGGACTGGAATGGCTATGGACTGGACCGACCACGCTGGCTCAACGCCAATGAGACGCTGTGCGTAGCAGGTGTCCGTGGAACCGTCCGCCCAATCATCGTCGGTGTCGATAGTGGAGCGCATGAGTACATCGGTGAAGCGTCCGGCAGGTACGGCCATCCACATCCGCTTGCCGCCGGCAAGTTCGTCGCAGCGCGTAGCGATTTCCAGGACCCCGGCGAGCTCGTCGTCCTCGACCGTGCAGGCGGGCACGAGACCGTGACATCCTTCAACCGCGAGTGGCGGGAGGAGGTCGCGCTTGCCGAGGCTGTACCGCTTGAGGTCCAGAGCGATGATGGCGAAACGATTGGTGGCTGGATCATGCAGCCGCCCGGACTTGGCGCGGGCGAGGTTGCCCCGCTGCTGCTCGAGATCCATGGCGGTCCATTCGGGATGTATGGCGACACATTCATGCACGAGTTCCAGCTACTTGCATCGGCGGGCTATGGCGTCGTCTTCGCAAACCCACGCGGATCAGCCGGGTATGGCGACCGCTTTGCTGGCTTGCTACTGCCCGAGATGGGCACGAACGATCTGCCGGATCTGATGGCGATTGTCGACCGCGCCGTGGAGGAGCCCTGGGTCGATAGCACGCGGCTTGGTGTCTTGGGCGGATCGTATGGCGGCTTCATGACGAACTGGATCGTCGCCCACACTGACCGCTTCCGAGCAGCCGTCACCCAGCGGACGATCTGTGACTGGTTCTCCACCTGGGGCACGGACGACATCTTCTTCGCCGACGAAAACATCACGCTCGGCGCGACGCCCTGGGAAGACCCTGAGCTCTACTTCCGCATTTCCCCGTTGACCTACGTCGAGCAGATGACGACGCCGATGTTGATCATTCACTCGGAAGAGGACTACCGCTGCCCGGTCGGCCAGGGCGAGCAGCTCTTCAATGCGTTGAAGCGGCTAGGACGCACGACAGAGTTCGTGCGCGTGCCCGACGAGAGCCACGGACTGTCGCGCACGGGCAAACCCGCCCACCGCGCCGAGCGGCTCCGGCACATCCTGCGCTGGTTTGAGACACATCTGTAGCGCGGCTTCCGCCAGGGGCTGGCGGAAAACCAAAGAGACTTGTAGGGCAGGGGCTCGTCCCCTGCCGTGCATCTTTCTGGCAAAACGCGGCAGGGGACGAGCCCCTGCCCTACGCATCAATTGCCGCCGCGAGCGTGAGACGTGCGGACCTGTTGGAACGGTCCGAGTCATTCCTCGACGGCGATACCGGTCTCGAAGGCCAGCGCGAGCATGAAGCGGCAGATCGTGATGATCGATTCGATGTCGGCCGACTCGTTGATGTTGTGCGCGCCGGATTTCGATGGGTCGGCGTCCGGGTGGCCTGGCGTAAAGCCGTAGGCGATGTTGCCGAGTGGGCGTACGAACGAGGAGTCGGTGAAGCCGACAGTGATGCCGGGCACGAACTCGATATCCTCGCGGCCGATGGTGCGCTGGACCGTCTTCTTCGTCGCGCTCATGACGTGATCGGAGAAGGGATGATCGAAGGTCGACGCGCTCGGCACGGACGTTTCGATGACTTCAACACGCACTCCGTCAATGCCATCGCAGATCTTCTCGATCTCGGATTGGACGTAGGCGCTGTCCTGGTGCGGGAGCGAGCGGACGTCGCAGGTAATCAAGCAGTTCTCGGCGACGCTATTCGACTTGACACCGCCGTCGATCATCGACGCGACGAGCGTCATCCGGCTGGCGGCACGCAGGAATGAAGCCAGGCTCTCGCGCTCATTCCACAACTCCGCAATGATCTCATCGATGTTCTCGTCGGTAACCTCACGGTCGACGCCGGCGAGGGTGTCGAGGTGCTGGAAGAGCTCGTGGGCGGTCGAGACTTCCGGCTCGTACTCGCGAATACGCCCGATGACCTCCTCGGCCTTGTAGATGGCGTTGTCGGCCTTCCAGGGCTGCGAGGCGTGGAAGCCGCGACCCTTGATGTAGATGCGCGCTTCGAGGCGGCCCTTTTCGCCGGTGTTGATCGGGTAGATCAGCCGGTCGCCGGACTTGATCGGCGCGCCACCGCCCTCGTTGATCGCGAAATCAGCGGTAATTGTCTCAGGGTAGTGCTGGGCGAGCCAGCCAAAGCCATACGCGCCGCCCGACTCCTCGTCGGCGCAAACCGCGAGCTTCAGCGTGCCGCTCAGTTGCACTCTGGCGCGCTTAAGCAAAATCATGGCCATCGTCTCGGCGGCGACGGTGCCCTTCATATCGGCCGCGCCCCGGCCCCAGATGCGGCCTTCATGGATCTCCGCGCCAAACGGAGGATAGGTCCACTGCGACTCGTCCTCGACCGGGACGACATCGATGTGGGACATGTAGAGCAGGCTCGGGCCATTGCCGCCTGAGAGTTGCGCGGTGATATTCGCGCGCTTTTCCTGCGAGTGGTAGATCGTTGAGTCGATGCCGTCGGCAGCCAGCTTGTCGCGCAACAACTCGGCACAGGGCAGCTCGTCGCCGGTCGCGGCGTTGCCCTGCAGGATGTAGGGCACGATCGGCTCGGCAAATTCACCCGCGGTCTGGGACGCAGACCAGGGCGGCTCGCTGTTATGGCCGGTGTTGACCGATGGAATCCTGACGAGCGCCTGCGTCAGCTCGATCAATTCGTCGCGCGACTCCTCGAGCATGTCATAGAGCTGTTCAAGGCTGGCTCCCATTGTTCCTGCTTCCCCCTGTAGACCTAATTCGTCAGTTACTCGCCCCGTTCGGCGGCGATCAATTCTTGGTATTCACTCTCGCTGCCGATCCAAGCGTCACCATCATCGTAGAACTCTTTCTTCCAGATGGGAACGATCTCCTTGATGCGCTGGATGGCGTAGGCCGACGCGGCAAAGGCAGCTTCACGGTGAGCCGACGAGACGGCGATGACCACGCTTGCTTCACCAATCCGGAGTAACCCGAAGCGGTGCTCGATGGCAACGCCGAGGAGCTCCCAGCGCTCGCGCATCTCCCGGGCAACAACCGCGAGCTGCCGTTCGGCAGCGGCAGGATAGGCTTCGTACTCCAGTGCCTGGACATCGCGGCCGCGCGCATTGTCGCGCACGACGCCGGTGAAGACGTTGATCGCCCCCGCGCCCGGATCTTCGACAGCCGCGGCGATCTTCTCTGTGTCAAGCGTCTCCTCGTGTACGCGAAAATGGTCGCCGCCGCTGACCGGCGGGATTATCGCGATTTCGTCACCGTCCGCGAGCGCATCGTCGTGGTCCGCATACTCGTGATTGCGCATGATCATCGAACGATCGAGCAAGGGTTGGAGCTCGGGCACAGCGGCCACGACGTGCTCGTAGACGGTGCGGACCTGGCCACCGGGTGCAATCTCCAGCGTCTCTTCGGTCACGCCGAGTCGCTCGCGCACCATCGCGAAGTACTTGACGACAATGTTCATAAGCCTCACTCGCTCTTGCGTTCTACGCGCCGGCGCAGTTGTCTGCTGCGGTTGGTAGTGCGGGCGCTAATTGCTGCGATCGGGTAGCTGTGGGATGAGCCAGGAGAGAAATGCGTCCTGGCTCCGGGTCTGAATGTAGGCATCGCCCGGTCCAGTCAGGTCGACGACCAGCCCTTCGCCACTGAACAAGGTCGATTTCCAGCCGGCGATACGGCGGACATTGAAGCCGATCGTCTGGGTGAAGGCGACGAGGTGGCCGGTGTCAACCGTGTACGTCTGGCCGGCAGCCAGCGGCACATGGTGGATCGCGCCGTAGCTGGAGACGATGAGCGAGCCGGTGCCGACACAGCGCAGCATGAAGAGCCCCTCGCCGCCAAAGAAGGTCCGCGCGCCGCCCCACTGCGTATCGACCTCGATACCCATCGCGGCAGCGACAAAACTGCCGGACTGGACCTTGAGCTCGTGGTTGTTCAGTTCGAAGACGGCCATATCGCCCGGTAATGAGGGGGCCAGCATCAGCTCGCCGCCGGTCTCATCTCCTGCGAAGGTCGTCATGAAGAACGACTCGCCACCGAATGCAGCGCGCTTGATCGAACGCAGGAAGCCGCCGCTGGCGTTCGTCTCGACCGAGATGTGTGGGTCCATGCTGATCATCGCGCCGCCCTCGACGCGCACCTGCTCGTGTGGATCGAGTGTCACGCGCGTGACGGAATAAGACGGCTGGTAGAGGATCTCGGTCTTCATCCGGCGCAGATACCTTTCTGTCTGTGTTTGTGTCCCTGACAGGGAAGGTACCCCCGGCAGGATTCGAACCTGCGACATCCGGCTTAGAAGGCCGGCGTTCTATCCTCTGAACTACGGGGGCCAACCGTCCAAGATTATAAGCATTCAATCCTGGCGCTGCTGACGGTGGGCGCGGCCGTCCGCCCGCAGCTGGTCGGCGTATTCGGCGAGCGCCGCCGAGAGCTTCTCGCCCGCCCCAGAGATCGTCACCATGGTGACGTTGCCAGTGCCGACGTTGGTCTGAATCAGCAATTCGGCGTGGACGGCCGGGAGCGCCCCTTCGCGGCGGCCGCGGACAAATACCTGGTTCGGGCGGCCGGTGCGGCCGGCCCGGTAGCCGCGGGCCGAGAAGAAGGCGATGGCGCGCTCGGCAGTCTGCTCCAGATCGAGGTACGACACGGCCTTGCGCTGGAAGGCCGTGCGCGCCATCTCGGCCTCGATATCAGCCCTGTTCGGCGGATCCGCGTTCATCGCGTTACTCGATCTCCCAGCTGGCGCCCGGAGCAAGCACGATGCAGCTCGCTGAGGTCTGCGCTTCGACAGCGGACTTGAACTTCTCCGCATCCTGTTCGATTGGCGGGAAGGTGTTGTAGTGACACGGGACAATCGTCTTCGGTCGCAGGTATTTGACGGCCTTGATCGCGTCGTCCGGCCCCATCGTGAAGTGGTCGCCGATTGGTAGGACGGCGACGTCGAGCTCTTCGTCGCCAATCAACTGCATGTCCATGAAGAGGCAGGTGTCGCCGGCGAAGTAGATCGTCTTGCGGTTCTCGCCCTCACCGAGCTTCAGGACGAGTCCTGCTGGTACGCCCGGGGCGACGACCGTGCCATCTTCGTCATTCCAGGACGATGTGTGCCAGGCCGGAACCAGCTTGACCGAGCCGGCATCGAAGCGGTAGGTCCCGCCATGGTTCATCGGCACGGCGTGCGCGCCCTTGCTCTGGAGGACTTCGCCAAGCTCGAACGTCGAGATGACGGTCGCCCCGGTGCGTTTGGAGAGTTCGATGGTGTCACCGACGTGGTCGTTGTGCGCGTGGGTGAGGAAGATGAGATCCGGCGACACACTGTCCGCTTCGATGGTGGCCGCCGGGTTGCCGGTGATGAACGGGTCAATGGCGATGAGTGTGTCGCCATGCTGCACGGTGAACGCCGAGTGACCGATGAAGTTGAGTGTTGTCAATGTGCCCTCCTGAAGTCGCTTCTAGAGATCTGCCGGTTGGAATCATCCTATGGTTTGGACCTGTGTGGACGCAAACTGCTTTGAGCTACATCGGCGCGCCATCGCGTTCGTAGACGACGTGGCCGTCGACAATGGTCATGTCAGCCTGGACTGTCCCGATCTCGTCGGCGGCGACCTCCGCTAGGTCGCGGTCGAAGACGACAGCGTCGGCGAGCATGCCAGGCGCAAGCGTGCCCTTGATCTCCTCCTCGAAGGAGGCATAGGCGCCGTTGAAGGTGTAGGCACGCAGCGCTTCGACGAGCGGGACGGCTTCCTCGGCCCACATGACCGTACTCTCTTCGCTCGTGCGGTTCATCATCGTCTGGAGGCCGATGGCTGGGTTTGTGTTGACTACTGGCGCGTCGGTGGAAGCGGCGGCGACGATGCCATGCTCGTAGAAGGTGTTCATGCCGTAGGCATAGCGAATGCGGTCCCAGCCGAGGTTCTGGATGTAGGCGTTGTTGAAGTAGTAGAGGAAGCTCGTGCCTGGAATCGGCACTGCGCCGATACGCTTGATGCGATGGACGATGTCGAGGTCGATGATCGAGCAGTGCTCGATTCTGTGACGGCTATCTTCGCGCGGGTAGCGCTCAAGTGCGTCTTCGTAGACATCGAGCAGCAAAGAGATCGCGGCATCGCCGATGGCGTGCGCGCAGAGCTGGAAGCCTGCCCGGTGGGCGTTGAGCATCTTCTCATGGATTTCTTTGGGATCGTACATCCAGAGCCCGACGTTGTCGGTCTCGCCTTCGTAGGGCGCAGACATTCGGGCTGTGCGGCCGCCAATTGAGCCGTCGAGGAAGAGCTTGGCGGGCCCCACGCGCAGCCATTCGTCACCAAAGCCTGTCTTGATGCCGAGCTTCGCCAGCGTTTCCAGCGTCTCGTCGATCATCATCATGAGGTAGGTCCGCACCGGGAGCGCGCCTGTGCCGGCCAGGTCTTCGTAGGCTTGCATGTGGTTGGAGTCCCGAACGCCGGCTTCGGCGACGCTGGTCACGCCCTGTGAGATGAACTGCTTGCCGGCCGCGATGAGCGCTTCGCGGCACTGCGCGAGGGTCGGTTCCGGGATGATGCCGCGGACAAGTCCCTGTGCCGCCTCGCGCAGCACGCCGGTCGGCTCGCCGTGCTCATCGCGGTCGATTGTGCCCCCTGGCGGGTCATCGGTGTCAGCGGTGATGCCGGCAAGTTGCAGGGCGAGCGAGTTCACCGCGCAGATATGCCCGCACGCACGGACGACAATCACGGGATTTGCAGGCGAGACTGGGTCGAGATCGTAGCGCGAAGGATGGCGCTGATCATCCAGGCGCGCCTGGTCGTAGCCGCGCGCCGCCACCCACTGACCGTCGGGGGTGGCAGCCACGCGCTCGGCGACGCGGCCGACGATGTCGGCGATCGTCCGGTTGGGCGGGGTCGAGGCGTCGACCTGCGTCAACGACAACCCGAGGTAGAGCGGGTGGCAATGGGCATCGTTAAGCCCGGGCGCGACCGTACGTCCCGCCAGGTCGATGACGCGCGTGTCCGGTAGCTTCCAGGCTAGCGCGTCGGCGTCGGAGCCAACCGCCGCGATTTTGCCGTTCACCATCGCCACCGCGCTTGCGCCGCGCTCGTCGTAGCCGCCGGTCATCACGCGGCCGTTCGTAAGCACGAGATTTCCGTGTCTATCTGGCCCCACTGGCCGTGCCCTCCTGATCTGTCGTCGAGGTCATCGTTGCTGCTTTCTGCACGCGATTGTAGTCCCGTTGTGCAGCGTTAGTTGCCCGATGCCGCGTTTTATGGGACGATTCCCTCCCGGTAGAGCTTACCGGTCAGTAGAAGGAGGCCGCAGTGGGTTGGGCGATTGCCGGCGGAGTCTTGGGAATCATCCTGATGTTTGGAGCCTATCGTTGGATCGTCGGGTGGTCGACGGCCCGCGCTGGCGGCGTCTACATTCCGACGATCGGGTCGCGCCCGCGGCGGTTGGCCGGCGTTCCCGAAGAAGCCCCGATCGACGCCAAAGCGCCGCCGGCCATGGAGGTGCTACGCCATGGACAGGCGCCTGTCTTCGTCGCGCCACGTGACGTTGAGCAGACAATGGCTGTCGAGGGTGGCGTCGCTGGTGAATCAGTCGTGTTCACGGCGACAGACTATCCGGTCGAAGAGGCGCTGAAAGATGACGGGGAGTCCGGCGCAGCAATTGGCCTGATCGTTGATGGCGCGGACGCTGGTGTCGTCGTTGCTGCGGTCAGCCATGGCTCGAAAGATACCGGCGAGCACGTCGTCATCGCAAACAATGGACCGCACCCCGTTGGCCTCGAAGGCTGGCGTCTGACCGACGACGGCGAAGTGCATGTGTATGAGTTCCCGAGCATCATCCTTGAGCCGCAGACCGAGGTGCGCGTACACATGTGGCGCGGCGAGGACACCGCGACGGATCTCTATGTGGGGCGGCGCAACCGCTGGTGGAATGACACCGGCGATACGGCATACCTCTACGACGCCGCCGGTGTGCTGGTCCACGAGCTGCCGACCGCAAACGAATAGTCGATCTGCGACGCATTTACAGCCGGCTGCCTAAAACGGACCTGATGCTGTCTAGTAATCAGTCGCCTTCACCAGAGCGATCCAGCCACCATTTAGCTACATGGCCTGCCTGCGCGATCCAGATATCGCCCACCCCGATTGCGTAGTCGAGGAGATTGGCGAGCGCCGTTGATGGGCCGGGCCGGCCGCTGACCCAGGGGTGGAGCGTGAGGCACATGAGCTTGCCCTCGGCGCGCAGGATGTCGAGATCGTCGCGCCAGAACTCCGCCGCGTTGCGCGGATTCACTGTCCAATCGACAAAGTAGGTGTAGTCGTCATAGAAGCGCGATGGCGGTAGCTGCACGAGTGGCGCGCCCGCGGGATCGGGACGTTCGATCCAGGGCAGGTCCGCCCGAGCGTAATCCATCTGCCAATCCAGGCCAAGCGCCTGGACAACCTTGCTGGTGTGGTCGTTGAAACGCCAGGCGGGCGACTTGTGGCCGCCTGGCCTGACGCCTGCTACGGCCTCTATTGCCTCGATGGTGCGGGCGGCGTCCTCGAATTGCTCATCGTATGACATCGACGCGTAGTAGCGATGGTCCCAGGAGTGGATGGCGTGTTCGTGGCCGTCTGCTTCGGCGCGTTCGACGGCGTCGGGCCGATCCTCGACGCTGCGGCCAACCCAGCAGAATGATGCCTGGACGTCGCGATCCCGCAAGATCTCGAAGAGCCGCCAGATACCGGCGTGCAGATCGTATTCGGCCTGCGACCACCAGTAGCTGTCGTCTGCGCCGTGGTGGTTAATCTCGCCATATGGTCCATCGACGTCAATCGAGATAACGAGCGCGGACCTGTGTCCAGCGGGCCAGGCGGCGGCTCCCGACACTATTCGCCAGCTTCTTCGATTGGCGACCAGTCGATGATGTCGTCGGCAAAGGCCACGAAGTTGTCGAGTGCGCTGGTCATCAGCGCTTCGCCGATTTCGTAGGTTGACTTGCGGGCGTCGCCCAGCGCTCCGTTGCGGGTGTACTCATCGAAGCGATAGGGCACGTTGACCCCGTACTGCTGGAGCGCGCCGCGCAACTCGTAGGTTAGATCGGTCATCTCGCCCGCCGCGAGCGTGTCGTTCTTGACGATCTCCGGCGCGAGGTACATTGCGACCGACGTTTCCATCTGGCAGGCATGGCCGACTATCTCATTCTCGAAGAACTTCGGGCCAAGCTCTTTGTCGGCAAAGCTGAAGTACGCTGCCGAACCGACGAAGGTCGGTCCAAGCTCCTCGTTGATGCGGACGATAGCGTTGCCCAGCGGCGCGATGTTGCCGCCGTGGCCGTTGATAATCATGAACCGTTCGAAACCGTGGTCCATCAGCGATCCAACGACCTCTACGAGGATCTGGCCGAAGGTTTCAGCCGAGAGGCTGATCGTGCCCGGGAAATTCATGTGGTGATAGGAGACGCCCCAGGGCATGGACGGAGCCACCATCAGCTTTGGATTCCGCATCGCCGCCGCGCGCTTGCAGAACTCCGTCGCGCCAGTGATGTCCATGCGCAAGGACAGGTTGGGTCCGTGTTGCTCATTTGAGCCAACAGGGATCAGCACCATATCAACGTCGTCGCGAATTGCATCAACTTCCGGCCAGGAGAGGTCTGCGAGTACCAGCGGATCGCCATAGTCAGCCATGTGATGGTCCTTTCGTTGCGGCTGTCTGTCGTTGCCGAGCGTTAGGCTGAGGCTCGACGGATTGCCTGTTCGAGGTCAGCAATGATGTCGCCGGCGTCCTCAATACCCACCGACAGGCGCACGAGGTCGTCACCGATACCAATCTGCTCGCGGTCTTCCAATGGCATCGAACGGTGCGAGGCCATCGCCGGATAGAGCGACAGGGTGTAGATATCGCCGAGCGATGTCGCCGGGATGATCAATTCGAGGGCTTCGAGGTAGTTGAAGACATCCTCCTTCGTCGCGTCCTTGATCGTGAATGAGATCATCGCGCCATAACCCCGGTCGCCGAACAGGCGCTTTGCTGTCGCGTGGCTGGCGTGGCCCTCCAACCCCGGATAGTTCACGAGTCCGACACGTGGGTTGGCTTCGAGCGCCTGCGCCACGGTCAGGGCATTCTGGCATTGCTGCTTGTAGCGCAGCGGCAGGGTCTTGACGCCGCGTAATGCGAGCCAGGCTTCAAACGGCCCGAGGACTGATCCATTGAGTTTCGCCATGTCGCCGAGCTGCCGGCGGCGCATGCGGGATGTCGCCACGATACCGCCGGTAACGTCGCCGTGGCCCGCGATGTACTTCGTCATCGAATGCACGACGAGGTGTGCACCATCGTCAGCCGGCCGGTAGAGCACCGGCGGCGTAAAGGTCGAGTCGACCAGCAGCGTCGCATCCGCGTCGCGCGCGAGTCTCGCGATTGCCGGTACGTCGGTGACTTTCATCAACGGATTCGTTATTGTCTCGCAGACAATCAGGTCTGGCGAGTATTCGTCGATGGCTGCGGCTGTCGCTTCCAGATCGAGAAAGTCCACGAGCTCCGTCTTGACGCCCCAGGTGCTGAAGTGATCCTGGAGGGTCGCAAAGGTGTGGCCATAGAGGTCGCGCGTCGCGAGGATCGTCGAGCCGGGCCCGATTGAGGAGATGATTGCGGTGTGGACGGCGGCCATGCCCGAGGCGAAACCAATCGCCGTCGCAGTGCCTTCCAGGTTGGCGATGACCTCTTCTAACGCGGTTGTCGTGGGATTCCCGTAGCGCGTATAGACGTACTTCGTCTCGTCGCCGGCCAGCGCGGCGTCCATGACCTCGATATCGTCGTAGACGTAGGTGGAACCTGGATAGATCGGCGTGACGGTCGGCCTGAATTGCGGTTGTGGCGGGCGTTCCCCGGTGTGGACAGCGCGAGTGGCAAGCCCCCGGTCGGGGGATGTCCGCGAGGTCGTTGGATCGTGAGCCATTGTTCCTCGATTCAGGCGTATTGATGACGTCGCAGTCTAGAGACTTCGAATGTACCTGTCAATCGAGCATATGGGCGGGTGAACCGACGGCGCCATGTGTCAGAATCTAGCCATGGATATGCCCGCGCATGGCGCAGACACGACATTCGAAGAACGCTTTACCGGGTGCTTGCTCGGTATGGCCATTGGCGATGCGCTTGGCGTCCCGCGTGCATTCGTGGTGAACCGCGCAGGTGAGGCCGGGCTCAATTTCGCTGATCGGCCGGCGGACGCGCGCAGTGCAGCGGTACCGACAGGTCAATTCAGTCTTAATACCGAGCTGGCGCTGTGCTTGGTGGAAACGCTGACGACGTCGAACGGCTTTGTCGATCCGGAGTTGGCGCTCTATCGGTTCGAGAACGCCGCTGGCCAATCGCCGTATCTTGCCGACGAGCGCGAGATCAATGCGATCCGCTGGGCCGTTGAGCACGAAGACTTCCTGGCCGGTGGCGGAAGTCCGTCGGTCCAATACGCTGGTCCGGCCGCGCGGGCCATTCCCGTGGCGCTCACGCACGCGCTCTCGGACATGAACATTGCCTTGATTACGCGTGAGGTCATGCGCTCGGTGTTGCTTACCGATGGCGAGCCGGAGGTTGTCAACGGCGCGCTGGCGGTCGCCCACGCTGTCAGGCTGCTGGTGCGCGATGAGGTCCCGCTCCAGATGCTCGTCGGTGAAGTGCTGAGCATGATTGACGAAGATGGCGTGGCCCGCGCGCTCCGCAATGGCGCGCCGTCGAAGGTGTCCTCAACAGTCGAAGCAGTAGTGCCGCGAGCGCTGCATGCTGTGGTGCTCGCTGACGGCGACCTCGACCAGGCTCTCGCTGTCGCCTTCACCGGTGGCGGCGCAACGCATCTGACGGGCGCAATCACCGGGGCGTTGTGCGGAGCGTTCGTCGGAGCGCGTGGTATTGACCAGTGGCTCATTGATGGCCTTGAGGGCCGGGCATACGTGCTGATGGCAGCGCCTGCCTTGTTGCGTGCGGCCCAGTTGCGCGCGGGCCTCCTGTTCCAGCTTCGTTTGCGATGAGTGCCGTGCGCTGGATCGATGCCGTGATTTTCGACCTCGACGGCCTCCTCGTCGACTCCGAGCCGGTGCAGTATGCCGCCTGGGATGCGTTTGTCGCCTGCTACGGGCGGTCGTTGACAAGCGACTTGAAGCGGCGGATGTATGGTACTCGTTTGGTGGATTCCGCCGAGCTGGTCGCCCGCGAACTAGAGTTGCCGCTGACGGCGGCCGAAGTTGCAAGCGAGCGCGATGCAATCTTCTTCAAGATGATTCCCGGTCGTATCCAGGCGAAACCCGGAGCTGTCGATTTGCTTGCATGGTTGGGACGGCACGGAATCCCGACGGCGCTGGCGACCTCAGGACACCGAGTCTACGTTGACCTGGCAATTGAGAGCGCGGCAATTCAGCATGTATTCACTGTGGAAGTGACCGGTGATCAGGTGTGCCACGGCAAACCGCATCCGGAGACATTCCAGACCGCGGCCAGGCTGCTCGGGGTGCAGCCTGAGCGATCGTTGGTCTTGGAAGACTCGCCACAGGGCGTTGCCGCAGCGGTCGCGGCCGGGGCGCTGTGCTTTGCCGTGCCGGACGACCCAGGTGAGCGCGAAGTTGACCTCTCTGCGGCGCACCGTGTGCTGGCGAGCCTCGATGATGCGCGCGCGGCCGCCGCAGACTACGGTGTTGAATTCTCAACCTCGTCCCAGGGATAGATGATCCAGTCGCGGGTCAGCTCGCCGTAGATGTCGGGGCGTTGCTCGGGGAACTGCGAGCTTTCCGGCTTGTAATGCAAGACCACGAGGTCGGCGTGGGCTGCGATGCTACGCACGCGGTCTCGGACGGCGACTGCGGTGCGGCCGCTATCCCAGACGTCATCGACGATCACGACGGACTTGTCGCGCAAGAGATCGTCGTCGGGGAACTGCCAAAACACCGGTTCGTCGAGGCTGCCGCCGTCGCGCGTGTGGAACTGCACCGCAGCAACCATAATATTGCGGAGGTGCAGGCGCTCGCTGATCAGGCACGCCGGCACCATGCCGCCGCGGGTGATGACGAGCACGACGTCGTATGGCTCGATCGGCACGCGCCGCACGATAGATCGCACGAGCCAGTCGACCTCGCTCCAGTCGATAATGCGCTTGATGCTCGACTCTGACACGTCGGGTCCTTTCGTGCGCCGATCTCTGCGGCGTGTCGGCGTTGCGGCCCAGGCTACGGCGACCACGGCCGTTCGTCGCGCTGGCGAGTGCTATCATTTTGAAGCGGCCGGAGCGGATGAGCGTCCCGGCCGTGTCGATTTTCACCAAGGATACGAATTCTCAGGACTAGCTACTGATGTCTGTCAAGCGTGACTACTATGAGGTTTTGGGTGTCGACCGCTCGGCCGACTCCAGTGACATCCGCCGGGCCTACCGGCGGCTGGCCCGGCAGTACCATCCGGACGTCAACAAGGCCCCGGACGCCGAGGACAAGTTTAAGGAAGTGAACGAGGCCTACGAAGTCCTCAACGACACTGATCGCCGGTCAGCGTATGACCGCTTTGGCCACGCTGCATTCGAGGGCGGCGGACGGTCGGCAGGCGATCCATTCGGCTTCGGTGGACAGTCTCCGTTCGGCGACATCTTCGAGTCGTTCTTCGGCGGCTTCGGGCGTCAATCACGGCAGCGCACCGTACCGCGTGGCACAGATGTGCGAGCGTCGCTGGACTTAACATTTCACGAGGCGGTCTTTGGCACGGAGAAAGAACTGTCGTTCACTCGCTTCGAGCCGTGCCAGGACTGCCACGGGACAAAGATGCAGGATGGCGCGGAGCCGGCGCGCTGTTCGCAATGTAACGGTAGCGGCGAAGTGCGGCGCGTGCAGCAGACGATCCTTGGCCAGGTCGTTACGGCCATGCCGTGCGACCGCTGTGGCGGCGAGGGCGTGCTGATAACTGACCCGTGCAGCACCTGCAGCGGGCGCGGCAGAGTCACGCGAAAGACCACGTTGGATGTTGCCGTGCCGGCTGGGGTGGACGATCAGTCCGTGCTGCGTCTGACGGGCCAGGGCGAGCAGATCCGAGACGGGGTTCCAGGCAACTTGCTCGTGAGCCTGAAGGTCGAGGAGCACGCTACGCTCAAGCGGAGCGGACGGCATATCCACTTCGACTTGCCGGTCAATGTTGCCCAGGCGACGCTCGGGGCCGAGCTGGAGATCCCAACGGTCGACGGTGATGTTGCGATGACAGTCCCGGCCGGCACGCAGCCAGGACAGCAGTTCCGGCTGCGTGGCAAGGGTGTCCCCGACGTCGGCGGAGGCACACGCGGCGACCAGCTCGTCACCGTCCACGTCGTCATCCCGCACGACGTGAACGGCCGGCAGCGCGAGCTGTTCGAGCAGCTTAGCGAAGAACTTGGCGAAGCGGTGATGCCGGCAGAGCGGGGATTCTTCTCGAAGGTCAAGGACGTGTTTGGCGTTCGGTAGATTTCACTTCACGCATTCAACGAGCAATGGCCCCCGGGATGGTCCCGGAGGCCGAAGAATTACTGCACAATTATGGTTTACCGATGGACGGTGGGTTACTGATCACTGTAGCCAAGTGACTGGTGAGTCAATTGACTATTTCAGCATTGCGCTACGTTTGCTAAGGCCTCCTATGGGAAGATGCCTGCGCTGTTGGTGAGCGAGTTGCCGAGTGCTGTGCCCGCGCCAGTCAATGCGCCAACCACGGCTAGCGCAATTAGAAGAATGATCAGCGCGTATTCAACGAGTCCCTGTCCTTCGATTGCCAAACGTGTCATGTGACGATCCATCGTTTGTCCAATCATCTGACGCGACAGGTAAACGAGATCCCAGGGGACTGTGTGGACGCCCCTGGGATCTCGGAATAAGCCTTGGGGCTTAGCTGCCGCCGATGCTGCCGGCGATCGAGTCGAGAGTACTAGAGACGTTGCCACCGAGGGTCGTCAGCGCAATCACGCAGACAACGGCGACGAGGGCGATGATCAGCGCGTACTCGACGAGGCCCTGGCCCTCTTCGTCGCGGCGGGCGTTCAGCTGAGCCATGAGATACTGAACCACTGTGGGCTCCTTTCGGTGCGCCGGAATTGATAGATGTATCGGCGCACGATCACTGCGATAAAACTCGACCCGAATGATTGTTCCCGTACCTGGCTGGGTCACTTCCCGGTTCGGGGCCGGCGGTGTGTGCCGCTGACGTTTATTACTGTATGCCGGGGGCACCGATACTGGAATAGTGCATAGGCCCCGGAGCCCTATCGACGCTAGTACTACGCGCCAAAAGTACGATCGGACATGCTGGTCCCGGTACCCCCGCCAAAGACGCAAAACGCGCCCGGCATAGGCCGGGCGCGACGTGGTTCTACTGTGGTGTCTGCTGGGTACGAAGGCTCTCTATGCAGCGATCGGCACAATGATGCCCAGTCGCTCGCCTTCTTGCAGCGTCTCGCGCTGCAGCGACGCGCCAATGAGGTCCAGCGTGTCGTTGGTGTACTCATCCTCGACGTAGTGGCTGAGGCGATTCTGCCCGCGCGCGTCGACGGTCGTTGCGTCAATGCGCACAACGAGCTGCGCGTCTTCCAGCTGCACGGAGATCTCAACCTCGGTGCCGAGCATCGGGGTTACGACGGCCGCGAGCGCGCCCTGGATCAGCCGGAACAGCGCGATCCTGAGATGGCCGTCAAGGCCCTCCTCGCGTTCTACACCGCTGACCGCGACTTTCGAGCCAGTCTCGCGTGAGAAGTCGGATGAGTAGCGACGCAGCGTCGGCACGAGGCCCAGCTCGTCGATTACCATCGGGCGCATTTCGAACACTGAACGCCGAATGTCGAGCAGCGAGTCGGCCGCAAGCCGCTCCAGGTCCTCGAGCTCCTGCACGAGCTGGTCCGGCGCAACCTCGACGACGCGCTCGAGGATCTGTGTACGCAATACGACGTTCGACATCACCTGGGCGGCGCCGTCGGTGAGGTTCTGGGCTATGCGGGCCCGTTCCCTTTCGCGGGTTTCGATGATCTTCGCGCTCATGTCGACACTGTTGGTCAGGCCAGTCGTGCCG
>JAUIIK010000196.1 GCA_030431755.1 Chloroflexia bacterium
GGCACACCCCCTTCTTCCGGGGCTATCGGCCGCAGTTCTACATCCGGACGACGGATGTGACCGGAGCGATTGACTTCTCCAGTGATCTGGAGATGGTGATGCCGGGGGACAATGTGGAGATGACGATTGAGCTGATCCAGCCGGTGGCGATCGAGGACGGGTTGCGCTTTGCGATCCGTGAAGGTGGCCGGACGGTTGGCGCAGGCGTCGTCACCTCCGTCATCGAGTAGAGCACACAACGCTCGGCAATAGGCCGAGTGCGGGAGACAGGGAGCGACAATGGCGACACGGCGACCGACGCAGAAGATCAGGATTCGCCTGAAAGCATACGACCACAAGATCCTCGATCAGTCTGCCCGGCGGATTGTCGAGACAGCCGAGAGCACCGGGGCAAAGGTGGCCGGACCCGTGCCGCTCCCGACCCGAATCCAGAAGTTTACGGTGATTCGTTCACCGTTCATCGACAAGGATTCGCAGGAGCACTTCGAGATTCGGACGCACAAGCGCCTGATCGATGTGCTGGAGCCGAGCCACTCGACGATTCGCGCGCTCATGCGGCTGAACCTGCCGGCGGGCGTCGATATCGAGATCAAGCTCTAGGCGAGAATTCGGAATAGCGTACAACGCTCTCAGTGTGGGATCGGGTACGGAGAACGTATCTGCGCCACCACCCGGAGTAAAGGGAAGAGCCAATGGTACAGGGGTTACTGGCGAGAAAACTGGGGATGACCCAGATATTTGAAGAGGACGGCACAGTCGTGCCGGTGACGGTGCTACGTGTCGGACCCTGCGTCGTGACGCAGATCCGCACGGATGATCGCGACGGATACGCGGCGGTGCAGCTCGGGTTTGAGGAGAGCAAACGGCTGAACAGCCCGCAGCGCGGTCACCAGCGCGCGGCCGGATCGTCGATGCGCTATCTGCGCGAGGTCCGCTCGGAGGATGTCGATGAATTCGAGGTTGGGCAGGTCATCAACTGTTCGATCTTCGAGCCCGGCCAGAAGGTCGACGTTACCGGCACTTCTAAAGGCAAAGGCTTCGCGGGTGTCGTGAAGCGCCACGGCTTCAGTGGCGGGCCCGCGACACACGGTCAGTCGGACCGCCATCGCGCGCCGGGCTCGATCGGCTCCAGCGCAACGCCCGGGCGCGTCTTCAAGGGGATGCGCATGGCCGGCCGCATGGGCAACGAGACGAAGACGGTGTTGAATCTCGATGTCAAGCACGTCGACGATGAGAAGAATCTCGTGCTGGTGAAAGGTTCCGTGCCTGGAGCGACCGACGGATTGGTGTTCGTGCGTCACGCCGTCAAAGCCGGCGCGGCGTCCCGCTAGACGCAGAAGCTGCGAGAGAGAGAAGATCGGTGAAAGTTACCGTCTACGACACCAAAGCCGCGGAGGTTGGCAGCGAGGAGCTCGACGACTCGGTCTTCATGATCGAGCCGAACGTTCCGATCATGCACCAGGCGCATGTGCGTCAGCAGGCCAACCGGCGTCTGGGCACGCACGATACAAAGACCCGCTCGCAGGTGCGCGGCGGTGGCCGCAAGCCGTGGCGACAGAAGGGCACCGGCCGGGCGCGCCACGGCTCGACACGTTCGCCGATCTGGCGCACTGGTGGTGTGGTCTTTGGCCCGCACCCGCGGTCCTACACCAAGAAGATGCCGAAGAAGATGCGCCACCTTGCCATTCGCTCGGCGCTATCAGCCAAAGCGGCAAGCGACGGCCTCGTCGTCATTCAGGGGCTCGGCGAGCTCGAACCCCGCACACGGGCGATGCGCGATCTACTCGCCGACCTGCCCGTCAACGAGCGGCGCACGCTGATCGTAATTGGTCGCGACGGCGACTGGGAGTCCGTCTATCGCGCCGCCGGCAACCTCGGCGAGGTGAAGATCATCCGGGCCGGATACGTCAACGTGCATGATGTGTTGACGCATGAGCGGCTGCTCTTGACGACCGAAGCGGTCGAGACGATCCATGAACTCTGGGGAGCGAATTAGCGATGCCTGCACTGCACCACACCGAGGTTCTGATTCGCCCGATCATTACCGAGAAGAGCACCGACCTGACGCCTTACGGCCAGTATGTCTTCGAGGTCGCGATGAACGCGAACAAGAAGCAGATCAAGGACGCCGTCGAGCGCATTTTCGATGTCGAGGTCGAGAGCGTCAACACGCACATCAAGAAGCCCAAGCGCCGGCGCGTCTACCGTGCCCAGCGGAGCCTGCAGTACGGCAGAATTGGCGCGATGAAGAAGGCGATAGTGACGCTGGTGCCCGGTGATACAATCGATATCTTTGGCGATATTTAGGGGATAGAGGAAGCAAGTTATGCCAACACGCAGATACAAGCCGACATCTCCTGGTCGACGGGGCATGATCGTGCTGGACAATGCCGACATTACCAAGCACGAGCCTGAGAAGAGTCTGATCGAGATTCTCCCGAAGCACTCCGGGCGCTCTGGCGGCAAGATCGCCGTCCGCCATCAGGCCGGTCGTCACAAGCGTTACTACCGGAAGATTGATTTCCGGCGTGACAAGGACGGCGTGCCAGCGCGAGTTGCGGCAATCGAGTATGACCCGAATCGCACAGCCCGGATCGCGCTGCTGCACTACGTCGACGGCGAAAAGCGGTACATCCTTGCGCCGGTGGGCCTGCGAGTGGACGACATGGTCGTCTCGGGGCCCGAAGCGCCGATTCGGGTGGGCAACGCGCTGGCATTGCGCGATATCCCGCTCGGCACCGCGATCCACAATGTCGAGCTGTACCCCGGCAAGGGCGGCCAGCTTGTGCGGGCCGCGGGCGCCAGCGCGCAGCTGATGGCGAAGGTCGACGACTACGCGCAGTTGCGGATGCCTTCGGGCGAGTACCGCATGGTGCTGCTGGATTGCCGGGCGACGCTCGGTCAGGTAGGCAACCTGGACCACGCGAACGTCGTGATCGGCAAAGCCGGGCGGGCGCGGCACATGGGCCGCCGCCCGACGGTACGTGGCTCCGCGATGAACCCGGCAGACCACCCGCATGGCGGCGGTGAGGGCAAAGCGCCAATTGGCGGGCAGCCCAAGACGCCGTGGGGTAAGCCGGCCCAGGGCTATCGAACGCGCAAGAACAAGCGGACCGACCAGTACATCGTGCGCCGACGCGGTCGCCGGCGCTAGACGCATTGCATTTGGACACTCTACACAGGGGGAAGCGTGGCTAGATCTTCAAAAAAGGGACCGTGGATTCAGGAGCGTTTGCTCCAGCGAGTGCAGCAGATGAACGAGTCGGGCGACCGGCGCGTAGTGCGCACATGGTCGCGGGCGTCGACGATCTTTCCTGATCTGGTCGGCCATACGATCGCCGTTCACGATGGCCGTCGGCATGTTCCGGTGTTCGTGACTGAGAACATGGTCGGTCACAAGCTGGGTGAGTTCGCGCCGACCCGCACATTCCGCGGACATGGCCGGGACGCGGACCGGCAGACCCGCCGGGCGTAGCCTGGTAGCGGATTCGGGGAGGAACCGAGATGGTTGAGATCAAATCCAGAAATAGGCGCATCCAGACCTCGGCGCAGAAGATGCGGCTGGTCGTTGACCTCGTCCGTGGCAAGGACGTCGAGGAAGCGCTCGCAATACTCAATTTCACGCCGAACAAGAGCGCCAGCGAGGTTGCCAGGACGATTCGTGCAGCGCAGGCCGATGCCGAGAACGTCTACGATCTCGACCCGGACGACCTGTTCATCAAAGAAATCTATGCAGACGAGGGCCAGACCTACCGCCGCTGGCGCGCCCGCGCGCGTGGCCGGGTCAACCGGCGCCTCAAGCGCACTAGCCACCTGACCGTGGTACTCGGAGAACGGGGAGAGGACGACTAATGGGTCGCAAAGTAAATCCAATCGGCTTCAGGCTCGGGGGCGTCCACACCTGGGATTCCAACTGGTATGCGGAGCGTAACTACACCGAGCAGTTGCATGAAGATCTCTTCATTCGGGATCTGATCGAGCGCGAACTGACGCGGGCCGGGATCTCTCGCGTGTACATCGAGCGCTCTGCCAACCGCATCGAGATCACGATCGACACGTCGAAGCCGGGCATTGTGATCGGCAAGCAGGGCTCCAACGTCGAGCGCCTGCGGCACCTGCTCGAAGCGGAGCTGGGGACTCGTGTGCATCTGAAGATCGAGGAGATCAAGGTGCCCGAGCTGGACGCTCGCCTGGTGGCGGAGTCTATCGCCGAGCAGCTGCTGCGGCGTGTGTCCTACCGGCGCGCGATGAAGCATGCCGTTGGCCAGGCGATGCGCCGAGGGGCCGAGGGCGTCAAGATTCGCCTCGGTGGCCGTCTCGGTGGCGCTGAGATGTCACGGGCAGTGGTTGAGATGGACGGTCGCGTGCCGCTCCACACGCTCCGTGCCGACATTGACTTCGCCAGTGTCCACGCGCCGACGACCTACGGTCAGATCGGCGTCAAGGTCTGGATCTACCGTGGCGACATTCTTCCGGAGCGGGAGAAGGAAGTCATGGAGCGAGCCGAAGCTGCTATTGCGGCGCTGACATCGTCTTAGTCGAGTTTGAAGCAGGCGGAGGCTGACACATGTTGATGCCACGACGCGAGAAACACAGGAAGGTCTTCCGCGGCAAGATGCGCGGCAAGGCGCAGCGCGGTAACTCCGTGGCCTTTGGCGACTACGGCATCCAGGCGCTCGACGCAGGCTGGGTGACCGGTCGGCAGATCGAGGCCGCCCGACGCGCGATCACGAACTACATTCGCCGTGGCGGTAAGGTCTGGATTCGGATCTTCCCGGACAAGCCGGTGACGCAGAAGCCGGCTGAGACCCGTATGGGTAAGGGCAAAGGCAATCCGGAGTACCACGTCGCCGTCGTGCGGCCAGGTCGGATCATGTTCGAGCTGGCAGGCGTCCCGGAGGATGTCGCGAGCGAAGCGCTACGGCGTGCCGCGATGAAGCTGCCGATGCGCACCAAGATCGTGGCGCGTGAAGTCACCGGCCGCGCGATTTCCGGTAGCGATACCGTGGCGGCAGGAGACTAACGATGAGAGCAAGCGAGCTCCGGCTGATGTCGGACGAGCAACTGATTGAACGGCTGGACGAGATCCGCGAGGAGTGGCGGCAGCTGCGGTTTGACCGCGCTGTCGGGCGACTCCAGGATACGCGGCGCATCTGGCACATTCGGCGCGATATCGCGCGCATTCGAACGATTCAACGTGAGCGGGAGATTGCGGCGGAGGTCTCCGAGCTACTTGCCGAGACTGGCGACTAGTTCACCGACCCGCCGAGGGAGGCTGAAGGAAGTTTGATGGTTGAGACAGAAGCTCCTGCCAAGACGCGCAGGATGACCAAAGTGGGGGTCGTCGTCAGCGACAAGATGGATAAGACCGTCGTTGTCGCTGTCGAGAACCGGCGACGTCATCCGCTCTATCGCAAGACCGTCGCGCGCACGAAGAAGTTCCACGCGCACGACGAGAACAATGAGTGCATCATTGGCGATATTGTGCGGATCGAGGAGTCCCGGCCGCGTAGCCGGCTGAAGCGCTGGGTTGTGTACGAGATTGTCGAGCGCGCAGAGCGCCTGGACCAATAGGGCGTCCCGCGGAAGAGAGCGAAGAAGCATGATTCAGTCAGAATCACGGCTGCATGTTGCCGACAACTCTGGCGCCCGGGAGCTGCTGTGCATCCGTGTGCTGGGGGGCTCCGGCCGCAAGTATGCAAGTGTCGGCGACATCATTGTTGGGTCGGTCAAGGCCGCGCAGCCACGCAGTGGTGTGCGGAAGGGCGAGGTCGTGCGCGCCGTCGTTGTGCGGACAGCGCAAGAGTACTCGCGCGAGGACGGATCGCGTATCCGCTTCGATGACAACGCGGCGGTGTTGATTAATCCGCAAGGCAATCCACGCGGCACACGCATCTTCGGCCCGGTGGGCCGCGAACTGCGTGAGCGCAACTTCATGCGGATCGTGTCGCTTGCGCCGGAGACCTTGTAAGCCCCGCCAGGCGGCAAGCTGATACGGAGAGACAAAGAAACATGGCATCGAAACTGCTAACTGGCGATCAGGTTCTCGTGATCCGAGGACGCGACAAGGGCGTCATCGGACGCATTCGCCGCAATATTCATAAGGACGGCAAGGTCATCGTCGACGGTGCGAACGTTGTCCGGCGCCACGTGCCGCGCCAGCAGGGCGTCGCCCAGGGCGGCATCATTGAGTCGGAAGCGCCATTCGACCGTTCAAACGTGATGCTGATCTGCCCGTCGTGCGACCAGCCGGTGCGGGTGGGTTTCCGCATGAATGACAGCGGCGTCAAAGAGCGCTATTGCCGGATTTGCGACGCCGCTATTCCGCGGCCGGACGTCGATTAGCGCAGAATCGCACGGGGAGACTATGAGATGACGGCGACAGTATCACGCCTCAAAGAGCGATATGTTGAAGAGATCCGCCCGACAATGCGGCGCGAGTTCGCCTATTCGAACGACTTCGAAGTTCCGAAGCTCGACAAGATCGTCGTGAACATCGGCCTAGGCGAAGCAATTCAGAACAACCGGGCGCTCGACGCGGCAGTCGAAGACCTCGCGGCGATCACCGGGCAGCGGCCGATCATCACCCGGTCGAAGAAGTCGATCGCGGCGTTTCGGTTGCGCGAGGGCATGGCCATTGGCGCGAAGGTCACATTGCGTGGCACGCGCATGTACGAATTCTTCGACCGGTTGACGAACGCGGCGTTGCCCCGTATTCGTGACTTCCGCGGCGTCTCACCCAACTCATTTGACGGGCGCGGCAACTACACCCTGGGGATGCGCGAGCAGATCGTCTTTCCCGAGGTCGAGTACGACAGTATCGACAAGGTGCGCGGGCTCGAAGTGTCAATCGTAACGACGGCGCAAACGGACGAAGAAGGCTTGCGCCTGCTCGAT